>NZ_JBBGYW010000004.1:0-524112 GCF_037479515.1 Ochrobactrum sp. MYb379
GGTTTTTCAGTCGCGCAATCTCATCGCGAAGGAGTTGGTTCTCAACTTTAAGCTGGGTATTTTCCAGACGGAGCTCGGCATTCTCCTTACGGAGTGCTGCATTTTCAGCTTCCAGCTTCTCAAGGCGAACTTCTGCACGTTCTGCCTTCTCAACCAGACCCGTGACCAGACTGCGCAACGCGTTCAGTGAAAGCGTGTCAGCATGCTTGGGCGAGGGAAGCGTTCTCTTCGGCATCTCAACAGAGAATCATGATTTGCGAAAATCAGGAATCCTCGGGCTCAAAATGATCGACGAACTTCGGCGTTATGCACAAGTCTTGAGTAAAAAGCATTTCTGACTTTGACTCAAAAATAAAAGACCCCCCCAACAAATCTGCCCCGCTTACAATCGCAACTGGCCTTGCCGCGTTAGATTGGGAGCGCCCTTCACGACGGCAATGCGATCACCTACCAGAAAAGAAGCTTTGTAAGAGCAGCCGATCGGTAATCCCTCATTTTTCATTGCTTTTGCCCGCATGAGCCAAATCTCACCCTTAAGAGGGATTTCAGTTCCCCCGCCTCACCCCTGCGCACAAGAAAAAATGGTTGTACATCCTGAGTTTGAGTATTCTCAAAAAATGACAGACTAAATTTCTGCGGCCTGGCTCAACTTGAGCAGATGATCCCGACAAATAATATCGACTTCGTCGATCAACTTTTGCGTACGCGCTGACAACCACTCCAAAGCTTTTTGGCTAATCTCAAAATGCTTTGAATACCGCGCTTTGACATAAGCTTCGTTTACCACATTAAACCATGCGGAATAGCGCTGCTGATCTCGCGGCCAAACATCCGCCAAACCTGGCGCCTGGCTTTCCGCAATGCTCCGTAAAAACTTAATGTTATGCGAAGCAGGCGTGTAATTGGTCAACGTGAGAAGCAAACCGGAATAAGCTTGCTCAATGGCTTGATGCAATAGAAATGCAGCCTCTTTAAAGTCCCCCTGTGCGACGCAAAACCTAGCAGTTTTGAGAAACACTCTTGAATGCGGCAAGCGATCCTCAAAATGCCCCTTCGCGATTTGATATGCATCACGATCTGATATTGGCCGCGGTTCGGCCAATGGCTCATCATCGAGCTCATAGAGCACAATTCCCTGGCGTCTGATATCGACAAAAAAGTACTGTCCTTGCTTAAGTGCATTGTTGATCTCTCGTCTCGAGTGAACGATGAACTTAACAGGGGTCTTCAAATCCTGTGCGTGGATAAGGCGGTCATCTGCCTTATTCCAATATGTTGAAAATTCCGTTAGTCGCCTGTCATTGACAATAATCAGAAGATCAAAATCAGATTGGTATCCCTTGGATGTATGCGGCTCATCAACCCAGTCGCCGCGGGCGTATGATCCGAAGAGAATGATCTTCAAGATACGCCCACGCTTTTTAAACTCTGCTGACCCAGGCTTCAACGCATCTTCAAGCTCCTCCAACAAGATCTGAACTGTTCGATGCAGTTCCTCTTGTTTCGCGAGTGGCAAATGTTCAATGCTGGATTTCATAAGGGACGCATAATTTTTAAATGACATCAGCAATGCATAACTCCAATTCTAGAGACTATCCAGATATTCGCTCCGAGGCAGCAATAAACACTTAAATTTGTTGTAACAATTTTGATGTTTATTTACAATTATTTAGCGTATACATCTTATCAAATCAGCCATAATTGATTTATTTTACATGATTTTTATATTGATTGGAAGTTTTTGTTGCGACAAAAATGCTGGTTGAAGCCAAAGTTTCTCGGAGAGTCGCAATGAACCCTACGGTGTTGTTCTGGTCGCGGACGACCGCTGCTCGATCGACCTTGACCAGCAACTACTATGGCATTCTGAAATGTGGCCGATGGCTTGGTGGCCAACACCCTGATATCCGTTCACCAGCTCAGTGGGATCGGGCACTTGCCCAAGAATATGCTTAGTCCGTTATGAAGATGCGGATTGGAGACTGGTCAACGCCTATTAGAAGTCCAGAAGCCGACGGGATCTGTTGCAAACTTTTCGTCAATGGATGAGCTGATAGTATCCTGGCATTTAATCCGCCGGGTATTTCAGATGTTTAAAGGCCGCCATTTTGATAAGTCCGTCATTCTGCTTTGTGTTCGTTGGTATCTGGCTTACAATTTGAGCCTTCGCAATCTAAAGGAAATGATGGCGGAACGTGGCATCGATCTCGATCACTCAACCGTCCATCGTTGGGTCGTCAGCTTTAGCCCAAAACTGCTTGAACGTTTTAATCGGAAGAAGCGTCAGGTCACGCGCAATTGGAACCTTGATGAGACGTATATCAAGGTCAAAGGTGAGTGGCTGTACTTATATCATGCGATTGATAGCAATGGCGCTATGGTTGAGTTCTATTTCAGCAAACATCGTGATCTAACCGCTGCTAAACGCTTTCTGCGTAAGGCACCGGCCCGCCATGGCAGGCCAGTGCGCATTACCGTTGATGGAAGGGAGAGCAACAGAATAGCTATATTGCAATGCGATGCAGAGAACCAGCTCAGACAGACTGGCCAACCGATTGCCATTCGTTCCAGCAAATATATGAACAACATGATTGAGCAAGATCACCATCGCATCAAACGACGCATACGCTCCATGCTTGGTTTCAAGTCACAAACTGCAGCGGGCATAACGCTCGCCGGTATAGAACTCATTCACATGATGCGTAAACAACAAGGCATCTTTTCAGCGGTAAATGCACGCTCAATCAAACAACAGTTCGAAGCACTCGCTGCATAACTACGTCCAGAGATAGGCCGGGCTCCGTTCAGATTGAAGTTTTGCAACAGAGCGTTACTTACTGCCATTCACATCGATCATCAATTCGGCGATGCCGTGTTCACGCGGTTGCACAGATCGCCGGTCGGTCGTCAGGCCTAATTGCCGCCGCAGTGACGACTGCACACAGAGCCGGTCTAAAGTCTCGCCCTCAATGGCGCTTGTTTTGATCGCTTCATCACTCAAAAGTTCGATACGCAACAGATCGCGCTCGGCCGGATTGATATGGCGCACCGCGCCGATCACTTCGCCGGATGACAGCAGGAATTGTTGCTCCAGACTGTGCAGCGTCATAGTGGAAATTGGGCCAGTCCGGTTGTGTCCTGTTCCAGGTCACGAGCGATAGTGTCCATTTCTATAGCTCATTATTTTAGAAAATATGATTAATAGAAGTGAGCTTTATCACTCAGGGGCGCTGCTCCTCAAATTTCCGCCTCGCAGTCTCAACTGTCTGAAGATTGGCCTCTGCCCAAATCCAAACGCCGCAGAAGGCTGCTCCTAAACTCATACCCAGAAGGGTCAGTCGGTAGTCCACGCGGGGTGGTACAACCGCATGCACTGTGCGCGACACCAGTCCATCGCGCTCCATCTGGCGCAGTGTTTGCGTCAGCATTTTTTGACTAATATTCGGGATATGGCGCGCAAGCTGCGTAAAGCGCAATTCTTCATGCCCATTGAGCATTTCGAGAATAATCATCGTCCATTTATCCGCGACCCGGCCAATGAGATCATTGACCAGTGCCTCGACTTTTGGATCCGGCGCTCTTGTCTGACTTTTCTCTAGGGGACTTGAGGGCATCGTGTGTTTCAAACCGGACAATTCAATACTCTCTTTTTGGTAAGTATAATTCTTTTAAGTGCCTTCTTTCCATCAGATAGCAATAAGCTCATTTAAGCACCAGTGGCCCTGGAGGCTGGTTCGATCTGTGGGACCAAATCATCGCTCTAACAAGCTGTTTTAACGCGATGCCTATAGCTGTTTCACACTTTTGGCATGCGCTCTAGCGGAGTAAATTGCATGAAAATAACTGGCAATACGATCCTGATTACCGGCGGCGGGTCAGGTATCGGGGAAGCATTAGCGCACCGCTTTCACGATTTGGGCAACACTGTTATCATTGCCGGACGGCGCCTGGATGCACTTGAACGAGCGTGCATCGGACGCGATAATATGCTTGCGATAACAGTCGATGTTGAAAGTAGCCCAGACATTTCTGATTTTGCTATCGATGTTATCAGAAAGTATCCAAGCATAAATGTTCTTATTAACAATGCAGGCATCATGCGGTCTGAAACTCTGGATCATCAGCGTGATCTTACTGATGCTGAGGCAATGATCACGACAAACTTGCTTGGTACCATCCGTATGACCAATGCGTTCATCAATCATCTTGTGGCGCAGCCAGATTCAACAATAGTGAATGTCAGTTCAGGTCTGGCATTTGTTCCGCTGTTTAGCGCTCCGACTTATAATGCGACCAAAGCAGCAATCCATTCATATACCATTTCATTGCGTGAGGCTTTGAAGGGGCAGGTTGAAGTCATCGAGTTGGTTCCGCCCGCAGTGCAGACAACACTCACGCCCGGTCAGGAGACACGTGATGGCTACCAGCCATTGTCAGAATTTACGGATGAGGTCATGGCGTTGTTTTCACAGAAGCCGACACCGGCAGAAATACTTGTTTCGCGCGTGGCATTCCAGCGACACGCTGAAGCCGAAGGGCGGTTCGACGAAGCACTGGCAAGACTGAGCGATATGGCCAGAAAGTTCGGGGCAGGCTGACAGTTTGTCAAATCCGACGTCGCGAAGTGCGTGCGTGGCGCACTTCGCCGCACATATGCGCTCTGGTGCGGGTAACCTTGCCTGTCTATGGCATCGCTTGCGGGAAGGGGCGGAATCCGACGCTAACGTTTCTTTGTGCCATTTTAGTATGGAAGTAAGTGTTGTTTCTACTGACAACAATCATCAATGTTGTTATCGATAACAACGTGACAGCCACGCTGTTAGAAAAGGCCCGAACGGCGACCAGTGAAACGGCCTTTGATGAGGTTATACTCTGGCCCTTGCCCGAACCGGTCTTAGGCAGTGCGCATCCGTTCCGATACCAGCTGGCTCAGGTTGTGGGCGGTGAATGCGTTCTGCGCTATGACAATGAGCGCGGCAAGGGCGATCACCGGCACATTGACGGGTCTGGAAGAACCGATCGAATTTGTCTCGCTCGAAGGGCTCTATGACGCGTTTCTGGCCGATATGGAAAGGATAATGCGATGAACACATTAAACGTTCGGATTGCATCACATGCCGATACCAAATCAAGGGTTTTGCGGGCGGCACAACAGGCTCGTACAGGTGAAGCGGTGGCCGTCGATCCGTCTCTTAATTTTCTGAGCTATGATGACATGCATCGGGTGCTTGCCCCTTCCCGCCTCGCAATCGTCAAGGCTCTGGCCGGTCAGGGTGCTTTGTCGATCAGAGAAGTTGCGCGTCGTGTAGGGCGTAACGTGCAGGCCGTTCATCGTGACGTGACAACGCTGATCAATGCTGGTGTGATCGACAAAAGGGAACAGGGTATTTCATTCCCCTATGAGCGTATTAATTTCGATTTTGATGTGAGTGTAGCAACCTGACAATGGCCACATGCATATCGGCGGTGCAAATATAGATGATCGGTTGCGCATCGAGCGCAGACGATCATCAAACCTCCGACAACCCTGCAGCGTTCAATGATTACGCGGGTTGTCTCCAGTTTACAGCGCCCAGTTCCCGCTGGCAAGCATCCGGTTAATCGCCACGTATCGCTTTATGTCAGCCTTGCGCCCCTGATATTTTCCAGCGGCCTTTGCTACAGCTATACCTTGCTTTTGCCGGTCGCGGCGCTGCTCATAATCTCGCCGTGCAATTGCCGCCAGCATATCGAGCAACATGTCATCGATCACGCCGAACATACGGGCGTCAAATTCTGAATGGTTTGGTGAAAGGCTTTGCCATGTTGTTGGTACATTTACAGCAACAACCTTGATCTGACGTTCACGCAACAGCGTTTTCAACCGCTGCCCATCGTCTTCTTTCAATCGCGACAGCCGGTCAACGTCTTTCACCAGCAACACGTCACCAGACTGACAATCATCCAGCAGACGAAACAATTCTGGCCGGTCAAGCCGCGCACCGGATTCATTCTCCGTGTTGTAGTTACAAATGGTCACAACCCGCTCGCGTGCAAACGTGTCCAGCATACCCTCGCCCGCGATGCTTCCTGCTCACTGGTAGACGCTAGCAGATGGCTGAAACTTCTGCGGTACTGTTAGGGCCATTTGCGTGTACCAGTCTGTTATAAACTGTCATAACGGACCATACAGTACCGGATTTCAGCACTCCACAATGGGTATACCCAAAAACTACAATTACAACATGACGGCCTTGAGCATTTCCCTAACTGATCAAATCGTAGTGGTTTATAACAGAACCAGGGTTGGCGAGCAGATAACGGCGGATAGGGAACCGCTACGTTATCATCTTCATTTCTGAAACGCCTATTAAGGTATGGTTTCAATATCCGTTTGACGGAATTCATCATGGGTCGCGAGAATAGGAACGCGATAATATTTTGCACAAGCGTAATGCAAACAATCACCCAGATTAAGCCGTCTTGCCCCTTTGCCGAATTTTTCAAAAGCACTTATTGATAGACTGGATGCCGTTTTCGCAATCGGCAAATCAACGAGTTTGATATTTCGCGACTCCAGCAAGTCCATAAGAAACGCTTCGGCCTGTGTGGGCGTACAATCGAATTTATCAGGCCTTGTCAATGCGATTACTGTTTCCAAAATCGCCACAGCGGAGGTGATGCGCTTCTTTGCATTGGTCAGAGCATGTGAAACGCGTTCGGCTTCGGGTTCACTGGTAGCCAATGCGATAAGGGCGCAAGCATCAACATACATTATTTGTCTTCCCACATTTCATTGAATACGGACGGGGGAAGGGGTTCTCTCGCCTGAGCTGTCAGCCGAATGCCGTGTTTTTTACGTAAACGTTCGGCTGTTTCCATCGGTGTTTCCGTGTTAACCCGACTCTCAATTGCCTCATTCACAGCTAATATAATCGCATCAGTCAGATTGCGGCCTGTGAGCTTGGCAAATTTGCGTATTAGCTTGTCCGCCTCTTCATTTGTAATGTTGATCGCCATTGTCGCAATCCTTCAATCTATCTACATTTTTATTAGTGTTAATGTAGACTATAAGATCTACATTGCAATATCTCACGTATGTTGTGTCGGTACGATGCAATAAATTAAACCATATCTCAAAATTTTCAGACCGTTTGCCCTGCAAAAAATGCGCCTGTGATAAACGGTTTTGTTGCAAACTTTTCGTAAATGGATGGACTGACAGAATACCGGCTTTTAATCAGCTGAGTATTTTTGATGTTCAAAGGTCGCCATTTTGATAAATCTGTCATCCTTCTGTGTGTTCGATGTATCTGGCTTACAATCTGAGCCTGCGTAATCTGAAGGAAATGATGGCGGAACGCGGCATTGATCTCGATCATTTAACCCTGCATCGCTGGGTCATCTGCTTCAGCCCCAAATGGCTTGAACGTTTCAATCGGAGGAAGCGTCAGGTCCCACGCAAATGGAACCTTGATGAGACGCACATCAACGTCAAACACCACTGGCTGTACTGATACCGCGCCATCGATAGCAATGGTGACACGGTCGAGTTCTGTTTCAGCAAACAACGTAAACTGAGCGCTGCCAAATGCATTATCCGCAAGGCACTCGCCCGCCACGGCAGGCCAGTGCGCATTACCATTGATGGACGCGAGACAAATAGAATAGCTATAATGCAATGCGATGCGGAGATCCGGCTTAGCCAGGCTGGCAAACCGATTGTCATTGCTCCAGCAAATACATGAACAACACGATTGAGCAGGATCATCGCCGCATCAAACGACGCACACGCTCCATGCTAAGTTTCAAGTCAGAAACCGCAACCGGTATCACGCTCACCGGTATTGAGCTCATTCACATGATGCGCAAACAGCAAGGCATCTTTGCAGCCGCTAATGCACTCTCAATCAAACAACAGTTCGAAGCACTCGCTGCATAACTGCGTCAAAAGATAAGCCGCACTATTCATCGCAGCAATTATTCAACATCAAGTTGGAAAAACTGACCGACTGAAATGGTGAAATTGTCTTCCAAACATATATGACTTTTTTATTTCTTCGCCCTTTACCCTCTCTCGAAATCCTATGAGCTCCGGCAGCATAGTGCCTGCTGTGAAACAGGGAGCCCACAGGTAATCAGGCCGGGCACAGTAGAAATGACAATGGATATCGCCGTTCTTGGTATCGGCATCGCTTTCTTCGCAATGCTGTTTGGCTATTTGCGCCTTTGCGAGAGGCTTTGAGGAACCCGCCATGCTGATTGAATATATCGCAGGCGCCCTGGTTGCGGCTTTCGTTGCCGCCTACCTTCTTTACGCGCTCATTCGTCCGGAACGGTTCTGAATAAGCAGCCGATTTGAGCCTAGAGCGCATCCCGAAAAGTCGGAAGCCAATTTCGGATACGATGCGCGTTAAACCAAAGATTTAGAGCGCGGATCTGTTTCAATCAGATCGAAACGCGCTCTAATCAGGCTTGGGAAAAACCATGACAATCAATGGATGGATACAGATCCTCATATTTTGCGGGATCATCATCGCGCTCATAAAGCCGCTTGGCAGCTACATGACGCGCGTTTTCAATGGCGAGCGCACGTTTCTGTCGCCTGTCCTCGTTCCCATCGAACGGGGCCTTTATCGTCTGGCAGGAACAAGCGAGCGTGAGGAGCAACACTGGACGAGCTATGCAGCCGCCATGCTGCTGTTCAATCTTGCAGGCTTTCTGCTGCTTTATTTTCTGCAGCGCGCGCAAGGTTCCCTGCCTTTCAACCCGATGGGCATGAGCAATGTGCCTGCCGATCTCGCCTTCAACACGGCCACAAGTTTTGTGACCAACACCAACTGGCAGAACTATGGTGGCGAAAGCACCATGTCCTATCTCACCCAGATGGCAGGTCTTACAGTCCAGAATTTCGTTTCGGCTGCAACGGGTGTGGCCATAGCCATTGCGCTTATCCGCGCCTTCTCGCGCAAATCGATGAAGACGCTGGGCAATTTCTGGTGTGACCTCACACGCTGCACGCTCTATATCCTGCTGCCCATTTGTGTGGTCATGACGCTTGCTTTTGTGGCGCTCGGTGTACCGCAGACGCTCGGCTCTTATGTCGAAGCCACCACGCTTGAAGGCGCGCGTCAGGTCATAGCCCTTGGTCCGGTCGCTTCTCAGCTTGCCATCAAGATGCTCGGCACCAATGGCGGCGGGTTCTTCAATGCCAATTCCGCGCATCCATTTGAAAATCCCGATGCCATTTCGAACATGATCCAGATGGTAGCGATCTTTGCCATCGGTGCGGGCCTTACAAATGTGTTTGGCCGCATGGTCGGCAATGAAAAGCAGGGCTGGGCGATTTTTGCTGCAATGGGCGTGCTCTTTGTGGCCGGTGTTGCCATTTGCTATTGGGCAGAAGCTGCGGGCAATCCGCTGATCCATGCGCTTGGCATTGATGGCGGCAATATGGAAGGCAAGGAAACCCGCTTCGGCATTACCATGTCGGCGCTATTTGCAGTGGTGACGACAGCCGCCTCCTGTGGCGCAGTCATTGCCATGCATGACAGCATGATGGCACTTGGCGGCATGATCCCCATGATCAATATGATGCTGGGTGAAATCATTATCGGCGGTGTGGGCGCAGGCTTCTACGGCATCATCCTGTTTGTCGTCGTGGCAATCTTCGTGGCCGGTTTGATGGTCGGACGCACACCGGAATATCTGGGCAAGAAAATCGAGGCCAAAGAAGTGAAGATGGCCATGCTCGCCGTTCTCTGCCTGCCGCTTTCGATCCTTGGCTTTACGGCAATCGCCACAGTCATTCCGGCAGGTCTAAGCTCGATTGCCAATCCGGGGCCGCATGGCTTTTCGGAAATCCTTTATGCCTATACGTCGGGCACCGCCAATAACGGTTCGGCCTTTGGTGGTCTCTCGGGCAACACGCCCTGGTACAACATCACCATCGGTCTTGCGATGCTGATGGGCCGCTTTCTGGTCATCGTACCGGCACTGGCAATTGCAGGCTCACTGGTTGCCAAGAAGGCTGCACCCGAATCCGCCGGGACATTCCCGACCCACGGACCGCTTTTCGTCGGTCTGTTGATCGGTGTCATTCTCGTTGTGGGTGGTCTGATCTTCTTCCCCGCACTGGCACTCGGACCTGTGGCTGAACATCTCGCGCTTATCAACGGGCAGACATTCTAATGCACATATTCAGCAAGTTAATAACTCCTTTTTGCATCCATTCGGATGCACGGAGTTTTAGGCCATCAAACCTCATTCTCCTCATCCTCGCAGCAGTGCTGATGATCGTACTTGCTGCAGAATTTCTGGGTCCGCTTTTCTGGAGTTCCCTATGAGCAAGTCCCAATCCGCCAAAGTCGTTAAGGCCAGCATCCTAGATGCGCGCATCCTCATTCCCGCCATTGGTGACGCTTTTCGCAAGCTTAATCCCAAAAGCCTTGCACGCAATCCGGTGATGTTCGTGGTGGCTGTGGTCTCGATGCTTACAACTGTTCTTCTGTTGAAGGATGTTGCGACCAGCGGAACCGATATCGGCTTTTCGTTCCAGATCGTGCTGTGGCTCTGGTTCACGGTACTCTTTGCCAATTTTGCCGAAGCTGTTGCCGAAGGTCGCGGCAAGGCACAGGCGGAATCCCTGCGCCGCACCCGCACGGAAACCCAGGCCAAACTGCTCCGTGATCCAGGCCAGAAAGACTTTACGACCGTACCTGGTACAAGTCTCAAGGTCGGCGATGTGGTGCTCGTTGAAGCAGGCGACATCATTCCATCGGATGGTGAAGTCGTCGAAGGTGTGGCTTCCGTCAACGAAGCAGCCATCACAGGTGAATCCGCTCCGGTCATTCGTGAATCGGGCGGCGACCGCTCTGCTGTCACCGGCGGTACGCAGGTTCTCTCTGACTGGATCAAGGTCCGCATCACGGCGGCTCAGGGCTCGACTTTCATCGACAAGATGATCAGCCTTGTCGAAGGGGCTGAACGCCAGAAGACGCCAAATGAAATCGCGCTCAACATTCTGCTTGCAGGCATGACGCTGATCTTTGTTCTGGCTGTGGTGACGATTCCGAGCTTTGCCTCCTATGCGGGCGGTTATATTCCCGTCATCGTGCTGGTTGCTCTCTTCGTCACCCTGATCCCGACCACAATCGGCGCACTTTTGTCGGCAATCGGCATCGCCGGCATGGACCGTCTGGTGCGCTTCAATGTGCTTGCGATGTCTGGTCGTGCGGTGGAAGCTGCCGGTGATGTTGACACGCTTTTGCTCGACAAGACCGGCACAATCACGCTCGGCAATCGTCAGGCCACAGCCTTTATGCCGGTTAGCGGCGTGAATGAACTGGCCCTTGCCGATGCCGCACAATTGGCCTCGCTTGCCGACGAAACGCCCGAAGGCCGCTCCATAGTCGTTCTTGCCAAGGAAAAATACGACATGCGCGGCCGCGATATGCAGAGCCTGAATGCGATCTTCGTGCCGTTCACGGCGCAAAGCCGGATGAGCGGTGTCGATGTTGACGGGTCGTCAATCCGCAAGGGCGCGGTTGATGCCGTGCTCAAACATGCAATATCGGATGAGAAGACCGTCCATGAACTGCAAGCCATTGCCGACACAATCGCCAAAACCGGCGGAACACCTTTGGCCGTCAGCAAGGATGGACGCCTGCTTGGCGTCATTCACCTCAAGGATATCGTCAAGGGCGGCATCCGCGAGCGTTTCACTGAATTGCGCCGCATGGGTATCCGCACGGTGATGATTACTGGCGATAATCCGATGACGGCGGCGGCGATTGCAGCAGAAGCAGGCGTCGATGATTTTCTGGCGCAGGCAACGCCTGAAAACAAGCTTGAGCTTATCCGGCAGGAACAGGCCAGGGGCAAGCTTGTGGCCATGTGCGGCGACGGCACCAATGACGCGCCAGCCCTGGCGCAGGCCGATGTCGGCGTTGCGATGAATACGGGTACGGTTGCCGCACGCGAGGCCGGGAATATGGTCGATCTCGATAGTGATCCAACCAAGCTCATCGAGATTGTTGAGATCGGCAAGCAATTGCTAATGACGCGCGGCGCACTCACGACCTTCTCGATTGCCAATGACATTGCCAAGTATTTTGCGATCATTCCCGCGATGTTTCTCGCCTTTTATCCGCAGCTTGGCGCGCTCAACATCATGGGGCTTGCGACCCCACAAAGCGCGATCCTCTCGGCGATCATCTTCAACGCACTCATCATTGTCGCGCTGATCCCGCTTTCGCTGAAGGGCGTTGCTTATAAGCCTGTCGGCGCAGGCGCACTGCTGTCGCGCAATCTTCTGATCTACGGCCTTGGCGGCGTCATTGTTCCGTTCATCGGCATCAAAGCCATTGATATGGCCATCGTCGCCCTCGGCCTCGTTTAAGGAACAAGAAAATGTTGAAACAACTGCGTCCAGCACTCGTCATGATCGTTGCTCTTACTGTCATCACAGGGCTGATTTATCCGCTTGGCATGACCGGCCTTGCACAAGCCATCTTTCCGCAACAGGCCAATGGCAGCCTCATCGAAAAGGATGGCAAGGTGATCGGTTCTGAACTGATCGGCCAGAAATTTGCAGGCGAGCGCTATTTCCATGGCCGCCCTTCTGCGGCTGGCAAAGAAGGTTATGATGCTGCAAGCTCGGGTGGCTCCAATCTTGGGCCAACCAATCCGGCACTGATTGCACGCATCAAAGCCGATGCCGACGCATTGCGGCAGGGTACACCCAATGCCGAAGTGCCGATTGATCTCGTCACAACATCGGCAAGCGGGCTTGATCCGCATATCTCACCGCAAGCAGCGCTTTTTCAGGTGCCTCGCGTTGCCAAAGCGCGCGGGCTTGATGCGGCGAGCCTTCGCGGTATCGTCGAACAGCAGATCGAGCAGCGCGAGCTTGGTTTTCTTGGTGAGCCGGTCGTCAATGTGCTCAAGCTCAATCTGGTTCTGGACAGAACCGGGATTAACTAGAGTAGATCAAAGCATTTCCAGCAAAAGTGCATCGCGGTTTTGTGTTGGATAATGCGTGAAAACAAAGAAATAGAGCGGTTTCAACGATTCTGCTAAAAATGAAACCGCTCTACCGGCGGGCTTGCCTGCTGCCTTCTCATTTTGAGGAACAACGCTTGATATCGGACGATCTTCGCCTTGGCGATATGAGGCCTTCCCCCGATGCGCTGCTTGAACAGGCAGAGCGCGAAACGCGTGGTCGTCTCAAGATATTTCTGGGAGCAGCACCCGGCGTCGGCAAGACCTTTGAAATGCTGCTGTCGGGACGTGCGCGCAAAGCGGACGGCATTGACGTGGTGATCGGCATTGTTGAGGCGCATGGGCGACGGGAAACGGAAGCGCTGGTCGATGGACTTGAGATCATTGACCGCAAGCCGGTGTCCTATCATGGCCACCAGCTCGATGAGATGGACATCGATGCCATCCTCAAAAGGCAGCCGCAACTGGTTTTGGTGGATGAGCTGGCCCACACCAATGCACCGGGCAGCCGTCATCCCAAGCGCTATCAGGATGTCGAAGAAATTCTGGCGCGCGGGATCGATGTTTATACCACGCTCAATATTCAGCATGTCGAAAGTCTCAATGATGTGGTGGCGCAGATTACCCGCATCCGCGTGCGCGAAACCGTGCCCGACAGTATTATCGACCGGGCCGATGATATCGAGCTGATTGATCTCACGCCGGACGATCTCATCAAGCGGCTTGACGAGGGCAAGATCTATCTGCCGAAAACCGCCAGGCGTGCAATCCGCAACTATTTTTCTCCCGGCAATCTGACTGCCCTGCGCGAACTTGCACTTCGCCGCACCGCACAGCGGGTTGACGAACAATTGCGGACCCATATGCGGGCACATGCCATTGAAGGGCCATGGGCTGCGGGTGATCGTGTTCTGGTTGCCATCGACCAGCGCACAAGCAGTGCTTCATTGGTGCGCTATGCGCGACGGCTTGCCGATCGGATGCGGGCGCCCTGGGCTGCCATTCACATTGAAACACCGCGCTCAGTCAATCTGTCCGATGAAGCAAAGGACCGGATTTCGGCAACCATGCGCCTTGCCGAAAGGCTTGGCGGCGAAACCGTGATTATTCCCGGCCAGAATATTGCCGAAGATCTGGTGCGTTACGCCTCAACCCATAATTACACGCATATCGTGGCCGGAAAATCGGCAAAGTCGCGCTGGCGCGGGGCAATCGAAGGCTCTGTCGGGCATGATCTTATCCGCCATTCAGGCGCGATCGATGTTCATATCACCTCGACTGCCGACCGCGACAAGGCGGAGACAACGCGTGGTGTCAAAACCGCAAGTCAACCGAGCGCCTTCAACATCAAGCCTTATCTCGCGGCCTCGCTGGTCACGGCCTGCGCGCTTGGTGTCGGGCTTCTGCTCGACCAGTTTTTGGATGTGCGAAGCATCGCTCTGGTTTTCGTTGTGGGCGTTCTTGGCGTTGCGGTCACGCTCGGTCTTTGGCCAGCGCTGTTCGTGTCGGTGTTAAGCGCTTTTGCCTATAACTTTTTCTTCCTCTCGCCGCTCTACACGCTGTCTATCGCAGACCCAGAAAGCGTGGTGGCGCTTTCGTTCTTTCTGCTTGTCAGCTTTGTCGCCAGTAATCTGGCAAGCCGCGTGCAGCGTCAGGCAGCAGCGGCACGGCAGCGCGCAAACATGACCGAGGATCTTTATCTTTTCAGCAAGAAGCTGGCGGGAACTGGTTCGCTTGATGATGTGCTCTGGGCAACCGCCTTTCAGATCGCCTCCATGCTGAAAGTGCGCGTTGTCATCCTGCTTCCCGAAGGTGAAAGCATTGCAGTTCGCGCGGGTTACCCGCCCGATGACAGTCTTGTCGATGCCGATATTGCTGCAGCGCACTGGGCTTGGGAACATGAACTGCCAGCCGGTCGGGGAGCGGATACGCTGCCCGGTGCCAGGCGGCTTTATCTGCCGCTCAAGACGGCGCGCACGTCTGTCGGCGTGATCGGGCTCGATAATGATCGGCAGGGACCAATCCTGACACCTCAACAGCAGAGACTTTTTGAAGCGCTCAGTGATCAGGCGGCCATTGCCATCGAGCGTGTGCAGCTTGTGGGCGATGTTGAACGCGCCAGGCTTGCAGCAGAGGCAGACAAGCTCCGCTCGGCGCTTCTCACCTCCATATCGCACGATCTTAAAACACCACTTGCGGGCATCATGGGGGCCGCCACCACATTGCGCGACTATTCCGTTTCGCTGCCCGAGAGCGACCGCACCGAATTGCTATCGACCATTGTCGAGCAATCCGAACGGCTGAACCGCTTCATCGCCAATCTGCTTGATATGACACGCATTGAATCAGGTGCCATGGAACCCAATCTGTCGCTACATTATCTCGGCGATATTGTGGGAGCAGCGCTGCATCGCGCGGTCAAGATTCTCGCGCATCACAGGCTTCAGGTGGCGGTCGCAGCCGATCTTCCCATGCTGCGGCTTGATGCGGTCTTGTTTGAGCAGGTATTGTTCAATCTTCTTGATAATGCCGCAAAATATGCGCCGCAGGGATCAGAAATCGCGCTTGAAGCGCATGTCGTGCGTGGTCATGTGGTGCTTGAAATCAGCGATCATGGTCCCGGTATTCCCGATATCGATCTTGAACGGGTTTTCGATACATTCTATCGCGTTCGCAAGGGTGATCACGTACAGGCAGGAACAGGCTTGGGCCTTTCCATTGCCCGCGGCTTCACAGAAGCAATGGGTGGAACTATTCGGGCCGGAAACAGGGCTGAGGGTTCCGGCGCCCGTTTTACGATAACCATACCGCTGCCACTTCAAGAGATAGACAGGAACTCATGAACGATCCAAAGCCGAAAATTCTGGTCGTCGATGACGAGCCACCCATTCGCAAATTGCTGCGGGTGGGGCTTACGACCGAAGGCTATACGATCATTGAAGCGGCCAATGCGCGTGAAGCAGACCTGTTGCTTGAGAGCGAAAAGCCCGATCTCGTTCTGCTCGACCTTGGCTTGCCCGATACGGACGGCCACGAACTTCTGCGTCTGTGGCGGAAACGGGGCCTGACGCTGCCAGTCCTCATCCTTTCAAGCCGTACCGATGAGGCAGGCATTGTGCGCGCACTTGAATCCGGTGCGGACGATTATGTAGCCAAGCCTTTTGGTATGAAGGAACTGGCTGCACGAACGCGGGTGGCGCTGCGCCATAAACTGCATCAGCAGGGCGAGAAACCGGTTTTTCAGAGCGATGGTTTATCGGTCGATCTGGTCAGGCGCATCGTGAAGCTTGATGAGGCGGAGATAAAGCTCTCGCCCAAGGAATATGAAATCCTGCGTTTGCTTGTTCAGCACGCCGGCAAGGTGCTGACGCATCAATATATTTTGAGCCATGTTTGGGGACCAGCGGCCGATGTGCAATATCTGCGCATCTATGTCCGTCAGCTGCGCCAGAAAATCGAGAAATCTCCCGATCAGCCGCATTATATTCTGACGGAAACAGGCGTCGGCTATCGCCTGCGCGCACAAGATTGATGGCTCAGTCACCGTTGTGACTAAAGGGAAATATTTCCCTCGCTCTTCAATAAAGTCGAGCTTCTGATCCTGTTCGCAGCAAGCACGAAAAAACGCTGATGGCAGGACAAGGTCTCATCTGCACAAAGCATAACATCAATTTAAGGCATTGCTAATGTCCACGTGTTCGGCACGATGTCACCCCAAGCACCATTCCCGCAGAATATGACCCGCTGTTACTCAATCCTACAGCAACTGCGGAGCGTAGAGATCCAGCTGCAATCACGCAGTCTATGATGTGACCGGCAACTTTCTGGATCCCGACAAAATCTAAGCTTTCTGCTTGCGCGCGAACTCAAGCGACTGAAACACATAGCGACCAGCGATTTCTGATCTTTTCTCTCCACTATTGAAATCTGTTTGATCCCAATCAAAGAGCGCGACCGAAAGGCATTCTAAATTTTCATCGCACTGGTGAATGGCATCTTTCCGAAACTGCCCAAGCCAGCTTTGGAGATCAACAAAATGCGTAAATGTGCTATTTCCTTCGCCGCAGCGGCCCTTAGCCTGATGATGGTGGCCCCCGTTATGGCTGAAAATATCGAAGTCCATATGCTCAACAAAGGCGCAGACGGCGCCATGGTTTTCGAGCCTTCTTACATTAAGGCCAATCCCGGCGACACGATCACGTTTATTCCCACTGACAAGGGCCACAATGTCGAGTCGATCAAAGGAATGATCCCCGAAGGCGCTGAAGCTTTCAAAAGTAAGATCAATGAAAATTACACACTGAACGTCACACAACCCGGCGCTTATTTCGTTAAATGCACACCGCATTATGCCATGGGCATGGTGGCTCTGCTGGTTGTCGGCGACAACCCTTCAAACCTGGAACAGATCGTTGCAGCCAGGAAGCCAAAACCAGTGCAGGCGAGACTCGAGAAAGCAATCGCCAGCGCACAGTAACAGGCTGTTGGAGATTGCAGATATTGGTCAGGTGACGAGGATATTATGACAAGACAGGAAGGCCTGCTGGCCACCCCCGCAGCGATGCCCTCCGAACGACGCGGCGCAATTGCGCGGGGGTTTAAAAAGACCGGACCCGCAATTTTCAGCTACGGCTTCCGCCCATTTTTTCTGGGTGGAGCTATCTGGGCAGTTCTGGCCATGCTGCTCTGGATATTCTCGCTCACCATAGGCCTTTCGGTCGGCGGTGCCTATGGCGCGCTCAACTGGCATGCCCATGAAATGGTGTTCGGCTTTTCTTCCGCAGTTCTTGCTGGCTTTTTGCTGACCGCAGTACCCAACTGGACCGGCAGATTACCCGTTTCCGGCATGCCACTCGCTCTGCTATTCGGAGCATGGTTTGTCGGTCGGTTGGTGTTTCTCAATCCGGATATAACGAACATCTATGTCGCGGTTACCATTGAGAGCCTCTTCCTGCCCTTACTGCTTTTCATCTGCGCGCGTGAAATCGTTGCAGGTCGTCAATGGAAAAACCTTAAAGTTTTGATTGCTGTAGCTGTCGTTACGCTTGCTAATCTGACCTTTCACTATCTGGCACTGAGCGGCGGTGATGTGGCGATGGCAAACCGTATTGGGGTCAGTGCCTATGTGCTTCTGATCATGCTGATTGGTGGTCGCATCATTCCAAGCTTCACCCGCAACTGGCTCAACAAAGCCGGATTAACGCAGTTTCCAACCTCGTTTAACCGCTATGACGGCTTGTGCATTATTGTAGGAGCAGTGACCTGCGTTGCCTGGGTGGCGATGCCTGAATCTACAGTCACTGCCATTCTCGCTATCATCACTGCCGTTCTTCATACAATCCGGCTCTATCGTTGGCGGGGCTGGAGTGTGGCGCGCGAAAAGCTTTTGCTTGTTTTGCACATTGCCTATGCCTTTGTACCTCTTGGTTACATTGCGATCGCTTGCTCAGCGCTTGGCCATCTCAATCCATTTTCTGCACTTCACATCATGACGGTGGGTGTTATCGGTTGCATGATGTTAGCCGTCATGACGCGAGCCACACGCGGGCATACAGGCAGACCATTAACGGCAACTCTAACAACACAAATTGCCTATCTCTGCATTATTCTCGCGGCACTTACTCGCCCATTTGCAGAAATGATGCCGAACTTCTTCCATACATTCCTCGCAGGCTCAGCACTGCTATGGATGCTAGCCTTCGGTCTCTATGTTCTCGAATATGGCCCAATGCTCTCACGCAAACGAAAAACGTGAATATAAAACTAAATTGAAGAACGACTGTATTATGAATACCATTACCCCCCGTTGATTAAGAACTGCAATGCGCCGTTCCCGTATACCAACTGATAACGGACTGTTTTGTCTGGATGCGGACATGTCACAATAGGAACGGTTTTGCCATTTTCTCGAATGCTTTCAAATAAGGCGTTAAGGTTGGTTGAGGTGTAGTCTTGAAGTCGATCAGATACAAAAAACGCTTCCATGGTTTCTTTATCAAGATCGACAATTGCATTGCCGTCACAAAGTTTTTTCCTCAACGCACCAGCTTGGTGCGACAGACCGGAAGCAGCCTCATTGATGCCCTGTGATACGCCTGAAGTAAGGTGCGGGCGACGAGGCAAGTTCTCAGTTGAGAACTGCGCATCATTCCGAGCTGTTTTGCGTCTACATACTCACCTTGCAAAGACTATCATTGTTACAACCCACTTTATCAAATAGTCAGACTTTATGGATATCCAGGTTTCATTGCTTTAAGCCCGCTGATCATCATCTCAGCAACTGAGAACCGACCTCCCTTCGCCTTCTGCACCAGAGACCGCAAATATCCTCCGGGAGAGGCAATCTCACCTGCCTTCTGCAGAATAGCGGCAATCGCAGCGGATGCTGTTTCAAGGCCAAAGGTGCGGATTGCATCGATATAAGCGGCATGAGAAATCCCGAGGAACGACGAGACAACGCGGCTGGCATCCACCAGATCCCGCCAGGTCCTGATGCCAGAGGTTGCATAAGCACTGATATCCGGACAGACTCTGAGAACCAAATCTAATGATATCGCTTCTGCTTTTGAAATAGCTGGCTTTTGATCCGAAGTGTTTGATGCAGTCTCTTTCAAATCTGAAAATTCAATCTTTTCTTTTAAAAGGGATTCTGAAAGTGACTCTCTGTGATGCCGCTTATATTGAGCATCATTGGCGCTTACATTCTCTACATTATCATTATTTTTCAGTGTGATAGCCAATTCCGATGTCAGTGCTTCGAGAGACATCTTTATTGTGGTCAATTCAGCAAGCGATGCCCGCCGTGGAATGCTATCAACAACGTTCCGAAATTGCGTAAATAGACCGTTGGTGGCCAGTTCACGCTTCTCATCAAAGGTTTGGGCTAATGCCCTGCGTAAGACAGAGACCTCATCGCGTAACCGCTTCACCGCACGCATGTCATCCTGAATGCGATCTGAGGCTTGCTTGATTTCCGAGGCTCTTGCAAAGAAGGGCGTGAAGTCAAAGCCGAAAGCAAGTGCGACTTCCCCCGCTCCGTTCTTATGTGCGTACCGCTTGCCGTTTGGGCTGTCTTTGCGTGTGATGATGCCAGCCTCGATCAGCGACGTCAGATGCCGTCTGAGCGTGGATTCAGGCATCATATGCGCACGGATGGCAATCTGCTTATTGGAAGGAAAAACCACGAGTTTGGATCTTGTGGTTATCACCTCATCAGCCAGAAATGACAGCAGTGAGTTTAGCACTGTCAGACAACGATCATTAAGCCCATACACAGACTTGGCAACGCACAGGTTCTTATACAATTCCCATTTCTTAATCCCCGCGCTGGTCTGCTGAGACGGCGCGCGCGAAGGCATTCGACTGCGAACCGCAGCCGTTAAATTCTCCAGAACTTGCATTTTCTTCTACCTTTCTAAAGGCAAAAGAAATTTACCCGCCAAATTGACGCCAATGACTCTTGACACTGATTCCGAGAAATGCGATTCGTATCTTGCTACAGAAAAACGAAATGGCCTTCGCAGACTGACGTTTGTGGGGGCTTTTTCTTTTGCGGGTTAATCTCCAGTTTCTGTTTCTTCCGATGTCTGGTACTCTTCGTACAGACGATCAAGATGGTTCGATATCCACTCACCAAAAGCCGCAGCATTTGTGTTGGATAGCTCAATAGCAATCCTTCGGGCTTTTTTGCTCATTGTAAACTGAACCGCGTTATCGGTAGAGTTCCAGGATTTTGGCAGCTGTTTGTTGGCTGGCTGAGGGGTGGACTTAAATGCTGGTTTGTTGTGTTTGAGGAAGTCTGTAACAAACTGGAATCTATCGTCACTGCTTGAATGCGCCAGGTTGTCCGCGGACAACTCAGCCAAAAGTGTATCGACCTGGCTGCTATCGAGTTTTTCTGAGAGTTCCAGCCAGCGCCGCCGGCCGACTTCAGGAGCTGAGCCAATTTTTTCAATCAGTTTATGACCTGTCGCCCGGACCACTGAAAGCATTTTTGAGATTGCTGCTTTATCAATGCCCAGTGCTGCCATCGCCACCTCGCGGCTGAAACCACGATCTTCCAGGCGTGCTGCAAAGATTGCACGTTCGATGTACGATAAATTGGCGCGCGCGTTATTCTCTTGACCCTGATTAACCACGAGCTGTTCGTCAGTCAGTGATCGAACAACTGCCCGAACTTTGATGCCGAGTTCACGCGCTGCCGCCAGTCGTCTGTGACCGAAGGCAACCTGAAAGCGCTGAGCCTTCTCGGGATGCGGGCGCACCAAAATTGGGACGAGCTGGCCGTTATCACGGATCTGTGCAACCAGTTCAAAAAGTTGCTCCGGGTCAATGCTCAGTCTGTCAGATACGAATGAGTTCTCAATGAGCGACGGATCGAGCTCGACAACGATCTGTCCCTCGGCGAGCTGCTTCTCAAGTGCATCGGCGCGTTCGACTTTGTGTGTGATGTTACCCAGCGACTTCGAAATCCCACCAACCGGTGTTGTCCGCGCTGCGGGAACAAACCCTGCCAGAGGGCGGGAATGTGTGAGGTCTGTATTTGATCCGTGGTTGGTAGCCTCGTCATTCTCCCGGGAGACTTCTATAAGGTTTTTTCTCGCCATGGCTTATTTCCTTCCCCAGGTGGATCTCAGCAGCTCTTCAACTTCGCTGTTCACAGCATTCAGAGAATCCATCGCACGGTCGTAAGTGCCGCGAATGAATTGAGACCGCTCCACTTCATAGAGTGTCTGCTTGGTGACCCCCGCATCGGAGATTGCGGTGGATTTCAACATCGGGTTCTGTAGCATGCGGTTGCCGAATATAGCCCGCATGAAGCCTGTCATCTGGCTTTGTGGTCCGTCATTGGGTTCGTAGCGGGTCACCAGATAGCGCATCCAGTCATAGCTGGTTCTGCCCCCAGCCCGTTCAACCACGGACATCAACTCACTGGTCATTGCAAGGAACTGGCTCATCGACATAACGTCAAGCATCTGCGGATGTACTGTGATCAGAACACCGGTTGCAGCGCAAAGTGCAGACATGGTCAGAAAGCCAAGCTGTGGTGGACAATCAATTATGACGATGTCGTACAGGCTCTCGACATCAGCGATTACCTCGCCGATCCTGGCAAAGAACATAGTTTCAGCGCGACCCGCTGTGATCGCCCTTGGTGTTTCGTGTTCGAACTCCATCAACTCAAGATTGCCAGGAATGACATGCAAGTTCGGTGTGTAGGTCGCACGGACGATTTCCGTGATCGGGCGCGGGTCTTCATAGCGAATTGCCCCATACAGCGTATCACCCTCCCCAACGTCCAGCTCGGGCTGGTGGCCAAAGAGAGCGGACAACGATGCCTGAGGATCAAGATCAATCGCCAGCACGCGATATCCGCGCAGGGCAAGGAATTGGGAGAGGTGGGCGGATGTCGTTGTTTTCGCAGAACCACCCTTGAAGTTCATGACAGCAATGACTTGTAGTTTTTCACCCGCACGGCGACCTGGCGCATATTTTGGCGCGCCATTTTTTTCATCGAGACTGGCACGGATGCGATCCATGTCGTCTGGCGTATACATGCGGCGACCATTCGCCTGCGGCTCAGGTCCAAACCCGTCGGCGGCAACCTGCCGGAGATATCCCTCACCTATCCCAATGAAACTAGCAGCTTCTGCTGGGGTGAACTGGCGAATGGTTTTTTGCGCTGTAGGCGGGAAAATCTTTTGCTGATGCAATTGAAGTTGGCGTGACAGTTCAAGTGAATCCGCGGACAACATCGTTGGAAGATGTTCTTGTTCGCTAAGCGGGTGATGACTTGTTAACATTCTCGGCTTTCAACTTCGCAAATGATTGGCGTTTTTCAATAACTGCGCAGTTTATAGTAAGCCCGATTCGTAAACATTTTACAAATGATTAACTATACCACGATGATGCAAGGGGAAGGCGAGATCAAGGTCCGCTCCTCTTTGTTTCATCCTTTCTATCTGGTCTGAAATGACCAGGTTGTCCGCGGACAACTTCAAGAAATCTTCCGGATAGTCATCAACGTGGTTAGGGCCGACCACTGAGGATCTGATCGCTTGCATTGGGATGACGGAAAGACGCGATGAATTTTCCAAGTTCGTCATGGCTGGTATGAATTCAATCAATCATTGATACCGTTATCACCAATTTCAGGGATTACTTATTCTTCTTTAGTAATATTATATTTTGGGGCCCTCTTTTCAGGGGGTATTTGATTTGTCGAGTTTTATGGGGCGGGCATGTTTTCTTTTAAGAGTGGATTGAAATTTCTGCTGCTATCAACGGCGCTTATGACGCCGAATTTTGCTTTTGCGCAGAATGTGCCTCTAGCCTCCGAAAATCTTGCTGATGCCGAATATTATGCCAATTGGGGGCTTGATATGATCAACGCCCTGCCAGCCTATCAGAAGGGCTTCACAGGCAAGGGTGTGGTCGTTGCGGTTGTCGATTCAGGATTTGATGTGAATCATCCCGAATTCGCCGGACGTGTCTCACCGTTTTTGTACAATTTTGGTAGCAATCCGGCGGCCGATGATGTTTTTCCTCTGCGTAAACCTGATGGCTCGCTGAACGGGCATGGCGTTCATGTCGCCGGGACTATCGGTGCCGGGCGAAACGGATTTGGCATGCAAGGTGTTGCTTATGATGCAACAATCATGCCGCTAAGCGCCATTGAAGTCGGCGGCAGAAACCCCGGATTCCTTCCAGAAAATGAAGCTATTGTTTATGCTGCTGACCATGGTGCTCAGGTTCTAAATGGCAGTTATGGCCCTAATATCGGCCCATATCCAAAAGTTGATGATGAGCTCAATCCGAATTATCAGATTCTCGACTATCAACCCGTTTATAGCGATCCGGTTTATTTGGAGCAAACATATGAAGCGCTGAAATATGCGGCGGAAAAAGACGTTGTGCTGGTCTTTGCTGCGGGCAATAGCCGCCGCGATCAGCCGGGCTATGCCACGTCTATTCCTGCTGGAAATGGCATGTTTCCACTCATTACACCGGATTTCATCCGCGACGGAAACATCAGGTTTATCGACACCGACGCTCCTGATTTCGATTTCGATGATGCGTCAACGTATACATTTTTGGATCCGGCAGATCCTGATTTCGACGACATGGATTTCTCTGATCTCAAGGGGTCGCTTATAGCTGTTGTTTCGGTGGGGCCAGACGGGAAAATGGCCCCTTACAGCAATGAATGTGGCGAGGCGGCAGAATGGTGTTTGGCGGCCCCCGGTGGGGCGATGACGAAACTAGGCGATCCAAAAGGCATCTACTCAACCTGGCCAGCAGGTGATCCGACGAATGGCAATCAGGAATATAAATATTCGCATGGTACCTCAATGGCATCGCCGCATGTTGCAGGCGCTGCAGCCGTGGTGCGATCAGCATTTCCTTATCTGAACGCGCGTCAGACGATTGAAACAATCCTCACAACAGCGACCAAAGAAGGTTTTGAAGACGAAGCGAAGTTCGGGCAGGGGCTTTTGAATCTCGGTGCTGCTGTCGATGGCCCTATGGCATTTCGCTATACCGGCGTTTTTGACGTCGATACAAAAGGCTATTCTTCGATCTGGTCAAACTCAATCTCGGGCATTGGCGATCTGACCAAGCGTGGCGAAGGTATTCTCGTTCTCGATGGCAACAATAGCTATCAGGGTGGAACCAGCGTTGTTGGTGGCGTTCTTGAGGTGAATGGCAGTATCACTTCACCCACAGATGTGTCTGAAGAAGGCACGATTGCCGGACTTGGTGCTGTTGGCGAATTGACCTTGTTTGACGGTGGTAACGTTGCGCCGGGCAGTGCATTCAACCCAGACAATGCCATTGGCACGCTCACTGTTAATGGAACATTCACGCAGCAAGCGGGATCAACCTATCTGGCGGATCTCATTGCAGGAAATGGGCCAGATGCTGGTGTTGATCAGATTGTTGTCGATGGAGCCGCTGATCTTCAGGATGGCAGTTCGCTCGAACTGGTGCACAATGGATTTTCTTCGGGCGCACAGGCCTCATCGCGTTCCGTTTTGCTCAGTGCAACGGGCGGCGTGAACGGCACTTATGGCGAGATCGCTGGTTCATATGTTCAGGATGCGCGCTTTATCGATTTCGCGCTCGATTATGATGCCAACAATGTCTTTCTCGATACAAGCCGCTCAGATGTTGCATTTGCTGATATCGCAAACAGCCAAAACCAGTTCTCAACCGCTGTAGCGCTGGAAAGTCAGGGTAGCGGCGGCACGCTTTATGATCACATCCTGTTTTTGACACAGCAAGATGCCCGACAGGCTTATGATCAACTCTCTGGCGAAGCCTATGCGTCGATCCAGTCGACATTTATCAACAACAGTGCCTATACGCGCTCGGCAGTTTACAACAATCTGTCGCAGGCTTTCGCGTCGGCATCTGCTGAACGTAGCCAGCTTTCAGAGAATGGGCGTTTGCCAACCATTTGGGGGCACGGCTTTGGCGGCTGGACGAACCTGTCTGGTGATGGCAATGCAGCACGCTCGAAATCCAGTATTGGTGGTTTCGTCTCGGGCATAGATGCGCAGGTTTTTGATAACTGGCGTCTGGGTGTGCTGGCCAGCTACAGCCAGACAAATTTCCGTCTCAATGAGCGGATGTCTTCGGGCACAAGTGATGATTACACAATCGGCACTTATGCTGGTACCGAAATGCCTGTGGCACAGGGCGTTGTCGCATTCCGCTCGGGCCTGTCCTATACATGGCACAACATTGAGATGAAGCGCGCAATTGCATTTGCTGGCTTCGATGACCGTCTGTCATCAAGCTATGATGCTGGCAGTTTCCAGGTGTTTGGCGAATTGGGCTATAAGCTTCCATTCACTCAAAAGGCGAGCTTCGAGCCATACGCAAATCTCGCATATGTTCGACTGAAAACAGATGCTTTCTCAGAAACGGGCACTCAGGGAGCAGGGCTGAACGTCGACGAAAACTCGATGAACACCACGCTTTCGACGCTTGGTTTCCGCGCGACAGCGACTTTGAACGAAAAGGTTATTCCCGTCAAAGCACGGGCAGATCTTGGATGGCGGCATGCCTTTGGTGATGACAGATCAAACTCATTTGCAAGCTTTGCCGGATCTGATGGCTTTGTCATTGGAGGAACCAGCATTGGGAAAGACACGGCGTTGGTTTCGGGTGGTTTCGATTTTGAACTGAGCAAATCTGCTTTGTTGAATGTCTCTTATCAGGGACAGTTCGGATCGGGTGTCACGCAAAATGGCGTGAATGCTAATCTAAGAATGAAGTTCTGACGGAGTGCATCTGGCGATGAAGTGCTGGCTCGGAATTGTAACACTATCGCTCTCACTGATGGGCCTTGCTACAGGTCAGGGAAAAGCTGATTTTACTGGCGAGCCAGCACGCTGGATTCAAAACCCGGCACTTTCACCAGACGGAAAACTGATCGCGTTCACGCATCGCGGTCAGATTTTTTTAACGGACAATGATGGCGGACTGGCCTTTCCGGTTTCACCTGCTGATGCTTATAGTCATAGTGTTGTATGGGCTCCGGATTCCAAACGACTGGCCTTTGCCTCTGATGTGAATGGCGATGATGACGTCTATGTTGCTGACTTCTCGGGAAAACTGCAACGCATGACTTACTCGTCCGCAAAAGAGGTTCCGACCAGCTTTTCACGTGATGGCAAGAGTGTGCTTTTCACAGCTGTCAGGTTAGGGGATGCAAAACGCAGCGTCCAGGCGGCGCAAAGCTGGAAGCCGCAGCTCTATGCTGTCGATACGCAAAGCGGCCGGGAACGGCTTGTTCTTCCTAATTTGGCCCGTCAGGCCCGTTGGAACCCGGATCAGACCAAGCTCGTCTATAGTTATGATCCTTCAAACGACCCGCAGGAACGCCAGCACCGTGTGGCAGCCAACGCGCGTCAACTCTGGTTTTATGAGCCTGCTACCGACAAATATAATCGTATCTTCGATGTAGACGGAACGGACAGGTTTGACCCGCATTGGAGTGCCGATGGTCAGTGGCTTTACTACCTGTCTGAAGCGTCGGGTTGGCTTAATGTCTGGAAGCTTGATTGGAAAACTGGTGCTGAAACCCAGCTGACGCATTTCGAAGACACACCAGTCCGCGATTTGTCAGTCGCCGATGACGGTACAATAGCGTTTTTATTGAATGGTCAGGTACAAACACTCGTATCAGGTGCTGACAAGTCGGAAGAAATTGAGATCAATACACTGGAGCAGGGGATGCACCGTCTCCCCAATTATAAAGCTTCAACCAGCCAGGATTTCCAGTCTTCCCCGGATGGCAAACATTTTGCAGTGATTGCCAACACAGATGTTTTTCTGATTGACCTCAAAGGAAACTATCGACAGCTAACGAACACGCCCGGAGAGGAGCGGGACATTGCGTTCTCTCCGGATGGCCGGATTTTGGTCTATGCTGCAATGCGCAATAACAAATGGGGCATCTACGGCATTGATCTGTCGGAAGATCAGCAGAGCGGCAAACTCGGTCTGTCTCATCAGGAAGTTCCTCTTGTAGTTTCTGATAATAGCAATGCGCTCGACCCCAAGTTTTCACCAGATGGTAGCAAGCTGGCTTTTTGGTCTGATCGCCGGGAGGTTAAGGTTCTGGATTTGGCGTCAGGCGATGTTGCCACGCTTTACCGTCCAGCAGATTATAACTCAGATTATTTCGATAAACGCGGTGATTTTAGCTGGTCACCGACTTCAAAAGACTTATTGGTGCAATGGCGCAGCATTGACGGTTCTGTGCTGAACCGCGTCGCGATTGCACCTGCTGATGGAAGTGGGCCAATGCAGCCGCTATCGGTAAAAGTGCCCAATTTTTATGGTGGTTTCTGGAGTGCTGATGGAACACAGTTAATCGGCTATACGACCCTTTATACAACCCGTACCGCCAATAACCATCATCACGGTTCTAATCTGGATTTGTACCGCGTATTTTTGTCAACTCAGGCGCGACAAGATTATTTCGGTGCTCTCAAGGATCAAAACAACTCCGATGACCCGGCAGATCAGCTGCCAGAAGTGGAGATCACGCGCTACGTAGCGGATCGTCAGCGCAGCAATATGCTTGAGGGCCGGCTGACGAGCAATTTACCTGGCCCAGAAGTGTTGACGACGTCGCCGGACGGGAAAAACCTTCTTGCCATTTTTACGGACGATCAACAGCTTTCTGTCAGATTGATTAGTCTCGATAACGGTGAGTTGGAAGAAGTGGCTCAAATTCCAGTTCCCGATCAGGAGCAAGTGCAATTCATCCGGTATAATGCTGCTCTACAGGCCGTTGATGTGAAAACAGCCAATCAGATCATTCGCTCCTCCATTAACGATCCAGCGCTGCGGCTCGAAATTCCGCTCGACATCCTCTTCACGCGTGATGAAGATGCGGCCCTTGTTGCAACCTTTGAACAAGCCTGGGCAGATGTGAATGATCGTTACTATGATGCTGCACACGAAAATCGTGATTGGAAGAAAATAGGCGATAAATATCGTGCCTATTTGCCTTCCATTGCCGGTCACCGCGATCTTGAGCGATTGATTGCGTCTATGTTTGGGGAATTATCCGCCTCCCATCTGTTCACTGGAATCACCCAGCCTAATTCTGCACTGATTGGCATGGGCACCCAGAATGATGCATTGGGCATTTATCTGGATGATGCATATACCGGAGCAGGGCGAAAGATTGCTGCGATCCTGCCTGGCGGTCCAATGGATCAGCAGAACCTTCATGTTGGTGCTGGTGATATTATAACCTCTATCAACGGGCAGGCGATCCCGGAAGCAGGTGGAATTGCACGTTTGCTGGACATAAATGCGGGAAGACAAGTCGTCGTTGGTCTTGCAGATGGCACAACAGATAAAGAGCGTTTCATTGAAGTGAAGCCAATAGGTTGGTTTGATGAGCTGATATTGGCCAGTAAAAATCTGAGTGATAAGCGCAGTGCGATGGTAAGTGAACTATCGCGACAGTGCGTTGTCTATCAACCGCTATATTCCATGGATAATGATAACTACCTGTCATTGATCGGAAATTTGACGTCACAGCGGGGACTTGCGAAAGCTGCGCTCATTGATGTGCGTTCAAATAATGGTGGCAATCTTTCCCGCGAATTGATTAGTTTCTTAAATGGCAAGCCAGCCTTCAGTTATGGTGTCGATGGCCGCGCCTGGGATTTGGGACCAGATAATGTCTGGTTGTGGCCGAGCGCTGTGCTGGTTGACAGTTTCAGTTATTCGGATGGATCGATCTTCCCGCAGGCTTATCAAGATCAAAAGATAGGTAAACTTATAGGTGACGTGCTGCTTAATACTGGCACATCCGTGATTGCCGTTAATAGTAAAGTGCTTCCAGGGCTGCAATATAATTTTCCCGTCATGCCTTACCGCCATGTCGATGGTCGAAAATACGAAAACGAAGTTATCACACCCGATATTGTGGTGCCTTTTGATCCAAACACCTACGGTATTCATAAAGACCCGCAATTGGAGGCCGCGGTCGCTTCGTTGATGCAACAGATTGGCGCAGACAGCGACTGCCGGATTGAATAGACGAATTATTTGTATGGTCATCTTCCGACTCATGAAGCTGCAGGGATGAACCAAAACGCATCTTTGCGACAAACTGCGATCTAATCATGAAGCCAGGCGTCTGGTTATGGATAACTTAAATCATCAATCACACACGAGAACTAAATACTCTAATTGAGAAATCAGATTAAGCGCTTCGGAACGGATAGCGTCGAATGGCATGCGGGTGTGCTGAAACATGCCCGACACCCATTTGGCAGCTGCAACTTTGATATGGATATTATCTTACATCGTGTGCGGCTTTGTACACTTAAAGCGCATCAGAAAAGCACTAGATGCAAGCATGGTTATAAGCGTGAATAATCGTCCATCAAGCTTGGCGTTGATGTTATGATAGGGCATCTTAGCGTTTATGAGCGGACACGCGTCAGCGGCTCGTTCAGAAGAAATTGACGAAAGCCTTGCGAGCTCACGACTGGAGGGAGAAGGATGGAGCGCGCAATGGCTTTGTCGCAAAATTTTTCGATTTGTTGCGTTAAGCGCTGGTCACTATGGATGATGCCGTGAGGTAAAGAGGAATGGCGATTGATTTCAAAGGGGCTCATTTTCCTAAAAGTGCCATCCTTTATGGTGTGTTCTGGTTCTTTTGCAAATTTTTGAGTGTTTATAAGCGGCCTTATCTCTGGACACAGTTATGCAGCGAGCTTCGCAAAGACTTCGAATGGCGAACAATTGTCGTCGGCGAATGGCTTCTTGCGGATCATATGAGCGACTTCAATGCCAGCGATTGTAGCTGAGGCTGAATGAAACGCTTTGAAGCCTAACATGTGTTTGGTGATCCGCTTGATGAAACGATGATCCTGTTCAAGGACGTTGTGAGGTATTTGACCTGTAGGATTTCAATCAGCTTGCCCGTACCCGTGATTTTGAGGATACTGTTTATAGCCTGTGCGCCAGCCAAATTGGCTCCGCTTTTATCAATGACAACCTTGTTCGGAATACCATTGCTTAAAATGGCTTTTCTAAAGAAACGTCGTGCAGCGCCGAGGTTTCGGCGATCAGAGAGCATGAAATCCAAGGTTTGGCCATCTCGATCAACAGCTCGATACAGGTATGTCCATTTCCCTTTAACCTTTATATAGGTCTCATCACACGCCACGAGCCAAGTGTTGGGCGTTTGCGTCTGAGTGTCTGAGCCGCAATCTGCGGCGAGTATTTAACAACCCAGCGGTTCAATGTTGCATGGTCAATCTCTATGCCGCGTTCAGCCATTATTTCCTGAAGGTCACGATAGGAAACTGGGTAACAAACGTAAAAGAACATGGCATACAGGATGACACTTTTAGGAAAATGCATCCCCTTGAAATCGACCATGATCAATGCCTCGCTTCCATCTGCAAAAGACACAATCCCTTGCACGGATCATCAGACATGAAAAGTTTGCAACATGTATGGACGCCCCATTGGTTGCAAGAAGAATCTTTCGGAATGGTTTGAGCGTGTAAGTCGGGTGCTGACATGTATCCGGCCTGTGATGCAGCCATCAACATGCTGCTGGCCCGTATGGGAATTCGCAGATCAGGTCCAATTCAGAACCGCGTGCTTTTAGCACTTCGTTGCAATCTGGTTTTCCTGATCTCGTCTCATCGACTGTTACGCCATAACTTTCCTTTTGACCTTCTTACACCTCCGACAACCACCGGTTCATTGCGTTTTCATACTGCAACGACCGGAGCCCGATAAATTCCGCCCTTCGCCATCAATGCCCAGACAATCCGTGCCATTTTGTTGGCCAGTGCAAAACGTATCAGCATAGGTGGCTTATGTTTAAGCATACCGGCAAGCCACGTACCCGCATCCGATCCCTTTTTCGCAGCCCAACGCACAACAGTGCTGGCTCCGATAATGAGCAAGCGTCGTAACGTTCGCTCACCCATTTTGGATGTACGACCCAGCCGCTGTTTGCCACCGGTTGAATGCTGTAAAGGGGTGAGGCCAAGCCAGGCAGCAAAATCCCTCCCGCGTTTGAAGGTCGATGCCGCAGGAGCCAATGCTGTCAGGGCTGTAGCAATCACCGGGCCAATACCTGGAATAGTCATCAACCGATGAGCGACTTCATCCTCTTTGGCTCGACGGGCAATCTCTTTGTCTAAAACTTTGATACGCTCATCCAGTGTAGCAAGCATATCAACAAGTACGCCCAGAACCGGTCGGGCGATATCCGGCAAAGACCGCTCTGGATCCTGAACGACCATCACCAGTTTGCTAACATGTGCAGGGCCCTGGGCAACCACAATGCCAAACTCAGCCAGATGTCCACGCAAAGCATTGATAATCTGTGTTCTCTGCCGGACCAGAAGATCGCGTGTTCGAAACACAATAGCTGCAGCTTGGCTCTGTTCACTTTTTACAGCAACAAACCGCATCGTAGGGCGCAAAACAGCTTCGCAGATAGCTTCCGCATCACTCGCATCATTCTTCTGGCGCTTCACAAATGGCTTCACATAAGCGGGCGGGATCAATCGAACTGTATGCCCCAGAGCGCCAATCTCCCGCCCCCAATGATGACTGCTGGAACACGCCTCCATCGCCACCATGCAAGCGGGCTGTTTGGCGAAGAATGGCAGCAATTGTTCTCGTCGTAATTTCTTGCGCAAGACAACGCGTCCGTCACTGTCACTTCCGTGGATCTGAAATATGTTCTTCGCCAGATCCAAACCGATTGTAGTAATCTCTTCCATGGACGCATCCTCCTCAATGGTGCTCAACGAACCCATTCTGCCACATCAGGCCGTCGGAGGGGCGTCCATCCCATCAGAACCCTTATCGAGTGGGTAAGTGAATATCGCCACCGTACCTCTTCATCCAGTTTCAAAGGGCATCATGATCTCTTCGAGGCATATGATGGTCCCAAATTGCAGTTGAGGACACTTGCTGAGATTAGTATGTTTGCTGAGAATGTTGATGACGTCATTTCTGGAACCAAGAATTAGTCTAAGCGATTGCGCACGTTCTTCCTGCAATGCTTTATTGCCGAGGATGACGATTTTGAAGAACCCGAAATCTGGCTTGGAACATTTCTTGAGGAATTTCCCACGCTGGATCGCTTGTCGAGGAAGCCCGCGACAAAGGTTGCGAAATTGTCGGATTAAAACATGGGGCTATTATTTCCATGCTGGAAGAGGCAGGGCAAAAACCAGAAAAGAACATCGGGACTCATCATTTCAAAAGATCATGACGAGTCTTACTGAACAGAAAAACTTGACTTTTTGTCGAAATTCTGTAATTTACAGAAACTCTGTTATTTTTATTTGCGAGGCTCAAACCCATGAGCGAAAAAAAAGTCTCAACTGCTGAATTTGTTCGCCACTTCGGACGATACCATGACGAAGCCATGCGAGAACCTATAACCTTGACACGTCACGGCAGGGCATCCGTGGTTGTCGTGCCGGCCGAATTTTATAACCGCATGACCAAAAACGCAGAAGATCCCCGCAAGGTTTACACGACGAGCGAGACGCCGCCCGATATGGCTGAAATGCTCTTGAGCGAAATTGACGATTATCTGGCAAGCACACCGGACGAATCGGCATGAGAGATAAGTTTAAAGCCGGTCAGATCGTCAATTATGAATATCTTTGGAGCAGACACGCAAAGGAAGGACAAGTTAATGCCGAAAAGTCCCGTACGGCTTGTCTCTCCATGGTCATAAAGGATGAAGCGCAGGGCATAACACATTTGATCATCCTGCCTATTTCGACAAAATCGCCCCAAGGCGATCAGGATGCAATTGAAATTCCGGCGCTTGAGCTTCGCCGTGCAGGACTTGCTGATTATAAACCCGGTTGGATTACAGTCAGTGAATATAATTATGATGTGTTGGAACGGTCTTACTATTTCGATCCGAACCCGACCCCGCGCGGCAATTTCAGCGGCCCATTCATGAAAATTCTTCTTACGCGCTTCGGCAAACACTTGCGGGAAAAGCGCGGAAAGATCGACCGGACAAATTGAGGTTAGACCATGGCACTTGCACATAAGACCGCATGGCGGCGATGGTTTTAAAATGGTCTCTTAAGTAGAGGTTGACCGGGTCGCCTTCTCGCTGATTGAATAAGAAATCCAGTATCCAGCAGACATAAAGATCTTTTTCGACATTCTCTGCACGTGTCTGGAGGCCGGCCGCTGCCGCCGCATAGAGCGCACGCCGTTCATCAGGGCTCGATCGAAGAACTTCAATGAATGTGGTCTGCATCTGTGGTCTTTTCTTGTCCGTTACGGTTACCGTTCGGCGCCAAAGCGTCAGCGATCTCTTGCGCAGCGGGATACATCCATGCCGGTATAGCAGCGAGGTTCGAGCGGAGATCATCCGAGATCGCTTGCCGGCTTTGGCTATTTCTTAGTTTCTGGATAATTCCATTTATCGCAGGTTCAAGGCTGCTGCGATCGTCGCGCAACCAAGCCAACGCTTGAACGATGCGCATTGCTGGCCGGCCGGCCCAGAACGCGGCTTTTGCCGAAGCTCTCTTGAAGTCGAGCCTGTAGATAACTGGGGTACTTTCTTGGGTACCCCCTGCAGTCGCATCAATCTCAATCATTCGACGATAAGTATCTGCGTGGATGGTTGATCGTGCAGGAGCAGCGGTGGTTAGGCCGAGGTCGTTTGCTGCGGTCATTCCATCTACGAGGATCCGTGGTTTGTCTCGGCGAGCTATCGCATCGACGAAGGACGCACGTGGTGGGAAAACAAGCTTTCCTGTGAGCCTGCTGACAGAGGGTTTGTCTTAAAGGCCACGGTGCGGCCTGCGGATATCGCCTCGATTAGTCAGTCGCTGTAGCGCCTTCTCAATTGCGTTCGGGCTGGCCAGATTGAGGAAATCGGCACGAGACCATACGCCTGAAGGAGCTCCGGCGGCAATCCGCGCGTAAACTTGCTCAAGTGTATCGGACCTCGGATCAGGCATGGGTTCTCCTATTTCGAAAGATTATATACAAATTCTGGTCAGTTGGTTAGAAAGGACGAAGCGATGTCCCTGATCCTGACTGGCAATCAGCGTCAATAGGCTTGCGTACAACACAAGGGGAAGAGCGGAGAATGAATGGACAAACTTTGCCAATCTGTGAATTTGGCTTGTAGAGATAGGAGAGTTTGATGGCAATGATGAATGTATCGCTCCCTCACCCTATGAAAGAATGGGTTGAGGCTCAGGCCAAAACAGGACGCTATTCGAACGCGAGTGACTGTGTTCGCGACTTGATCCGTAAGGATCCGATGCGTTGCGATAAGATCGCAGCAAACGACGCACACGCTCCATGCTTGGTTTCAAGTCACAAACTGCAGCGGGCATAACGCTCGCCGGTATAGAACTCATTCACTTGATGCGTAAACAACAAGGCATCTTTTCAGCGGTAAATGCACGCTCAATCAAACAACAGTTCGAAGCACTCGCTGCATAACTACGTCCAGGGATAGGCCGTGCTCCGTTCAGATTGAAGTTTTGCAACAGAGCCCTTGGAAACTGTGCACCAGCATGGAAGTCAAGGACGTCACCGATACGCTCGATCTGGCACTAACCGCCTCAGGCTGTGATAAGGTTAAGGTCGAGCATCGGCAAGCGTTTCTGCCAGAAAACATTGAACCGAACTTTAGATTCAGGTGACTAGGACTGTTACTGTTGATTGATGACGCCAAACCCGGACAAGCTCCGTAGAGCTCTGTGATGCCACGGTAATGGTATAACCAAAAATACGGCATCGCGCACAGCCTGCAAATATATGTTTAGCTTTCAATAAACTCGTGGTTTGCGGTATTAGCGGGTCCCTGGAATTTCTGGAATCATCTGGCGCAGCAGGTTTCGTAAGATTGTGCGAACAGCTACAGTAGCTGCAGATTGTTCGCGGTCGCGGGGTGTAATCAAGCGGACTTCACGTACAAGTGCGGGATTTACTAAAGGGCGTGCGACGATGCCACGTCCACGCAAAGCGGTGAAAGCATAGGCCGGTAAAACGGCTATACCGGCATTGACTTCCACCAATGATAAAATCGTGTGGATTTGGTTGACTTCCATATGGGGTCGCAGCGCCAAGTTTGTTTGTTCGAACCCAATTTCAGTCAAAAGTCGGATGTTGCTTTTCTGTGTCAGCGTGATGATTGGCTGGCTTTCGAGTTCGCTCCAGCGGACTTGGTCATATCCGGCGAAGTCATGATCGGGTGAAATGAAAACCATTAACTGATCGCTGAGCGCGGTCTGACTTTCAACATCCAGATTATCACCAGAAAAAGTGCCCACGCCAAGATCACAACGCCCGTTGCGAACCTGTTCTATGACAGTTTCAGGCCCGACGTCTTCTATCCTTATAACAAGATTAGGGTGCTCATTAGCTACCCGACGAACGAGATGTGGAAGTACTGTTGTGCATAACAATGGTGGGGCGGCTATGCTGACCTGACCGCGCCGCAGCTTTCCCAAGTCACGAACAATTTCCGCAGCGCGATCAATTTCGGCAAGACCAGCGAGGGCACCGTCTGCAAAAGCGCGACCTGCATCCGTCAAGTTGACACGACGTGTCGTGCGGTCGAAAAGCCGCGCATCCAGCACGGATTCAAGATCACGGATTGTGTGAGACAGGTTAGCCTGGGTTGTACTGACGCGCTCGGCTGCGCGAGAAAAGCTGCCGAGTTCGACCACCGCTTGAAAGCATTCTATCTGTCGGAGAGTTGGGCGCATCGCATCATTCATGAGTTTTTATTTATGAATATATTCTACTTACAATACTTTACGAATGAAAGAAAGTCGGTTCTGATCGGGAAAACTCGGGTTTTACATAACCTGCTTATAAAGCGAGGATTCCGATGAAGTACGATCGTGGAAATGCCAAGTCTTATTCACGCGCTACAATGCGCGGCATATGGGCTGCGGCAAACACGCCTTTCAACGAAGATGGGTCGATTGATGAAGCGGGCTTCCGTAAGAATGTCGATCACTGGGTCAATGAGCTGAGCATTGATGGTCTTTTCGTTGCGGGGAAGCAGGGTGAATTTTTCTCAATGTCGGTCGATGAGCGCAAGCGCATGTTCGATCTGGCAGTATCGGCCGCTGATGACAAGGCACAGACAATCATGTCCTGCTCGGATCAGAACATGGATGTTGTCATAGATCTGGCCAAACACGCTCAAGCTTGCGGCGCTGATTACATTGTTGTTCACGCTCCTGTTTTGCACTTCTTGCGCAAACAGGACGAAACTCTCTTGAGATATTATGAAACCATTGCCTCAAAGGTTGATATCGGTCTTGCATTGTGGTCTCACCCTGATAGCGGATATCTCATGAGCCCGGAATTGTGCAATCGTCTCGCTGATATTGAAACAGTGGTAGCTATCAAATATTCAGTTCCGCGCGATATGTATCGCACTCTCACTGAGCTTGCGGGCGATAGGATACTCGTTTCAACGGCGTCGGAAGCCGAGTGGCTTGATAACATTCTCGAGCTGGGATGGCAGCTTTATCTCTGTTCTTCGCCGCCCTATACATTGCAGACGAAGTTTGATCGTCGCATGCGTGATTATACTGACTTGGCATTTGCAGGCAAAGCTGCGGATGCACGCGCTGTATGGCAGAGCCTCGAGCCTGTGCGTCATGCGTTCAAATCGACACGCCCGGCTGAAAAGCCCACTTCACATCAGAAATATTGGCAGGAATTGCTCGGGCAGGTTGGTGGACCTGTTCGCGCACCAATGCTTGAACTCACCGATGCAGAGAAGTCAAAAATTCATGAAGCATTTGATCGTTGCGGTCTGAAAACGTCCTAATTGATCAACGAAAAGGGGAACAAGAATGGCAAAACTAAGCGCCTTTAATTTTCAAAAATGGATTGATGAACACAAGCACCTGTTGAAGCCGCCAGTAGGCAACCAACTGGTGTTTAAGGATGCTGATCTGATGGTGACAGTCGTCGGCGGGCCGAATAAGCGCACTGACTATCATGACGATCCGGTTGAAGAGTTTTTCTACCAGCTCAAGGGCGATATGCTTCTGAAGTTGCACGATACGTCGACCGGTGAATTTTACGATGTGCCAATTCGTGAAGGGGATATTTTTCTCCTGCCTGCGCATATTCGGCACTCACCTCAGCGTCCACAAGAAGGTTCTATTGGTCTGGTGATTGAGCCAGCGCGTCCAGAGGGCGCTTTGGATGCTGTTGAATGGTATTGCTTTGAATGTAGTGGCCTTGTTCATCGTGCAGAGGTTGATTTGGAATCCATCGTTGACGATCTGCCACCGCTTTACGCGGCTTTCTACAATGATGAGAAATTGCGGACCTGCCCACATTGCAAAACGGTTCACCCCGGTAAAAATCCGCCGGAAGGCTGGGTAGCGCTTTAACGAAAAAAATGCGCCTAACCGGATTGCGCATAATCAATAAAAATATGGGGAACTGGAATGAAAAACAAACTTCTAATGCTCGGCTTTTTAGCAGGTTTGACGGGAGGCGCAGTCGCCGCTGAGCCGGTCAAGATTGGTGTAATAACGACCTTGTCTGGCCCCGGCGGGTATCTTGGTCAGGATGTGCGCGATGGTATGCAGCTGGCCATTGATGCAGAAGGCGGGAAGCTTGGTGGCGTTCCAGTAGAACTCAAGGTCGAGGATGATGCTGCCAAGCCTGGCAACGGACGTCAAATTGCCGAACGCTTCATGTTGGAAGACGGTGTGAAGCTCTTTACTGGTATCATCTTCTCCAACGTTGCTGGTGCAACGGTGCCGGACATCGTTGATAATGATAGCCTCTACATTAGTGCCAATGCCGCGCCGTCAAACATGGCAGGGAAGGGGTGTGACGCAAACTATTTTGTTGTTTCATGGCAGAATGACTCTCTTCATGAAGCATCTGGCCTCGCTGCGGAACAGGAAGGTTACAAGCGCGCCTTCATTCTTGCGCCGAACTATCAGGCCGGAAAAGACGCGCTGGAAGGCTTTAAAAGAAGGTTTAAGGGAGAGGTTGTCGGAGAAATCTACACCCAGCTTGATCAAACGGACTATTCAGCCGAGATGGCCCAGATTCGTGCTGCAAAGCCAGATGTCGTTTTCCAGTCTCATCCTGGCGGCATGGGCATTGCGTTTTTGCGGCAATATCAGCAGGCTGGCTTGCTAGGCAATATTCCTATGGTTCTCTCTGAGCCGTCCAGCGACGCCGTAATTCTCAAGTCACTGGGGGATGCTTCTGTTGGTCTCATGGCAACCAGCCATTGGAGCCCGGATATGGATAATGACGCAAGCAAGGAACTGGTTGCAAAATGGAAGGCTGTCTATCCTGATCGCCCGCTGACCTATTATGCTACGCAAGGTTATGACGTGGCTCGTCTTATTGGCTCTGCACTCAAGCAAACCGGTAGCATTGAGGACATCGATGCCGTTCGTGAAGAACTACGCAAGGCCGATTTCCAGTCGGTGCGCGGCAATTTTTCCTTCGGCCCGAACCAGCATCCGGTGCAAGATTGGTATCTCCTCGATATCGTCAAAGGTGAAGACGGCAATCCAACAACCAAAATTAAATCGAAGCTTATCGAGAATTACGGTGATTCATACTCAGCAGAGTGCAAACTCTGACACCAGCCATAAGGCGCACATCCGTGTGCGCCGAGCTTCTTTTAATTTTTTTGAAGGTCGTTTCATCCAATGACACTCATCTTCGAACAACTTTTAAATGGCCTTCTCTACGGTGTCATGTTGTTCCTTCTTGCCGCGGGATTGACCCTCATATTCGGGATCATGGGCGTGATTAACCTTGCCCATGGCTCTCTTTACATGATGGGCGCCTTTATTGGGACCTGGGTAGCCGTGCAGACCGAAAATTTCTGGCTAGGTCTGCCTGCAGCGATCCTGGCGGCTACAATCGCTGGCATCCTGATTGAACTTGGTGTTATGCGAAAGCTTTATCAACGGGATCATTTAGACCAAGTTCTGGCCACGTTTTCACTCATTCTGATCTTCAATGAACTGACGGTTTTGATTTTCGGTCGTCAGCCAATCTTCACGCAACTTCCCGCGTCGCTATCATCGCCAGTCGAGCTATTTTCGGGCCTGAGTTATCCTCCGTTCCGTCTTCTCATCATTGCGGCGGGTCTGTTGGTTGCTGGTGGTCTATATTTGCTTATCAACCGGACGCGTTTGGGTATGCTGGTACGTGCAGGATCAACAAATCGCGATATGGTGCGCGCACTCGGCGTAGATATTCGTCTGCTTTATACATTGGTGTTCGCACTTGGCGCGGCATTTGCTGGTCTTGCTGGTTTTATGACGGGACCAATTCTCGCAGTACAGGTTGGAATGGGGGAGCAGATATTACTCGCAACCTTCGTCGTCGTGGTTATCGGTGGTGTCGGTTCCATTAAAGGCGCATTTATTGCCGGTATTTCACTCGGTATCATCGACACTTGTTTACGCGCATTTCTCCCGTCCATTTTGCGTCAATTTATGGCTGGTGCTGAAGCTGACGCTCTGGGCGTTGGTATAGCTTCCATGGGCATTTATCTGCTCATGGCTATTGTTCTTCTGTTCCGCCCGCGAGGCCTCTTCCCGGTAGGAGCTTAAACCATGTCATATCGTGTTCTATTTGTATGTCTTGGCTGTGTTGCACTTTCCCTATTTCCCCTTGGCGCTGACGCGTTGGGGCAAACGGCTGCCTCCAGCCTTGTCGCCCGGATTATGATTTATGCGATAGCTGCGGCGAGCCTCAATCTCATCCTTGGTTATGGCGGTATGGTTTCTTTTGGTCATGCGGCTTTTTTCGGGATTGGTTCTTATGTTGTCGGGATTCTCTACTTTCATCATGCGGAAGAAACGCTTCTTTTGGGCTTCATTCCCGGTTCCAACCAATTCCTAATTACAGTTCCCGCCGCAATGCTCGTTGCAGGACTTGCAGCGCTGGTGATTGGAGCACTTGCACTGCGGACTTCAGGTGTGCAGTTTATCATGATCACGCTGGCTTTTGCCCAGATGCTCTTCTTTTTCTTTGTTTCGCTGAAAACCTATGGAGGGGAGGACGGCATTATCGTGCGTCAGGCGAATGATCTTTTTGGTCTTAGTCTGCGCAATAAGACGACGATGTATTATGTCATTCTCGTCTCTATGATCCTGTATTTCTGCTTTCTTTGGCGTGTCGTGCATTCATCATACGGCGCGGTACTTTCTGGCATTCGCCAGAGTGAGCGCCGCATGACGGCGATGGGGATCGAAACTTATCGCTATAAGCTTTATGGCTTCGTGCTGGCCGGAATGGGCGCTGGTCTGGCTGGAGCGCTTCTGACAATCTTCATGCGTTTTGCAAGTCCGGATACGCTACACTGGACAAAGTCTGGTGAGTTGATGGTGATGGTGATTTTGGGTGGCGTCGGAACTTTTTTTGGCCCCATCTGGGGAGCGGCTGCTTTCCTTATAATGCAAACCTATCTGGCCTCCTGGACTGAACACTGGCAGCTTTTTATGGGAATTATTCTGCTGCTCGTGGTTATGGGCACAAGGGGCGGAATGGTCGGCGGCTGGCGCGCGCTTTTCCATAAATCTCGCAAAGACCGCAAAATCGAGGTGTCCTCATGACCGCAATATTGCAGGTCCGCGATCTGGTGAAGCGTTTTGCTGGTTTGGTCGCCACCGATCATGTCTCGCTTGATGTAAGTGAAGGTCATATTCACGCCTTGATCGGTCCAAATGGGGCAGGTAAATCTACACTCATCAACCAGCTTTGCGGTGAACTAATGCCGTCATCAGGGACTATAAACCTGATGGGTGAGGATATAACGAGCCTACCTGCGGCCAAACGTGTGGCACGTGGTCTCGGGCGTACATTTCAGATATCCACGCTTCTCAACGAGATGAGTGTGCGACAAAATATTGCGATGGCTGTGCAAGCAAGGGAAGAGCACAATTTCCGTATTCTGGATTGTCTCAAAAGTCGCGATGCCATCTGGCAAGAGGTTGACGAAATACTTGCATCAAGTCGCTTGTCTCATCACTCAGAAAAACTGGCAGGCGACTTGCCCAGCGGCGGGCGTAAGCAGCTGGAATTATTGATGGCATTGGCTGGAAAGCCTAGGCTTTTGCTCTTGGATGAACCAATGGCTGGCCTCGGTCATGTCGAAACTCAGGAAATGATTGAACTTCTTCAGGGTTTGCGCGGAAAGGTTTCAATGCTGCTTGTTGAGCACGACATGGACGCAGTGTTTGCATTAGCCGACCAGGTTACGGTGCTGGTCTATGGTCGCGTCATTCTTACAGGAACCGTAGAAGATGTCAGGGCCAGCGAAGCTGTGCGCGAGGCTTATCTTGGCGGGGAGGAGGAACTGTGCTGAAAATTGACGGACTTCAATCAGCCTATGGGCATTCACAGGTGCTTTTCGATGTTTCGCTCGAAGTGAATGAGGGCGAATTGGTTACCCTTATGGGTCGCAATGGTATGGGAAAGACTACCACTATACGCACATTGATGGGCTTACTTGCGGCTCAAAAAGGCAGTGTCCAGATTGCAGGTCGAAATACTACGAGTTACACGCCGGAGAAAGTGGCACGGCTCGGTGTAGGTCTTGTTCCCGAGGGGCGGCAGATATTTCCAACCCTTACAGTGAGGGAAAATCTGATTGCAACCGCGTCAAACCGTTGCAAGCGGCAGTCACCTTGGGATCTTGCGAGAATATACAAGCTTTTTCCACGCATGGAGGAACGTGGAAGTCAAACTGCGGGCACACTTTCGGGTGGTGAGCAACAAATGCTGGCGATTGGACGTGCTTTGATGACCAATCCGCATCTTCTTATCCTCGATGAAGCAACAGAAGGTCTTGCTCCTGTCATTCGCACGGAAATTTGGCACTGCATCATGCAATTGCGAGAAATGGGGCAATCCATTCTGTTGATCGACAAAAATATTGCGGTTTTGAAGCGTCTTGCGGATCGACACTATATTGTCGAGAAAGGCCGGACTGTCTGGTGCGGCACGAGTGCTGATCTCGAACGTGATCATGATCAGGTGCATGCCTATGTCGGCATCTGAGAAAATTGTCCTCATTGGCTGGGGCGCTATTGGTCAGCGCGTCGCCGAACTTTTGGCCGAACGGAAAAGTTCGGCAAAAATTGTTGCTGTCGCCGTACGCGATAAAACGATTGCGCGCGACGGTTTGCCAGCGGAAGCTATTCTTATTGAAGACCCTGCTGAACTCGGGTTAATTCATGCAAGTCTTGCAATTGAAGCTGCGGGGCGTGCCAGTGTTTTGCCATGGGGCGAGGCGGCACTTTCTGCTGGTATGGATTTTGTGGTTTCGTCAACATCGTCTTTCGTTGACGATGCGATTTTTCAACGTTTGAACAAAACAGCTACTCGAAATGGCACTAAGCTGATTATTCCGCCCGGTGCATTGGGTGGTGTGGATGCGCTATCGGCAGCGAGCCGGTTATCGATGCAAAGTGTTGAACACCGTATCATCAAACCTGCAAAGGCGTGGGCAGGCACACTCGCTAGTCAACTCTTAAAGCTTGATCAAATCAGTGAAGCTACTGTTTTCTTTAAAGGTAGCGCACGAGATGCGGCTGACGCTTTTCCGCAAAACGCGAATGTCGCTGTTATCACATCTCTTGCGGGAATTGGACTTGATCGAACGCTTGTTACGCTGATTGCAGACCCGACAGCTCATCTTAATACGCATGAGATTATTGCTGAAGGTGACTTTGGTAAGATGCATCTGCGTTTTGAAAACAGTCCGCTCTCAACCAATCCGAAATCGTCTGAAATGACAGCTCTTAACCTCGCTCGGACAATCGAAAACCGAGTTGAGACCACGGTCATTTAGAGTGACCCCAATGACCTCTAAGCGGTTATGGAGTTAAAAATGTTTGAGAACGAGGATGCTATGCATAATTTGGCCGAGGAAGCACATTTTGAGAAAGCACGTCTTGAGCGTGATTACAACGCCAAGGCGACCGTTTCGTCGGAGGAGTTTGCCTCCGAAATACAACGCTACAGAGATGCGAGTATTACCCCGCGTGAAAAATGGGGACGGCATTTTGATGTCGTTTATGACGTGAAAAGCGGACAGCGGATTGATATTTTCGGTCCACAGTCTCCCGCTGCATTAAGCCCAGTATTCGTTTTCGTTCACGGCGGTTATTGGCGCGCTTTGTCCAAGGAAGATTCCGCTATGATGGCTCGAATGCTTGCGGCCGAGGGGATTGCTACGGTTGTTGTTGATTACCGCCTATCGCCTGAAGTGTCGCTCGGCGAAATTACGCGGGAGGTCCGTGCGGCGCTCTCCTTTGTTTGGAGCCATGGGCGTGACTATGGCCTTGACCCAGACCGGATAACGGTCGGCGGAAGTTCAGCCGGTGGTCATCTTGTTGGAGCGCTTCTCGCCAAAGGATGGCACGATGAATTTGGATTGCCGCAAGACGTTATAAAATTCGGAATGCCAGTGAGCGGGTTGTTCGAACTTGCCCCCATCGCAGCAACGTTCCCACAGGAATGGCTCAATCTGAGCTCTGACGATGTTAATCTGCTAAGTCCAATAAGACATATTCCTACAAACGGTTGTCCGATTACAGTGGCATGGTCTGAGGCTGAGCCAGATGGCTTCAAACGCCAGTCACAAGCCTATGCCACGAGCTGGGAAGCGGCAGGTGGAGACGTTCAAATGATCGAGGTCTTTAACCGCAACCATTACAATATCCTGATGGACTGGTGTTTGCTTGAAACCGAAATGTCCCAGGCTTTGCTCGCGGGCATTCGACGTATTTGCTAAGTATTTTGATCTCGACCCAGACCTTGAAAAGCCGTGCTGCATCGCTCGGCTGTAATTTTTGCACAAGCAAAAATGCGGGCTTTCACTCCAATTCATGTAATTATCCTCATGGATATATTGCTCTAATATGAATTGTCGCATGAATTAAAATATTTCATTCTGATTGCAACGACGATCTGGGCGCAGCCCCAATGTAAGCCGAATATAATATCGCAGAGGCCTTCTGATGCAAAAATCTGACGTGCAGCTTTTCATAGGCGGAGAATGGCGTAAAACCGCCAATACACTTCCAATTATAAATCCTGCAGATGAAACGGAGATCGGTCGCGTAGCGGTTGCAGAACGCAAAGACTTGGAGTCTGCTCTTGAGGCGGCCTGGAACGGCTATCAGTCATGGCGTAATTTTGCCCCATCCGCCCGCGCTGCAATCATTATGAAGGCAGCCGCAATTATGCGTGAGAGGCAAGAAGAAATAGCCCACTCAATCACGTTGGAAAACGGGAAGCCAATAGCTGAAGCCCGGCTTGAAGTTATTCGCGGATGTGAGTTTTTCGAATGGGATGCCGGAGAATGTATTCGCTTTTACGGTCGTATTATTCCCAGCGCACCTGGCATTCGTTATATTGTGTTGCACGAACCGATCGGTCCGGTCGCGGCTTTCGCGCCTTGGAATTTCCCAATGAGCCAGCCTGCGCGCAAGATAGCAGGCGCTTTAGCGGCAGGTTGTTCTATTATATTGAAGGCGTCAGAGGAAACGCCGACTGCCGTTACGCATATAGCACGCGCATTTGAGGATGCAGGACTGCCAGCTGGCGTGCTGAATTTGGTCTTTGGGGTTCCGGCGGATATATCGCAGTTCTTGATCCCGCAACCGGAAATTCGTGCAATTGCTTTTACCGGATCAACGGTTGTCGGGAAGCATTTGACCGAGATTGCTGCGCGGCACATGAAACCAGCTCTTATGGAGTTGGGTGGGCACGCTCCCGTGATCGTTTGTGATGATGCCGACCCTGTCGCTGCTGGCATTGCCTCAGCACGAAGGAAGTATCGCAACTCCGGTCAGGTCTGCACCTCACCTACGCGGTTCTTTGTTCACGACAGCCAGTATGAACGCTTTACTTTGGCTTTCGTGGAAACGGCAAAGTCAATTCGTGTCGGAAACGGTATGCAAACGGGAATCAATATGGGGCCTGTCGCAAATGATCGACGTATAGTTGCCTTGGAACAACTGGTCGGTGATGCTGAAAGCAAAGGCAGCAAAGTACTTTTGGGTGGCCAGCGTTTGAAGAACAACGGTTATTTCTTTGCGCCAACGGTGCTGGCAGAACTTCCGGATGATGCACGTGTTATGTCGGAAGAACCTTTTGGCCCAATCGCCTTGATCAATCCGGTGTCTTCTCTGGATGCAGCTATTGAAAAGGCAAACTCTCTTCCATTTGGTTTGGCTGCTTACGGGTTCACCAATTCTGCGCAGAACGTTGATCACTTGATGACCGGACTTGAGGCAGGAAATGTCTCAATCAATACGCTTGAAGCTTCTGTTGCTGAAACGCCATTCGGCGGCATCAAGGACAGCGGGCTTGGCCGCGAAGGCGGATCTGAAGGATTGCATCATTATACTGTCGTGAAAAATGTATCACACCGTTTGGTAGCAAGTTAAAACAATCATTCAAGGCTTTTTTGGAAAAGCTACTCCATGTGCATCATGCCGGTGGTTAGGGTATCTGATTATGCTGCTTCCTGCAAAAGTGTAGCAAAAGCCTCGGCAGGTGTTTTAAATCCAAGACACTTGCACGGTGTTGCATAGAGATTATGGGCGAGGGCGGTCAACTGTGCCTGGCTGACTTGTGTCAGGTCCGTGTTGCTGGGCAAATACCGTCGAATGCGCTTGTTGATGTTGTCGATAGCGCCTTTCTGCCAGGGTGAGTTTGGGTCACAAAACCAGCTTTTAGCTCCCACTCCATCCTCCAAAGCCCGATACGCCATAAACTGGGAACCACGATCAAAGGTAAAACTTCGACGTGTGTGAGGTCAGGCTGAAGCGCGACTTTCGGTTTGAGTTTACGCAAAACGATGTCTGTTTGCGAAGAGTTTCTGCTGAAAGACTTCTGCAGGCGTTTTGTACGCTAAACATTTGCGCGGTGTATTGTTGAGGCGATGACAGATGAATGCGAGGTCTTGATCACTGAGGGTGAGCGGATCAAGGTCTCGTGGGAGCCAGCATCTTGTGCGTCTGTTGGTGTTTTCAACGGTGCCTTTCTGCCTGTGTGATTGCGGATCGCAGAACCATATTTGCGACCCCTATCCCATTCTGCAGATAGGACCACTCTATAAACTCAGTACCACGATCAAACGTAATTGATCGGCGGGCCATTTGGGGCAGGGGCTGGAGTGCTCTAATCACACCTTCCATCAACGGCTTTGATTGACGATCATTATTGCGCAACAAAACCGTGAAGCGGTTCACCCGCTCGACCAGAGACGTTACATGGTTTTGTCGCAAATTTTTGAGTGGGGTATAAGCGGCCTTATCTCTGGACACAGTTATTCAGCGAGCTCCGCAAACACCTCGAATGGCGACCGATTGTCGTTGGCGAATTGCATCTTGCGGATCATATGAGCAACTTCGATGCCGGCGATTGTGGCAGACGCTGAATGAAAGGCTTTGAAGCCTAACATGTGTTTGGTGATCCGCTTGATGAAGCGATGATCCTGTTCAAGGATGTTGTTGAGGTACTTGACCTGTAGGATTTCAATCAGCTTGCCCGTACCAGTGATCTTCAGGATAGTATTTATAGCATGTGCACCAGGCAAATTGGCTCCGCTTTTATCAATAACAATCTTGTTCGGAATGCCATTGCTAGCGATTATCTTTCTAAAGAAACGTCGTGCGGTACCGAAATCTCTACGCTTAGACAGCATAAAATCCAGGGTTTGGCCGTCTCTATCAACAGCACGATATAGATAAGTCCACTTCCCTTTGGCCTTTATATAGGTCTCATCAACACGCCACGAGCCAAGTGTTGGCCGTTTGCGTCTTTGCGCATGAGCAGAAAGCTGGGGTGAGTATCGAACAACCCACCGGTTCAATGTTGCATGGTCAATCTCTACGCCGCGTTCAGCCATTATTTCCTGTAGATCAAGATAGGCAACTGAATAACGCACATAGAAGAAAACTGCATAAAGGATCACACTTTTGGGGAAATGCGTTCCCTTGAAACCGACCATGCTCAATGCCTCACCTCCAAAACAAATAAACCGTACTCTTCGCACAGATCATCTGACATCAAAAGTTTGCGACGAAGCCTTTATGGGCCCGGTGATCCGCATTGGAGAACGTTCTCGCAGCTGCCAAAAGAGGACAAGACTGTTATTGTTCTTCCTGAGAGCAGTTTGGGTTTCTGGACACCGATCCTTGGAAAGTTCTGGAACAAGCAACTGAAAGGTACCTCGATCACTGTTATCGCGGGCGCGGCAGTCATCGAGCCCGATGGCTACGACAATGTCATGGTGGCCAACGATGCGCGAAGCGGGCCTATCCTTTATCACGAGCGGATACCGGTTCCGGTGTCGATGTGGCGTCCATGGGAACACTGGTTTGGTCTGGCCGGAGGCGCTCGTGCAAGTTTCTTTGCGAACTCTGCAGTTGACGTTGCCGGAAAACGCATCGCGCCATTGATCTGCTACGAACAACTGATCCTCTGGCCCATTCTCCAGTCGATGTTGCAGCAGCCGGATGTGATCGTTCCCATGGGGAATGGTTGGTGGACTACCGGCAGCAACATTGTCGCTTTTCAGCGCGCGAGTGCGAAGGCCTGGACTGAGCTTGTTGGTATCCCTCTCGTGATTTCTTTCAACACCTAATCGTTTGGAGAGAAAGATATGGACCTCGCCTTTATCAAGGAATGCGCTGATCCGAGCCTGAAATCGGCCATTGTCGAGCAGTTGGTCATGATGGCCGGTTCGGTTGACCCGCTTGCAATTACTGTCAAATCCGGAGGGCGGCTCGTTCTGATCCCGAAGCCGAAATCGGTAGATGAGGCCATGGATGTGGTGAGAGAACACGTCGGACGTGCGGTTGTTCGCGCCGAAATAACGCAGTTGCCAGTCGGGGTCGGGGTCGGGGTCAAAGAGATTTCCGAACTCAAGACTGATCTTGTTGATCCGTGTGAAAATCTGCGCAAAGGAACAGGCCTGTTCGCCAGGATCCTTCGTATGGTGAGCAAATGTTTGGCAATCCCACGAACCCGGAAGTGTTCCCGCAAGTCTTAGAAGATGCCGTTTACGCTTGGAATACAGGATATTTCGAGGGTCAGGACGTGTTTCAGGCGGAGGATCCAGGCAGGCTAATCCCCGATCAGGATCACAAGGCCAATGGGTTGGAAACTGATCCCGCGAACCTGCCGAGGGTGACCTGACGGATTTAGTTGAGAAAACTATCGGTACAGCAGGGATCAGGATCGTTCTATCGCGGATCGGCGGCCAGAAAAAGGTTCGCGCATCAAGTCCTGATATCAGGGATCGACAATTGCAACATCGAGGTCATCGAGAACGCTGGCGAGACCCGGCGCTCGTATCAGGCTCGTCGCACCGACCGTTTTCAGTTTGCCGACGGACCGGTCGAAAACGGCAAGATTGGTATGTCCATTCAGTCGCGACGGGTAGATGATACCATCAATTCGATCGGTATGGTCATGGAAAGCGACAGCCCACTCGCGCGCGAGAGATTGTCTGGATGACTTCGCCACATCTGTCGGCACACCCATCTTTATCGGACCATCGTCGCGCAGATCGACCATCTTCAGCGGCTCGACGACCTCAATCTGCGCGTATTGTCTGTCGTGGAGTTCGCTCTCTGCGATTGGAAGATCTCCGATCAGTCCGTCGCGCTGGTCCCGTAGCACGGCCTCGAGGAAGCAGACCTTGACGGTATCCCCGAGGTAGAGAATACCGAAGCGATTGTCGGCCTTGCGACGGCGTGGATCACTGAACCTGCTCGGCGTTTTTCCGAAACCAAGCGGATCAGGGTATCGAGCAAGGTAGATGCGGCCAAACCGTGATCCGGGCGCAATGACATGCAGGTGCAGGCTTGATGTTTTGAAGCCAGAAGGCGGCCGTACAATAGTCATTTAGCGGAAATCTCGCCCTATGCTTTCCGCGGCCGCCAGCGCCTGTTCATGCCTACCCTTCTCCATAGCCTCGCGCCCTGTCATGCCATCCAGCTCCCCATGGGGTTGTACGAGAAAGCGATAGACTGCCCATGCACCACCTAGCCGCTCGTGGAGGGCTGGGAGCGCAGCAAACGGCTTCCCGTCGCTATCAAGCTGCCACCCGGGGAAACGATAACCGCGTTTGGCACCATCAAGCCCAAGCACCTGACCGCTTTGGCGTTTGGTGTTGATAGTCACTCGTGATGTTCCGAGAAGGCGAGCGAAGGCGTCGGCGTTGAGCATATCGGCTCGCTCAAGGATCTCCGCTGTTTTCGAGCGGCCGCGTGTCCGAGCTGCCAATAACGCCTCCTCAAGTTCAGCATCAACCGGTTCGCCATCATCTTGCGATACTGTAGCCGTGGCCGGTGCAGCGTCCTCGACCGGGGTTACGATCATCTCCCCTTCAGGATCGACATCGACGCGAAAACTAACTGGATGACCGACGGCCCGACTTTTTGCAATCGCTTGACCGTACTCCTGCAGCAGTGCTTTCATGCGGGCAGTGTTCCCAGACAGCACTTTAGAGGCATTGTCCGGAACCTTGATCTGAAAACCGGTCGCACCCTTCGGAATACCCGCGCCGCCTGTCGTCAGCAGAAATCCGATCGATTGCGCGCCGACTCTATCGCGTCTGCCTGATCCGTTGCCTATGGCCGTCTTGGTTTTTGGAGATGCCATCTGTCTGTTTCCTTGTGGAGACTTAATGTAGTTAACTTGGATAAGTTCGTCAAGTTCGTAAAGAATTGACGCGGTGTGTTGTGCTTAGCGCCGAATAGAAAAACTAACTGGAACGGTGATGAACGGGTTCACGTGCGTCGGAGGTTTTGCGACCGGGGACGCTTGTTCGAGAAGTTCAGGCACTTCAGTATCAAGCTCGCTTATCCCGGATAAACTGATCAGCTTGACGGATGTGACACTTCCGTCTGGAAGAACAAGAAATTGAACGCGCACGCCCCTTCCAATCGACGGGACTGTGCAGCATGGGGATATCGCTTTAGTCGCTCGAGGTGATCAGCCAGTTGTCCAAGCCAACGCTGCTCAGCCCGAACGCCGCGTGCCTCACCTCCCGATCCATATTGTGGTGCCGTGCTCGCAGTCACGATCGTCGTAACCTCTTCGGTCAACGGAGAATCCTGCGACGGCTCATGCTCGACACTCCTCTGTCTCGGCTTTTTGATCTCCTCGACGATCTACGAGGAGGCCTCGGGCTTTTCGCGTTTTGGACGTGTGAGAGGAATTGGAAAGCCTTCCGGCAATTCCGCTTTAGGTTCAAGTTCCGCCACTTTGACTGGTTCGGCAGGCTCGACGGCTTGATCGACTTCGGTGGCTGGCTCTGCGACCTCGACAGACACAGGTTGCCCCTCTGCGCCACGGTTGCAGTTGCGTCCTGCGGTGTCGATTCCGGAACCAGCTTCACCATTATAGCCATGGGTTACGGTTCCGGAGTTGATGTTTCAACCGATTATCCGAAGGCCAAGATCGCGCCTCCAGCTCCCGTGTGAACGAGCAGAGATACGAATAGGGTTGAAAGGGGTAGGAGCGATACTATCCACGCCGAAAGCATCCAAAACCGCTTTCGGATTTTGTAAATACAAGTATAAATATCATACTAATATGGCAGGGGTATAGTCGGACTATGTGGGTCTCGCCGATTGTGATCGAAGCTGGGCATTTGAACCGCTACGGCTGAATCGGCTTTGGTCTCTTTCGGCGAAAATCCTAATAAGAGCCAAGACGCAGTACGCGCTTGGTATGGCCAAGTTGTTTGAGCCTGGCGTTTCCGGTATTGAACTGGCATGAAATCACCCAGATCCTTTCCCTGGGCGAAGGGGTTTCGTTTTCCGGGTGAAATTATTGCCTGCGCTGTCTGGACCTATTATCGATTTGCGTTAAGCACGGCCGATGTGGAAGATCTTCTTGCTGAGCGTGGCGTGTTTGTCAGCCGGAAACCGTTCGCGTCTCGATTAATCGCTTCGGCCGCCATTTTGCCGACTGTATCCGCAAGGGCCGACCACAGCCAAATGACAAAGGGCACATCGAAGAGGTCGTCATCATCATCGGCGGAAAGAAGTTCTGACTTTGGCGGGCAATTGATGCAGACGGCGATGTTCTTGACATTCTGGTTCAAACTTGTCGTAACACTAAGGTTGCCAAACGGTTTTTCCCAGACTGGTGAAGCAATTCGGTCAACCACGTGTGGTCGTGACGGATAAGCTGCGCAGTTCCATTAAGCCGATATAAAACCTTTCACCAGATGCGGACCACCGAGCCCATAAAGGCTTGAATAACGCCATCGAAGTCTCGCATAGGCCAACGCGAAAACGCGAGAAGATATTTGGCCGGTTCAAGTCAGCGCGACATGCGCAAAGGTTCCTTGTCGCTCATGATCAGATCAACCTGATTTTCCATTCGCGTCGCCATAAACTCAGAGCACGTGCTTACCGCCAAGCAAATAATGGTGCATTTGCATTATGGCATGACTACACCGCTGAAATGACCGAATGAGCAAAAGCTTAAAGCGTTCCTGCGGCCTACATCGAACAACCTGGCAATACCTCGTGAACTTTATTGGCAAGTTCTAATAGGCTCTTGCGGCGCCAATGCATATAAAGTACGGGCGGTTCACGCCGTCCGTATTTTTTTGACGGTCATTCTGAAAGGCATGTAATTTGTACTGTTGATCAGGCAATTCAATCATATGCACCAAGGGTAGGGTAATACCCCGCCCCTGGTTGTCCTGAGGTCTATGGTTCACACATGTTACTGTGTGGTGTTCACCAGGGTTTCAGCCCGCAGCTTAGCCGTGCGAGATCGTCACAGTTTTGACGTGCGTAAAGCCGTATAGCGCTTCAAATCCTTTTTCACGCCCATGCCCGGATTTACCAACGCCGCCAAAAGGTAGCTCAATACCACCCCCAGCACCGTAGTTGTTAATGAAGACTTGTCCGGAATGAAGCTTGCGCGCCATGCGCAATTGGCGACCACCGTCACGAGTCCAAACGCCCGCTACAAGACCGTATTCGGTGCCATTGGCGATCCTTAAAGCGTCTTCTTCGCTATCGAAGGGAATGAGCACCTGAACTGGCCCAAAAATTTCCTGCTGCGCAAGTGCATGATCCGGCTCTACTTCCGAAAAGAGTGTTGGCAGGACGTAGTTTCCAGCGGCCGGGGCGTCGGCATGTAGTTTGCCCTGTGCGGCGATGTTGAGCTCTGCTTTTCCACGCTCGATGAAATCGGATACGATTTGCTTCTGCTTCTTGGAAACGACAGGTCCAAGATTGTGCGATTCAACGGCAGGTCCAACCACGAGACCTTCGTAAATTTCGATCATGCGTCGCTTCACATCTTCGTAAATGCCACGCTGGACGAGAACGCGTGATGCTGCTGAACAGGTCTGGCCGGCATTTTGCATGCAGGCACCCACAAGCACTGGCATGGCCTTTTCCAGGTCAACATCGTCAAAAACGATGTGTGGTGACTTTCCGCCAAGTTCCAACGTTACTGGAACGACATTTTTCGCTGCTGCAGTCTGAATGGCAACGCCGGTTCCGACGGAACCAGTGAAGGAGATATGCTGGATACCGGAATGGCTTGAAAGAGTTGCGCCTACATCTGCGCCATAACCCGTTACAACATTGAGAACACCGGCCGGCAAACCAGCTTCGTGTGCGATTGCCGCAAAAGCCAATGATGACAAAGAGGCATCTTCTGCGGGTTTAAGAACGCAGGTGTTGCCAGCCGCAAGAGCTGCGCCGACGCCGCGCCCCAAAATCTGCATTGGGTAATTCCAAGGGATGATTATCCCACAAACTCCATGTGGCTCGCGCAAGGTATAAACGGTGAAGCCTTCCTGGTAGGGAATGGTCGTACCCATCAGCTTGTCCGCGGCACCTGCGTAGAATTCGAGATAGCGTGCGAGCGCAATCGAGTCGTTTCGAGATTGGTTCAGCGGTTTGCCAACATCCAGTGTCTCAATCATTGCGAGTTCTTCAGCTCGCTTGAGCACCAATTCTGACATTTTCATGAGAATGCGTCCGCGTTGCGTCGCGGTCATGCGACCCCATTCACCGTTCAACGCCGCATTTGCAGCAGAAACGGCTGCATCCACTTCCGCAGGTGTACCGCGGGCAATTTTCCCAATAACTTCACCCGTCGATGGGTTTTCAACCGCAATGGTCTCTCCGCCGGCGGGAGTCACCCATTCTCCGTTGATAAAGACCTTGGTGGAATCGATCCACATCAGTTGATCCAGTGCCATATTTTCCTCCAGATAAAATTCCGTCGCCAGATGACGCCGGACATGAATGCGCTACTCTTCAATAAAGAATGGTTCCACCCTCAGACGCGAATTGTAGATATGAGCGCGCATCGCGTTGCGTGCCGCAAAAGCATCTTTCATGCGAAGCGCCTCAAGGATGGCCTTATGTTCGGTTACGGCATCGGTGGTAATTTTTGTGTGATACCGAATCCGAAATAGATTGGCATGAATATAAAGACGCGCCATTGCTTCGGCGACAACCTGGTTGCCTGCGATTTGAAGGATACAGGTGTGAAACGCATTGTCACGTTCGGCAAAGCGCCCGAAGTTTTCCTGATTATTTGTATCAGCAAGCTCCGCCATTTCGTTGCAGAGTTTTTCAATCGAAACAATGTCGTCTGCTGTCGCTTTTATCGCTGCTAAAGCAGCCATTTCGGGTTCGAGGAGGTCGCGTGTCTGATAAACGTCCCGAAAATGCTTGCCTTCCGGCAACGCAGCAGCACTAAAACCAGAATTAAATTTCTGGGCAACAAGACCCTCTGATTCCAGTCTGATCAGCGCCGCGCGGATTGGGGTTTGGGAAACGCCAAACTGTCGCGCTAAAGCATCGACAGAAAGCCGCTCTCCCGGTGGTATACGCAACGCAATCAGGTCGGCAAACAACGCATTGTAAATGGTGTCGCCAATCGGATGTCTTATAGGGTCTCTATCACCTGGCATAATGGCAGGGTCAACCGTGCTGAGCACTTCTTCCTTCGCCATTATATGTCCTCCCTGACATGGCTCTCATCCCTCGGCGTGATCGTGAGGTCAGATTTTGAAACACCGTATCGTATCGGATTATTGGTGTAAACCGTCTTTCTTTGATTCATTAGAACTGAGAAATGAATGCTTTGGAGAAATTTTTTAGTACGGTGCAATTTTATCTTCCATTTTTTCGTGTCGAATAAATAACAGTTTCTTTTGATAAATTATGTTTATAAACAAGCTATTATACTCATAGCGATAATTCAAAAAGATCAAGTTATGGAAAAGCAGTGATTGGGAAATCTGCAAGATAGCTATAAAAACTGGCTTGACCTGCGAATTAATACCTCTATCGTATCCGATATGATTTATCACCTCAGCAAGTGTTGAGCACCCGAGGAGGGGTGTGCGGGATAAAAGAAAGGAGGACTTATGTCAGATTATTGGCAGGAAAAAATGCTCGGGTGCTTTTGCAGCTGAGCTTTCTTTTGCTTACCGTTACAAGCTGAAACGCACATATTGATAAAACGGATACGATCAGCAAGCGAGAGTAATTGCTGCAATGCATATGCTCGCCAATAAAAGATCGCTGACTTTTATATGTCGGATTGCAGTCTGCGGGGTTGAGCAGCCCATTGTGAGATTTTCCTCCGCCTCTGAAGCTCTCTCCATTCCCGGAACACAAGGTTTTAGGACAACATATGCAAACTGTTGCCAAGGTTGAGCAAGCTGCGCTTGCGGCTCTTCAAAAAGCTGGAATACCGCGCAATCATTCAGAAATTCAGACGTCTTTGCTCCTGGATGCCGAGATGAGGGGAGTGCCATCCCACGGCCTTCTTCGGCTGCCGCGCGTTGTTGAGCGCGTGTTGAATGGTGTGACCGATCCTCTCGCCAAAGGCATTCATAGCTGGCGTGGTGAAGCGTTTCTTGAGGTGGACGGCCAGCATGGTTTAGGTCCTGTTGTGGCTATGTCTGCGCTCGACGCAGCAAGCCAGCGTCTGAAGTCAGCAGGTTCGTGTGTGGTTGCTATCAGGAACTGTGATCACCTGGGGATGCTTGCCTGGTACGCAGAAAACCTGGCTCGTCAGGGCAAGATATTGCTCGGAATGACAATCAGCGAAGCTTTGGTGCATCCCTGGGGAGGACGGCGTGCCATGATTGGCACCAATCCATTGACAATCGGGGTGCCCGCCGAACCTGAACCATTTGTTTTCGATATGGCAACCAGTTTGGTGTCAATGGGCAAGATCCATGACCACGCCAATCGTGCCGCTCCGATCCCGGCCGGTTGGGCGTTGGATGCGGAAGGGTTGCCTACTACCGATGCTGAAAAGGCAAAGGCGGGGTCCATAGCACCCTTTGGCGGTGCAAAAGGATATGGCCTCGGATTGGCCTTTGAGGTGCTGGTTGCGGCTCTGACTGGCTCATCGCTTGGAACTGCCGTTCGTGGGACTCTCGATTCTACACATCCTTGCAACAAGGGCGATCTATTTATCGTCATGGAGCCGGCATCGGGCATGACTAGCGTCATTTCAGATTACTTGAATGCATTGCGCGATACGCCTCCATCTGACCCAGAAAACCCGGTTCGTGTTCCTGGTGACCGCTCTGTAAAATCCCGCATCCGCGCTGAGAAGGAAGGGCTGAACATCGCACCAGAAGTGTGGGAGCGTATCCAGCACCTTGCTCAGACTGATCGGATGCCAGCTAATTAAGGAGATAAGTTTCATGCAGTTTGAGTATGGCGTCACACGCGCGCCGCAGCGTTTGGTTTTTGGTGCAGGTCAGCGCCGCGCACTTGGACGGTTGGCAGCAGATATTGGTCAGCGGGCTCTATTGTGTACAGATGCCCGAATTGGCGCGCTTCCACTTCTTCAGGAGGTGATAGAGGATCTGAAGGCCCACGGCATCGATGTAAAGGTCTTTGCCGAGACTGAACCAGAACTGCCTTTGGAGGGCGTTACAAATTGTGCGCAACGCTATCGGGATTTCAAGCCAGATATGGTGATTGGTTTGGGTGGCGGAAGCTGCCTTGATCTTGCAAAGTTGGTCAGCCTGATCCTCACGCATCCGGGGTCACTATCGGATTATTATGGTGAATTCAAAGTGCCGGGTCCTGTTTGTCCTGTGATTGCAGTTCCAACGACCGCGGGCACAGGATCAGAAGCGACGCCTGTTGCTGTTCTTGCAGATCCGCAGAGAGTTATGAAAGTCGGCATTTCCAGCCCATATCTCATTCCACATACGTCAATTTGCGATCCTGAACTCACGCTGACATGCCCGAAAGGTTTGACCGCTATTTCGGGTGCTGACGCTCTCGCGCATGCTATTGAAGCCTTTGCGGCTGTTCGGCGTGAACCAAACAGTGACTTGGCATGCAGTCGTGTTTTTGTTGGGAAAAATTCACTATCCGATTTTTACGCCCTGGAAGCGATCAAGCTCATTTTTGCGCATCTGCAAACTGCCGTTGATAACGGCGATGACATTGAAGCACGTTCTGCGGTGATGCTGGGTTCGACCTTCGCGGGACTGGCATTTGGCAGCGCCGGAACGGCAGCAGCCCATGCAATCCAATACCCGATTGGCGCTGAAACACATACCGCACATGGTCTGGGTGTTGGTATTCTCCTTCCCTATACAATGCGTTTTAATACGCCAGTGGCTGCGGCTGATTATGCGAAAATAGCGCGAGCCATAGGTGTGGCTACGGAAAGCCAAACGGATGAGCACGCGGCAGGGCTTTGCATTGATGCGCTATTTGCACTTTTTGCGCGTGTCGGCATGCCAGCGACTATCAGCGAAATCGGCGTGACAGATGCCAAACTCGACCAGATTGCCGAGTTGTCGATGAACGCTACTCGCCTGATTGAGAACAACCCGCGTACTCTTTCTCCAGACGCGATTAAATCCATTCTTGTTGACGCTATGGCAAGCTAACAAAACGCTCTCACTGAGGAAATTTAGATGAACATCCAACAAAAATGGCCGACTGATCTGTTCATTGGTGGCGAATGGAAAGCTGGCAGTCGTGATAATCGGATCGATGTTTATAATCCGTCCGATAATACCGTTCTCGGTGCTGTCGCTGATGCTTCTCCTGAAGACGCTTTAAGTGCTGTGGATGCAGCAGCAGTTGCTGCGGGCGGATGGGCCGCCACGCCTGCGCGTCAGCGTTCGGAAATTTTGCGCAACTGTTTTCAACTGATGATGCGCGACAGTGAGAGGCTCGCACGGCTTATTTCGCTTGAAAACGGTAAGGCACTGAAGGATGCGCGTGGCGAAGTTGCGTATGCTGCCGAATTTTTCCGGTGGTTTGCAGAGGAGGCCGTACGTGGTCATGGGGATCTGGGAACCGCTCCTTCGGGCGCTAATCGTATTCTCGTGAATTATCAGCCAATTGGCGTTTCATTGCTCATTACGCCCTGGAATTTTCCTGCTGCTATGGCAACGCGCAAAATCGCTCCAGCTCTTGCTGCGGGTTGCACTTGCGTTCTCAAACCCGCAACTGAAACACCCCTGACGGCCTATGCTGTAGCTGCCATCCTTGCTGAGGCAGGAGTGCCCGCTGGCGTTGTAAACGTCATTACATCCTCGACAACAAGCCAAGTTGTTAATGCGATGCTTGATGATCCACGCGTGAGGAAACTGTCGTTTACGGGATCAACCGAAGTCGGACGTGTGCTATTGCGTAAAGCCGCCGACCAGGTCATCCACTCCTCAATGGAATTGGGAGGAAATGCTCCGTTTGTCGTTTTTGATGATGCTGATCTGGATGCGGCAATCGAAGGCGCAATGATCGCTAAAATGCGCAATGGTGGTGAAGCTTGTACCGCAGCAAATCGTATCTATGTCCAGCGTGGGATTGCTGAGACTTTTACTGTCCGACTGACCGAACGCATGGCCGCATTAACGGTTGGGGCAGGAGTAGAGGAGACGACGGATTGCGGTCCATTGGTGAATGCCGCCGCCGTTAAGAAGGTGGCGGAACTGGTGGATGATGCTGTTGCCAAAGGTGCACGCATTACCTGCGGTGGAAAGGCTCTGGAGAACGAAGGGCACTTCTACCTGCCGACTGTTCTTGCAGATGTTCCCGATACTGCGGACCTGGCATCAGAAGAAATCTTTGGACCCGTTGCACCGATCTATATTTTCGACACGGAAGAAGAAGCAATCCAGCGCTCTAACAATACCGAGTATGGTCTGGTTGCCTATGTCTATACGCGTGATCTGGCGCGTGGTCTGCGGGTTTCCGAAAAGATTGAGGCTGGTATGCTGGCTCTCAATCGCGGGCTCGTCTCCGATCCAGCAGCACCTTTCGGTGGCGTGAAGCAGAGCGGTCTTGGGCGCGAAGGTGCACATCACGGCATGCTGGAATTCATGGAAGCAAAGTACATCGCGACCAATTGGTAAGATTGTCGAAACAGGATAAAAACCATGACGAACTATAAAATTGCGACAATCGCCGGTGACGGTATTGGTCCAGAAATCACTGACGCGACTATCAAAGTGCTCAAGGCTGCCGTTGGTGAAAGCATGCTTGATTTTCAAATTTTCAATGGTGGTTCTAACCACTATCTGAAAACAGGCGAAGTGTTGCCGGATGATACCTATCAGGGCTGCCGTTCCGCAGATGCTATCTTGCATGGAGCAGCCGGATTGCCAGGTGTCGTCTATCCGGATGGTACCGAGGTCGGAAATGATTTGCATCTGCGACTACGATTCAAACTGGACCTCTATGCAAATGTTAGACCGGTCAAGCTTTTGCCCGGCGTGCTGTCACCACTTCGTGCTTTTGATGGTGGTGGAATTGACTATGTGATCATTCGCGAAAACACCGAAGGACTTTATGCAAGCCGTGGTGCAGGAGTTGTTCTGCGCGATGAGTTTGCATCAGACAGTCTCGTGATCACCCGCAAGGGGACAGAGCGCGTGGCGAAATTTGCTTTCGAACTCGCGAAGAAACGCAATGGTGCGCCGCGTGACGCAAAATCACGTGTTACCGTCTGCGATAAAGCCAATATTCTTAGAAGCTATGCATTTTTCCGGAAGGTTTGTGACGACGTCCACTCAGGCTATCGGGACGTTGAAATCGACTATGCTTATGCCGATGCGATTACGGTCCATATGGTTAAAAAGCCGGATTTTTACGACGTGATTGTCGCAGAAAATATGTTCGGCGACATCATTTCTGATCTGGGTGCTGCGACAGTCGGAGGAATGGGCATTTCGCCTTCGGGTGAGATCGGTGACACATACGCACTCTTCCAAGGTGCACACGGATCAGCACCCGATATTGCCGGTCAAAATATAGCAAGCCCTGTCGCGACCGTTCTTTCTGCAGTGATGATGCTGCGCTGGCTTGGTGACAAGAAGGGCGACCAACGACTTATGGAATCTGCGGACCGTATCGAAAGTGCCGTTGGCCGTGTGCTTGCTGCCGGCCAAACTGTTCCAACGGATCTCGGAGGAACTGCAAAATGTACCGAAATGGCAGACGCAATCTGTCGCGCATTGGCCTAAGGAGAAGAGAGATGACCAACAAGAAAGTCGGTATTATCGGCGTTGGCCTGATGGGTCACGGTATTGCTCTGAACGTGGTGAAAAAAGGCTGGTCCTTGGGGTTCCTTGATCATCCGGGAAACCAGCCTGTTGATGATCTTCTCGAAGGCGGTGCCCTGCAATTTGCAAATAAACAGGACCTGGCAGAGCAGAGTGACATCATCATTCTGTGTGTGAGTGGAACTCCCCAGGTGGAAGACGTTCTGCTTGGTGAGACCGGAATATTGAAGGCAATTAAGCCGGGTACGATCATCATCGATTGTTCCACCGCCATTCCATCATCGACTACACGAATTGCGCAACTGGCCGAAGCAGCAGGGGGCCGTTTCGTCGACTCTCCTATGACAAGGACGCCGCTTGAAGCAGCTCAGGGCAGGTTGAACCTTCTGGTTGGAGCCGATGACGAGCTGTTTGCCACGATCCGTCCATTGCTGGAAACCTTTGCCGAGAACATTTTCCATGCAGGCAAGGTTGGATCGGGACACAAGCTGAAGCTCCTTCATAATTATGTGTCGCTCGGTATGGTGACATTGCTGGGGGAAGCCGCAGCCTGTGCAAAGCTGGGTGGTATTTCTCCTGAAATCTTTACGGAAGTTTTGGCGAAAGGTGGCGGTTATGGAGCCGCTTTTGATCGCGTCAGCCCATTTGTCCTTAATGGTGACAATTCGAAAATGAAGTTCTTTGTTTCAAATGCGCACAAGGATCTCAGTTATTACATGCAAATGGCAGAGGATGTTTCGGCGGAGCGCAGCACTGCAAACGGTGTGACAACTGCCCTTCAGACGTTGCTCGATGCTGGGTTTGGTAGCGATTTTCTGTCAGAGACCCCGAAGCTTTTCGAGAATGTTTCTGCTGCAACAGAAACGGTGCGTTGATCGTTATTTTAAGCGGCACAACTCGCTGAATAATATGAACTGTCGGGTCGGGTCGGGTCTTTTTGGCTCTAAAACCCGGCTGGTACGGCGAAAATCTGGAAATCATTATTCGGACAAACGGTAAGACACCTTTGGCCGAAGCTGCTGCGCTTTGTCAAAACAATGGCGTGGATACGCATGTTCCGGATCGAGATGAGAAATGACATCTATTCACTTTTGGGAGGAACTAAAGTGCAGGAACAGTTAGATAGGTCTGTCGTTACGACAGATATTGAAAGAAGCGCAATTCGAAAAATTTGCTGGCGGCTGGTACCGTTCCTTGCGCTTATGTCGTTAATCAACTTTCTTGATCGTACAGCGATTTCATTTGCGGGTCCCAATGGGATGAATGATGATTTGGGGCTGACTGCAGCGCAGTTTGGCTTCGCCGCGGGCATTTTCTTCGTCGGCTATATTATACTTGAAATCCCAAGCAATCTTGCTTTGCAGCGCGTCGGTGCACGCCGTTGGCTGGCCCGTATCATGGTAACATGGGGTGTCGTCTCCCTGCTGTTCACCTGGGTTAGTTCTATTGAGGGTCTTTATTGGCTTCGCTTCCTGCTTGGTGTAGCTGAAGCGGGCTTCTTCCCCGGTGCAATCCTGTATCTTAGCACCTGGGTTCCTGCCACGCACCGCGCAAAAATCTTAGCACTCTTTTATGTGGCGCAGCCGTTCTCGACTGTCATTGGAGCACCGTTTGCGTCCTGGCTCATTGACGCACATGGGTTGTTTGGCCTTGAGGGCTGGCGGGTGATGTTTCTGGGTGTATCGGTTCCAGCCATAATTGTCGGCTTCATTACTTGGTTCTATCTTCCGGACGGCCCAAATGATGCTAAGTGGCTGACCAGTGACGAAAAGAAATGGCTCTTGAACGCAGTTTCGCGTGAAGAAAAAGCCAAGTCCCACAGCCATAGCGCAAGCGCAGTTTTTGACGCTCTTCGCAATGGTCGTGTTTGGCTGCTTTCGGCTGTCTATTTCGGTCTTGTGTACGGCCTTTATTCGCTTGGCTTCTTCCTGCCGACGATTATTGCTGGCTTTGAGGCCAAGTTTGCCACGAAGTTCGACGTGATGCAGAAGGGGCTGATTATTGCGATACCATATCTTGGTGCATCCATTGGTCTGTATCTCTGGAGCATGGATGCAACGCGGCGCGGTGTCCGAACCTGGCATATCGGTATACCAGCGCTTGTAGGTGCATTGAGCATTCCTGTTGCACTGCTAATGTCATCGCCTGAAGCAACCATTGCAGTTGTGACCATTACAGCGATCTCGATTTTTGCGGCTCTACCAACTTTCTGGTCTCTTCCAACCCGCTTTCTATCTGGTGCGGGCGCTGCGGCCGGGATTGCTCTCATAAATTCGATAGGCAATGTCGCAGGCTTTTCCGCGCCATACATCACTGGATGGGTGAAGGATATGACAGGAAATTATGAAATGCCAATGTTCATCGTTGGTGGGGTCATGTTGATGTCAGCGATTATTGTAATGGCAATCACTTCAAAAGTGCAGCCTGTTCCATCGACTGCAGCCTCAAAGGCATAATGGCGATAAGCCACTCAACCCGACGCAAAAGCGTCGGGTTTGTTCTTGACTGGTTATTGGCACATAGCCCGATGACATAGAGCCAGTGATAAGATATGATTGCGGTGAGGATTGGGCCTGACTGGAGACTGACCGCAGTGGCTTCGCCCGGATATCTCCAGACGCATGGAATTCTGAAACATCCAAATGATCGATTGGACACTCTATTCATTCTCATTTTGGGACAGTTAGGCCATTTAGCAAAGGCCAATATCCAAAGACCAATGATGGGAAAGAAAAGTAGAGTAAAGAATAGAGCCCACCACCGTGCAAAACCCATTCTTTTTAATACCCGTACAACTGGATATACAAACGCAAGCGCAATGAGCGAAACAACAATAGCAGAAGGCAGTTGTCTAATTAGATCCATGAGTCCCCTCGATCAAACGGAGGGAACTTATTCTATGACCCGCGCTAATAGGTAGCGCTAGAAATTGGGAGGGTCTCAATCGTATGGCTGCGTGGTGCCATCGCTAATAACGGCGCTGCGAGAGCAAACATAAGCGTTCAGGCTGTCTTTATGCTAAGATCAAGAGCCTCTTTCGGCAATATTGTATCGATAGTAATGAAAATCTCATTTGGCTTTATCCGTAGCTCTTTATCGATGAATGATGAGAATAGGAGGTTGCCCGATATGTCCTCGATAATTACCGATGCATCCAGAGATTTTATAGTTTTTTTCGATTTTGAAATTCACTGGAAAAGAAATTGTTGTGTTTGCAGCGTATCAGTCTTGATGGACCAATTTGAAATCTGAACCAGATTGGTATTACATGCTGACGCGTTGCTCAGACGTCCGCATAGTACCAAATAGGTTGTAATCAAAAAACTCAGTCTCATCTGTCTCTCCAAGTTGGTGAGAACTTAGATGACGACTGGCTCTAATCAGTATCCCTAATAATAAGGGGCAGACGGTGTCGCCCCTCATTGATTATGCGGCTTCAAGTTCGTGAATTGCAGCCAAATCGCCCTCAATCGCAGCGGCTTCAATCTTGAGGTCAAAGCTTGCTTGCATGTTCATCCAGAATTCCGGTGTAGTGCGAAAAAACTTTGCGAGGCGCAATGCGGTATCGGGTGTAACGGCTGTCTGTTCGTTTGCTAAGCGCTCGATACGAGTACGAGGTACGTTCAACTGCTTGGCAAGCGCTCCTGCGCTCATATGGAGTGGAATAAGGTATTCCTCGCGAAGGATTTCGCCGGGATGCACGGGAGGCAGTATGCTGGTCATGGCTTTTCCTTTCAGTGGTAATCTACAATTTCGACCTGTTCAGCGCCCGCATCAGTCCAAACAAAGCAGATGCGCCACTGGTCATTTATCCGAATTGAGTGCTGTCCAATGCGATCCTTCTTCAAAGCCTCTAAACGGTTGCCGGGCGGCGAACGAAGATCATCAATTGTTACGGCGCTTTCAATCATTGTCAGTTTACGAACCGCAACTCTTACTAAATCAGCCGGGAAACCCTTTGGGCATTTGCCACTCGCGACGATCTCCGTTGTGCTGTCTTTGTAAGATCGGATCATACTGAACTCCTTATGGATGTATCATAACGTGATACATGTTTTTGTCAACATATAAGATGATTAACCGCCGTCCTTTTGGGCAGCTTTTTTATGGGAAAATCATAGGAAACCGATTGAACACTATATCCTTCCAGCTGCATTTCGGCGGGGCATCAACCCAGATATTGCGACGCGTGTCGCACATGAAGGTATGAATGTCTTTTGGAAAAACTACTCCAAGTGCATCATGCCGGTAGTGAGCGTATTTGATTAAGCTGCATCCTGCAAAAGTGTAGCAAAAGCCTCGGCAGGTGTCTTAAATCCAAGACACTTGCGCGGGGTTGCATTGAGATTATGGGCGAGGCTGTCAACTGCGCCGGACTGACCTGTGTCAGGTCCGTGTTGCTGGGCAAATACCGTCGAATGCGCTTGTTGATGTTCTCAATCGCGCCTTTCTACCAGGGTGAGTTTGGGTCACAAAACCAGCCTTTAGCTCCCATTCCATCCTCCAAAGCCCGATACGCCATAAACTCGAAACAACGATCACAGGTAAAACTTCGACGTGCGTGATAAGGCAGTGCAGCAAAGGCCTGAATGATTTTATTCATGATAGGCTTTGAGTGCCGACTGTTGTTTTTAATGAGGACGCAATAACGACTTTTGCGTTCAACAAGCGTCATAACTGTTTCTATCAGGGAGCTCTATGGCTCGTCGCATGCGGAATAATATACGTAATTTTCTGGATAATGAATCCGCCGGCGGTTTGCTGCTAATTGCTGCCGCGATATTGGCGCTAGTTACTGCCAACTCCCCGCTGTCAGACACATATTTTAATACACTTCACGCTTACTTAGGTGCTTTATCACTGCATCATAGGATCAATGATGCACTTATGGCCGTATTTTTTCTGATGGTGGGTTTGGAGATTAAACGTGAAATGGCAGATGGACACTTGTCGTCCTGGCCACGTAGAATTCTCCCAGGTGCTGCCGCTGCGGCTGGCATGGTGTAATTTCCTTAGTCGGACCTCGTGTTCCGACCTCGCTTGAAGTTTTTTCAGCCGCTCTTTACCAATTGGCTGCGATTTTGGGGCAGACCCATGTTAATACAATACGTCACCGTACCTTACGCGTTGGCGACACATGGCGTCTGGATAAATGCGTGATATCCATCAAAGGTGAGCATTACATTCTTTTGCAGGTGGTGGAACAAGACATTGATAATTCGATTGCGCTTACAACGGTGTTTTTGCATAGCCTTTTGAGAGAATTGGTCCTGTCGGGCGTCCCGTAGGTGAACCGCCCGCAGGCTCTAATGTAAGCTCATAAAGCTGCTCACCACGCGGAAGAGGCAAATCCGGCCCCTTCAACCGAGCTGAATGCGCGCCTTCAAGCAACCCCATTGAGACAGGCCCCATCTCCTTTGAAGGAAGCGTCCAAACCTGAATGGTTTTACCTGATGGAATTTCGACATTGTTTAACAGGCGGACGCGCGCATTTTCATTGCCGAAATCTTCAACAATGGCCTGAACACCTCCAGTATCATCCAGCAAAACAGCAATGACGACTGGCTCGACAGTTCTTGTAAGCGACCATCCGAGACCAATAGCAAGAAGGATCGATGCCGCAGATGCTGAGAGCGCTGCAAATCGCCAGGGATTCACGCCATACTTATTATCGTTATCACTTCGGACCGTTCTTATTTCCGCGGCAGGGCCATCTGGAAGCTGATTTTGAACAGCTTCCCAAACGCGTTCATCAACGATCATCGGCGGTATGGATGTATCCAGCGCCAAAAATCGCTCACGGCTGCGGGCAACGCCATGCCTCAGTTCTTCATTGCGGCTGATTTCGGCTTCAACCTGAAGGACTTCGTCCGGATTAAGCAGACCGAGAACATATTCGTCGGCAAGTTCCGGAATATTATCGAATGATTTTATCATGACATACATGCCCGCAATGCGCTCAGACCGCGTCTTACCCAGGATTTTGCGGTGCCCAACGGTATTTGTAATCGACCAGCTATTTCACCATGCGTGTAGCCACCGACATAAGCCATGAGAATGCCATCCCGTTTGTCTTTATCGAGAGCGTTAAGACAATCTCTGAGCTGGCTCGTTTGATCAAGTTGATGCCAGGCTGTCAAAATTTCTTTTGAATGTTCGGCTTCGCTTAAAGCGTCGACATCATCCACTGTTTGCTCACGTTTGCCATCGCGCAATGCATTTAAAGCTCGGTTACGAACAATTGCATAAATCCACCCCTTAGCTGAGCCCTGATCCGGCGCATATTGATGTGCGTGGGTCCATATTCGAATGAGCGTTTCCTGCAAAACTTCTTCCGCCAGTTCGCGGCGACGAAGAATGCGGTGCGCAACAGCCAGCAATCGTCCTGATTCCTGATCAAAGATAGCACGGAGTCCTGAGCGATCACGCCGCACGCAGGCAGCAATAGCCTTTGCCAGTTCATCCGTTTGCCCGCCCATTCCACATATCTCCTCATCCGACAGCTAACCTAACCCTAATTCCTATACGCAGGAAACAGGCAAACAGATGCGTTTGCTTTTTTTATTTTTCTCCACTGCATCCAAACCGGTTGTCTCATGTGTCTGACAATCAGAGGCGCTGGTATCCACGACCCTAACGGCAGCTTCGAACGGTGAAACAAAGGAGAACAATGATGCGTATTATTCAGCTGGCACTGGCTACATCCACAATTCTTGGCGTTTCTATTATTCATGGCATAGCCGCACCTGCGCTCGGCCTGGTCGGTGACAAGACGCTGGTGATGTTTGACACAGATGACGGCAAAGTCACAAAGACGATGGAAGTTGATGGCGTGGAAAATCTGGTTGGAATCGATTTTCGACCTGCCGATAAGACCGTCATTGGCGTTACAGGCGATCACCGCATCGTTGCAATCAATCTCGAAAGTGGAGCGACAACAGAAATCGCCAAAATGAATACGATGTTGCCAATGGCTGAAGGGCAAGCCGTCGTTGTTGATTTTAATCCGATGGCTGACCGGTTGCGTTTCATGACCGGCACGACAAATCATCGTGTGCATCCGGATACGGGTGAAGTCACGGTCGATGGCAAGCTGGCCTATGAAAACGGTGATGCAGGTGAGGGCAGTGAAAGCAAAATTGTCGCTGCTGCTTACACCAACTCAATCGGTAAGCCCGAAAAGACCGCTATGTTTAATATCGATGCTGGCAATAAAACACTTGTGCAGCAAACGAAGCCAAATGACGGAACGCTGAAAACGATCGGCAAGCTTGAAATCGAGGGAAGCCCAGAGATGTACGCCTTCGATATTCATGGAATGGCGGAAGGAAAGAACATGGCCTATCTCGTTGCAGATAATACTGTTTACACGGTAAATCTTGAAACTGGCGCTGCCACGAAAATCGGCACGGTTGAGAAACTGGAAAGCAACATCCGCGATGTGGCTATTTTGCCTGCGTCCTAATTTCAGGAATGGGCCGGTTTCAAATCGGCCCTTTTCCATTTTTTTCCTCATCGATAATCTGATGCTCCACTTGAGCCGCGATAAAGCTCAAATCTATTTTTCTCCCCGCAAGCTTTTCAATGGCCGCTACGACTAGATCTTGTGCAACATAGTCAGACTTGTGTCCCATACCCTTGATCACCAGAAGCTCTGATCGTGCTATGTCTTTGGCGAGTTGTCGGGCATGCACATCAGGCGATACAATATCATCGGTGTCACCCGTGATTATAATTGTTGGAGCAGCGATCCGTTTGTATTGTTCATGAGTAGTTTCAGTCCAGTCACATAATGCGCCGAGTTCTCGCGCATTATGTCGGAAGGCGCGGGGCCGCAATGCTTGCCATGCCTTTGTCCAGCACGTGTATCCGGTTGGATAATTATTCGGCGTGAAGACCGATTTCATGGCTGTTCTTAGACTTAATAGCCCAATTGTTGGTGCAACCAACAAACTGAACAAGGCTCCAATTATAGGAGCTTTTGCCAGATTATTATACCATGATATGCCGCCAACCCACGGGTAGACCGCTGGTGATAAGAAAATTAAACCTCCTACGAGTTGGGGATAACGAACAGCCAAAGCGGCTGTGACCGCTCCACCGTAAGAGTGGCCTATGAGGATTGCATTGTCGATCCCGCGTCTCTGCATGAGTGTGGCTATCGCATCGGCCTGAGCGTCGGGGCGAATATGTTCAGCAGGTCCCTGTTCGGATTGTCCATGTCCGGGCCGGTCTACAAAAAGCATCTGAATATCGTCAAAGCGCTTATTATGAAATGTGTAAAGAGGATCAAGAAGGCTGGTACTCGCTCCATGAATGAATAGCGCCGTATTCCCCGCCGCTAAAGACTTGGAGGCGATAAGAATGCTGTTTAGTCGAAAACCTCCCACATCAAAAGAAATTGCATTCTCCTGTATGTTCATCGCCATCCTCAAAACATGCGTAACCGGACGCATTTTAGTGTCTCCGGCCGGACAGGCTATCCGGTCGGAGCCGTTTTTTCACATTGAAACCTGTTACATTTTAGGTAACAGCACCTTATCAATAACGTGTATTACCCCGTTTGACTGTTTTACGTCTGCTATTGTTACGTGAGCAACTGTTCCGTTTTCATCGGTAAGCGTAATCTTGCCCATCGCCTCTTTGGCCTTTAGAACGCAGCCGCCCACTGTTTCGATGTCGTGTGTTCCCATATCGTCGGCTATCATTTTAGTGATATTCTTTGACATCGCGGCGGTGGCAACAACGTGACAGGTGAGGATCTTCGTCAACTTATCTTTGTTTTCGGGCTTCAGAAGAGTATCGACTGTTCCTTCTGGTAAGGCAGCGAAAGCTTCATTGGTTGGCGCGAAAACTGTAAAGGGCCCTTTTCCTTTGAGCGTATCGACCAGACCTGCAGCTTTAACGGCAGCGACGAGCGTTGTATGATCCTTGGAATTCATTGCATTGTCGACAATGGTTTTGTTGTCATACATTGCTGCTCCGCCGACGTTCGGATTTTCAGCAAATGCTGCGGTAGAGATCACGGAAAAAATAGCGGCGACTGTGAGTGCCTGTTTCGAAAAACGCATCATTTCATTCTCCTCCCTAAACCCGGACTTTTACCGGACCTCCCAAATTATTGAGGGCATCTCGAAATACGAATTTGCCAGTGGATCAGATCAGTCTTTAGAATAATAATATTCCGTCGTGACTATAGTGCCACGAGGAACATCCGCATTAGTTGGGGAATTTGAATAGGACGTGAAGCGAAATAACGTCCGCTTGTCCGAGTTAATAAGTGTCATATTATGACAATGTGAAAGCGTCGCATTCGCTGTTCATTGAGAAGCCTTTTAATAACTGCATTGGTTGAACGCGGTCTATGGTATTGCAGAGAGGAACGGCAGTTATTTATAGATATGATTGATAGACAGTTACGGTATTTTCTAACTTCTGTTGTTGCCAATCATTATCGGGATCAGTTCTTGACTGACACTCATTCAGGCCCAGCCTCATTTTGAAGTGATGCAGATTTAATTTCTAAATCGTTTCTTTACAGATCATACGTCTTAAAAATCAGAATATACGATTTGGTTATGAAGTCATGCATGCTCATGGATTGATGCGCCGAATGAATAGAGCTTAAAACCTTTCCCATCTGAGGAAGGAAATTCCATGCACGATTGAACGCGATGTGTTCATCATCCCGAAGTTTCGCACGAAGGCTTCAAAAATTTGGCCGTGCCGACTTACAGAGCTTCGACAATCGTCTATCCAGACGCGAAATCTTTCCGGCAAAAAATGCCCGCTGACCTGGCTGAGGCCATTGCGATTTGATTGAGGGATAGGTTTGATAGATCATCCGGCTCACGATTTGTTATTGCTGTATTAAAGCTTAGCTGGTTGCATGGAGTCCCAACCCTGCTCGCGGCGATGCTTACTGGTGTCGCGAGGGGAGTAAACGCATCCACTATATTCCTGTTGGTAGAATTCTTCGCGTTTGGAAATCTCAATCGTTCGGGCAGAGCGGCCGCCCTTACGCCAGTTATATTCCCAATAGGACAGTCCTTCGTAAAGTGCTGCGGCTCTTTTGCCGCAATCGTTTATCTGCACCATGTTCTCCCAACGTGTAATGCCGAGCGATGAAGTCATGATCGGAAAACCATTCTCATGGGCATAAAGATCGGTCCGTCCAAAGCGAATGTCAAAGCACATAGTGCAGCGGACGCCGCGTTCCGGCTCCCATTCCATCCCCTTCGCACGGGCGAAGCAATTGTCCTTGTCATAATCGGCATCAATGAATGCAACGCGGTGTTTTTCGGCAAAACGGATGTTCTCGTCCGTGCGCAGTAGGTATTCTCGCTATGGATGGATGTTGGGGTTGTAAAAGAAAGTCGCATAAGTAGTGCCAGACGCGAGCATCGCTTCCATCACTTCGCCGGAGCAGGTGCGCAACACGAATGCAGGAGCACTTTTTTTCTCCGCCAGGCGAGATTAATTCGGGCATTTGAATTTCCATAATCGTGACACACCTCCGAGCCGACCGCAAAGATGCAAACGGATGAATGAACAAAGGCTCCGTACGAAAGAATGTACGAAGCCGGTATCACCCATACGGAGAAGCCGTGCCTGACACGCCGCCCGCGGTCAGAAGAGGTGGACGATCCAGGCAGATTTCCTGACTTGCGGTTTTTTGCTTCACCCGTCCTTCGCGGCGCGCATAGCGCCAGTGGCATATCGGGTGCGCTTGCCGCCTACAGTTGCGGGGGCAGTTCCGGATTTGGGTTTGACCCGACCGGATTCCCTTTTACCCGGAGTTTCCTCCGGCACCTGTATCGTGATGAGAAACATCACTGGTACCAGCTTCTGTCAAACTGAAACGATACGCCATGCCATTTCGCGATGAATAGATAGGAATGCATCCTGCATTTTAATCCTTGATCTTTGGCTCGGGCCATCAAAAGGAGGTGTGTGCTGCCTCACAGCCTTCCTGGGCTGAGAAGACTGTGGGGAAAGCACCTGAAGCAAGTGGAGCAATTTCGCATCGGGTACCGGCAATCCGTTGTCTTCCGCTTAAAGATATAAACATTTCTTTATATGATCTTGACATGGCGGGCCTTATGCGGGATTATAGTTTTGCCTAGGTTCTCCGGTTGTCGCTCTGACACGCCGGGGCTAAGAGGGAAGTCGGTGCCCTGTTATTCGGGAAAGCCGGCGCTGCCCCCGCAACTGTAAGCGGCAAGCTGTTGTCTACAATGTCACTGGGTTCAACCTGGGAAGACGGACACTAGCGATGACCCGTGAGCCAGGAGACCTGCCTTGGCAAAATAACGTCCACGGGCGGGGTGTCCCGGTGTGCCGTAGCGAAGGCCGCTTAGCGGTCTGTATCGCTATGCGTTCGCTTACCCATGCCCCCAACTTATTGGGGTGAGCTATGTCTCAAGCCGTAATACCAGTCGCCGCTAACGGCGAGCCATTTTTTGACCGCCAGCAGAGCTCGCGGCATCGCGACTTCACGTTTTGTCTTAAAAGCCAGCGTTTTGATGAACACTATCATCCTTCAGACAATACGCGTATCACGACAAACTTTGCTAATTTGGCCAGAGGGGAAAACCGCCAGGAGAACCTTCGTAACGCTTTGAGAATGGTTGACAATCGTTTTAACGCTCTGGCGTTTTGGGACAATCCCGAAGGCAATCGTTATTCTGTGGAGCTTGAGATTATCTCGGTCGAAATGAACATCGATGCAGAAGGTACTAAAAATACTTTTCCTCTGATTGAAATTTTAAAAACCAATATCTTTGATCAAATGACGGGTGAACGTATTGACGGTATCGTCGGTAATAATTTCTCTTCGTACGTTCGGGATTACGATTTCAGCGTAGTTCTGCCGGCTTATAACAAGGATCGCCCCACCTTCAGCATTCCGGGTGACTTCGGTGATCTGCACGGAAAACTTTTCAAGTCCTTCCTTAACTCGGATGCTTATAAAGAGAGTTTTCGTAAGCCACCTGTCATTTGCTTGAGTGCATCCAGCAGTAAAACATATCATCGGACGGGCAATTTCCATCCGATTTTGGGTGCTGAATATCAGCAAAATGAATTGTCTTTGACAGATCTATATTTTCAGAAAATGGGGTTGCATGTCCGCTTCTTCATGCCGCCGAATAGTGTTGCGCCTTTTGCCTTCTATTTTGTCGGCAATCTTCTCGATGATTATACCAATCTCGAGCTCATCAGCACGATTAGCACGATGGAATCGTTTCAAAAGATCTACCGACCAGAGATTTATAACGCGAATTCAATAGCTGGCGTCTGTTATCAGCCTAGCCTCAAGCATGAGGACTATTCGCTGACGCGCATCGACTACGATCGTGACGAGCGTAGTCGGCTTGCTGTCGAGCAGGGAAAGTTTGCTGAGAAGCACTTCATGACACCGTATAAGACCGTACTTGAGCAATGGTCTGCCAATTACACCCGTTGATGAGCCAAAAGATAAGGTAGCCTATCATGAAAAGACTATTGCCCACGTCTACCGCTGGCAGTTTGCCAAAGCCTTCCTGGCTTGCAGAACCGGAAAAACTTTGGTCACCCTGGAAGTTACAAGGTGAGGAATTAATCGCAGGTAAGCAGGATGCTCTGCGCTTGTCCTTAGACGATCAGCGACACGCAGGTATCGATATCGTCAGTGACGGGGAACAAACGCGCCAGCATTTTGTCACGACGTTTATCGAGCATCTCGACGGTGTTGACTTTGAAAAGCGTGAAACAGTCAGAATCCGCAACCGCTATGATGCGAGTGTGCCGACAGTCGTTGGTGCGGTATCGCGCCCAAAGCCAGTTTTTGTCGAAGACGCCAAGTTTTTGCGTCAGCAGACCCAGAAGCCAATCAAATGGGCCTTGCCTGGCCCCATGACCATGATCGACACGCTTTATGATGCTCACTACAAGAGCCGTGAAAAGCTGGCGTGGGAATTTGCAAAGATACTTAATGAAGAAGCCAGGGAACTGGAGGCTGCTGGCGTCGACATTATTCAGTTCGATGAGCCGGCATTCAACGTCTTCTTTGATGATGTGAATGATTGGGGCGTTGCGACCCTCGAAAGAGCAATCGGGGGTCTTAAGTGTGAAACAGCTGTCCATATTTGCTATGGCTACGGAATTAAGGCCAACACCGATTGGAAAAAGAGTCTTGGTTCCGAATGGCGTCAATATGAGGAATCCTTCCCCAAACTGCAAAAATCCAATATCGATCTCATCTCGCTTGAATGCCATAACTCTCATGTTCCGATAGATCTGATTGAATTGCTGCGGGGCAAAAAGGTGATGGTGGGGGCCATTGATGTTGCAACTCAAAATGTCGAAACACCTGAGGAAGTTGCTAACACTTTGAGAAAAGCACTTCAGTTCGTGGATGCCGATAAGCTCTATCCATGCACAAATTGCGGTATGGCGCCACTGCCTCGTCATGTTGCACGAGGCAAACTGGGTGCTTTAAGTGCAGGTGCGGAAATTATCAGAAGAGAGCTTTCGGCCTAGTCCTGGCTGAGTTGCAAGAGGCCGACATAAATTTTATCAACCATCGCTTCGACAATGTAGACAAAGCTGCGTTTCGCAATGGCATGTCGCGCCTCGGCTCTGCAGTTAGTGTTGTCACAATGATACACGAAAACAGACGTTATGGCTTTACAGCTTCGGTGGTCTGCAGCGTCAGCGACACGCCCGCGACCCTGTGGTGCGGGGTTTGTTAGCTGGAAATCTAAATCATGTCACGAAAAAGCATGAAGCAGCTTCCTTCTGCGTTTAAATACTTAACTCGCCACTCCAGGTTTTTGTTGGAGGAGGGGCGAGTAGAGGTTCACTTTCGTCAGGCTCTTTGTGACTTTTCCTGAGGCAGTATTAAGTTCAGAATGATCGCGAAGATAGCGCCGAATGCGATTGACGAGCCGAGCAAATAACGCACGAGATCAGGCAGGCCATCCACAAATTCTTTAGGAACTAAGGTTGCAAAAAGTGCCATTAGGATTGGCAGGCCAACCACAAGCATATTGCGTTCGGTCAGCGCGCAGTGACGCACGACGCGAAAGCCATTGATCGCAATGACAGCACACACGACACCAAAAACACCACCAATGACGGGCGCCGGTATCACTGCGATCACCGCCGCCAACTTGCCGATCAAACCGAATAGCACAAGGAAGATACCGGCTGCGGCGAAGGCCACACGACTGGCAATCCCTGTTACTGCAATGATACCTGCATTCGACGAATATCCCGTCACAGGCGTACTGCAGAGCAATGCACTTGTGAGACAGCCGATGCCTTCACCTACTGCACCGCGGTCCAGCTGCTCGTTCGTTAGCGGTTTATCGGTTACGGCACTGATCGCGAACCACGTTCCCGTCGTTTCAGCCAAAACTACGAGATACACTACAATCATCGTCAGTATTGCGGATATCGAAAAGCTTACATCGAAGTTAACAAATGCGATGCGAGGAGTGCTGAACCATGCCGCGTCATATACAGGCTGTAAGCTGAAACGCCCCATTAAAGAGGCTGCAATGCAACCGCCGACGAGTGCGATGATGACTGACGAGACACGCAACCAATTGCCTCTGGCTCCCATGCTAAGTCCCACGACAATGCAGGCAACGAGCAGTACAGCCGATGTTGCTGCAAGCGCTATATTCTGGTTGAGAGTCCCTGTTCCATGAACAGCGAATACGCTTTCGCGCAGCGCAACCGGCATGAGAGCGATGCCCACAACGATGATGATTGTTCCGCCAACCAATGGCGGCACCAACCGGCCAATAATTTTATGGAAAACACCGGTTATTCCCAGCAGAGCAATAATCATTGCTCCGGGGATTAATGCGCCGATGACGGTCGACAGACCCCCAACGCCACCACCAGCACCGAAAGCTATAGCAAGAATAGCTCCGATCGGTACGTAAGATGGGCCTTGAACAATGGGGATGCGCATGACCCATTGCGATTGGATAAGAGTTGCGATACCTGCTGCCAGAAAACCCGATTGGATGAAGGCCGCTGAGTCCGGAACGTTAAAGGCCAACACAGAAGCAATGATAAACGGTACGATGTAAACATCCATCGCCAGCACATGCTGAAGACCGAGAAACGCTGCCTTAGCAGGAGGGATTTTGTCCTCAGGTCCGGCGACGAGCGCACCCTCGTATGCTTGTTGTGTTTCCATTATACGTCCCTCTTGGGTACAAGTTGGCCATTATTTGCTAAGAGCTTTAGTAGCCTTCGATCTTAATATAGAAATGCATCAACAATTCACTTAAAAGATTCATCTAGGTTTTGGTTTATCCCATGTTTTGTTGCCGCTTTCCCGAAGCTTCGCTAACCGGCGGCATAGAGGATTTTTATGCGTAATCTTGTAATTTGCGGTGCAGCTTTTCACACCCCGGAGCGCGGTCGTATAGAGACAATGGATCGCGTGGCGATAGCCGTTGATTCAAATGGCGTCATTACCGATGTCCAGAAAGATGGCACACCCGATTTCGACAAGTTGGTCTCGAGCGCGAGAGATTCAGGCAGGTTGACTGAGCTTGCTCATGGAAACATTCTCATGCCAGGCCTTGTTGACCTGCATGTTCATGCGCCGCAATGGCCGCAACTTGGCAAAGCCTTAGACGAACCACTCGAAGTCTGGCTGCAGAAATATACGTTTCCGCTCGAAGCCCGGTATGAAGACGTTGATTTTGCGCGCACGGTCTATCGTGACCTGGTGCGCAGTTTGTTAGCACATGGCACGACAACCGCGGTTTACTTTGCAACGACGCATGTAGAAGCCTCAGTAGAGCTAGCCCAAATCTGCCTTGATGAAGGTCAGCGCGCCTTTGTCGGAAAAGTGGCGATGGATGATGCCGCGCAATGTCCTGAGTATTACCGTGATCAGAGTGCTCAAAATGCTATTGAGGACACGCGTAGTTTCATTAATCGTGTGCGTGCTTTGGCGGGACGAGAAGACGCGTTAGTCAGGCCGATTATTACGCCACGTTTTATCCCGAGCTGTACCGATGAACTTCTGCAAGGATTAGGAGAATTGGCTGCCGAAACCGGATGCATCGTTCAGACACATTGCTCGGAAAGTGATTGGGAACGTGACTTTGTTCTTGAACGACATGGTCGTACTGACAGTGAGGTGTTACGTGACTTTGGGTTGCTACGTGAACATACAGTGCTCGCACATTCGAATTTCGTCACCGAACAGGACCTCCAGCTTATTCGCGAGAAAGGCGCAGCAGTCGCTCATTGTCCGTTGTCGAATTTCTATTTCGCCAATGCGGTGTTTCCGCTGAGACGCGCACTCGATATGGATGTGAGGACGGGCTTGGGTAGTGACATTTCCGGTGGTCATAGCCCCTCAGTTCTTGATGCGTGTCGTCATGGCCTCATAGCATCGCGGGCTCATGGAAGTGGTGTTGATGCAACGACGCCAGCAGCCACCAGAGGCGTATCCAGTGCCCCGGTAACGGTTGCGGAAATGCTCTGGCTGGCGACCGCCGGTGGAGGTGAAGCAATCGGACTTCAGGTTGGAAAGTTCGCGCCAGGCTTCCGCTTCGATGCAGTCCTCATTGAAACCAATCGCCCGAATAGCCCTATTAAAATTTGGCCGGGGATCGACACCCTCGAAGAAACAGCTGCAAAGATCGTACTGAACGCCAGCAGAGATGATATTGTGCGTGTGTGGGTCGAGGGTAGAGAGGTCTGGTGAGCTTCACGTTTGTTTCAAAGCTTTTTATGGAAGCGAACAGAAGCGCGCAATCTTGGGCGATTTAGAATTGAGCTTGAAGGTCTTTGATTTCGTCGCGTAATCCGAAATCCCAGTTGGATAAACCTGCTGGGAACATGACGCGCATGTTCTCGAATGACAATCAAAACTGTCTTCTCATTATTTATGTTACCAATGACCATGGCAGGATGTAATTGCGACTATTAAAAAATGGTTGGGATACATCTATTTAGAGTTCGCGGTTAACTGTCGGCTTGCGCCCGGTGGACGGCCAGTGACACGCTTGAATGCGCGGCTGAAAGCAGCTTGAGACGTATAACCAAGCTTATACGCTACAGTGTCAATCGCCAGCCTGTCCCGGTTCAGCCATTGGCTGGCAAGCCGCATCCGAAGTTCGGAAGCATAGCGAAGCGGCGGAATACCAATGGTTGATTGAAAGCGCCCGGCAAAAACAGATCGGGAAATGTTGCATTCAGCCGCAAGTTCTTTAACCGACCAATTATGGCCAGGGTTGCGGTGCAGTGCAAGAACAGCGCGCGCCAAACGCGGATCACGCAAAGCAGCCACGAGACCAGCGGTATTTTCACAGCCGCATTCCACCCAGCTTCGCACGATCATGGCGGCCATGACTTCGGCCAGTCGCGCGAGTACGCCTGCAAATCCGATCCGTCCTGAGCAGATTTCATTCTTCATACTGGTGAAAATGGGCTCCAGTCCGGGATAACTGCCATTTTGAGCATCGGCCAGCATGAAGGGCGGCATCAGCGGACCAAGCCCCTGCATTCCGCCCAGATCGAACTCCATACAGCCATAAAATAGAATGGCGCTGGGTATCGTGCTGGTACTCGGGCAGGTGTCCACCCCGCAGACCGCGTCGCCAAGAGCGGCTGTGGCAAAGCTGTCGATAGGTTGCACCGTGACATGATCATCGGACAGCAACGCGTGCTCTCCGCCTTGAGGCATGAGAACGGCGCTGCCTGCCGGTAGCCTGTGAAGACTTCCATCTGCGCTTCTTAGCAGTGCTGTGCCTACGGCAAGGTAATGGAAATAGGCATGACCCGGTCTGGCATCAAAACTCATGCCGAACTCCGGGCCCGTTTGTATGCGGCGATATTGAACCCCGCGCAGTCGCATCCCGGACAGCAACTCGCTTAGGAGGTCAGAGGATATCGCGAAGGAATTTTGAAAGGCCATATCAGGAGTTTCTATCAATTATTCAGGCCTGTTAGTCATAGATCGTCCGATGATTGATGTCTAGGTTCCGGTTCAAATTGTTTGAAAGCGGAAAGAAACTGGATGACCGATATGACTTGCTGCAACGGATTAAACACAGAGCCTGATGGCGTAATGCTTGAAGAACCCGTATCTGCTTCGTGGCTTGCAGTGTTTTCGCTGACAATGGGCGTATTCGGTCTGCTGACGGCAGAGTATTTGCCGGCAAGCCTGCTGACACCTATGGCCGCCGAGCTTAGGGTGTCCGAGGCCCTGGCAGGGCAGGCCGTTACAGTCACCGCAGTGGTGGCGCTATTTTCCGGTCTGTTTGTTCCGGTTCTGACAAGAGGGTTCGACCGGCGCATAGTTCTCCTGGCCTTCTCCACGTTGATGATCGCTTCCAACTTGCTGGTGGCTGTCTCCTCCAGCATAACAATTTTGTTGATCATGCGAGTTTTTCTGGGTGTTGCTCTTGGTGGTTTCTGGGCTATGGCCGCGGCTGTCACAATGCGGCTTGTGCCTCCCGCACTCCTTCCGCGCGCTCTCTCTATCGTCTTTAGTGGCATCGCCGTGGGGACAGTTGTTTCGGTGCCGCTAGGCAGCTATCTGGGGGAGCTATTCGGGTGGCGTAGTGCTTTTTATGCAGCGGCGGCTATTGGGCTCGTGACAATGTTGTTTCAGCTTTTTACCCTACCGCGGCTTTTGCCAAGTAAAACGACGGCCAGTCTTAGAACAGTGCTCGATGTCGTGCTGCGTCCAGGTATTGCAATTGGCATGTTGGGCTGCATTCTCGCGCACACCGGGCATTATGCACTGTTCACTTATATAAGGCCATTTCTCGAAAGCACCGCTGGCGTTGGGCCGGATGCGCTCGCTTTGATGCTGCTGGGCTTTGGCATAGCGAATTTTGTTGGCACACTTCTAGGAGGCTGGTTGATGGAGCGCAGTCTGCACCTCACACTTGTGCTCATGCCAATGCTTGTTGGCGTCGCCGGTCTGGCTCTTGTCTTCCTACCTGTCTCGGGCCTTGGGCTGGCCCTTCTGGTGGCTTTCTGGGGATTGACGTTCGGCGGTGTACCCGTCGCCTGGTCGACCTGGGTTGCCCGAACAGTTCCAGATCAGGCGGAAAGCGCCGGTGGAATGGTGGTTGCCTCGGTGCAAGGCGCCATCGCTGCCGGGGCTGCAACCGGAGGTCTCATGTTCGGCTTAAGCGGTATTGTTGGCGTGTTCATAGGTGGCAGCCTGGTGATGCTGCTTGCCGCATTGCTCATAGCGCTGTGTGTTAAGGTAAATGCTTCGGCAGGAGATGGAACAGGTGTGGCAAAGGTTCACCTCTGAATACCCGTCGGGTGTTCTCCGACATGTCAAAACAGTCAATCCGCGCGCAGCTCTAATATTAGAAGAAGGTATTTACGATGATTGCTTTGTTGAATTCGGCCTGAATCTGCAGCGGCTTTTTTGTTTGGTTTTATCCAACTCGATACATATATTCTATTGAAATTAAATTCAATTAACGTCCTCATAGAGGCCAGTCCGAAATCAAAAGCAAGCTTGATTTCGGGCAACAATCTACAAATTACGGGCTATGTTGGCGTTCGTGCAAGACGCACGCTAAGGATTTTGACTGTCACCCTGCAATCGCAGCCTGGTACATCTGGAATGTGATGCACATATTAGAGGCTTTGAATCAAAAGCAAATTCCAGCCCCATATCTGGCCAGATTATCAACGTCAGACGAGATTTAACTATTTTAATGAGCTTAGGCGCAGACATCGTTCTTATAAGTGGATGGCTGATGGAGAACCGCTGTTACTACATTATCGCAGCTTATTACGAACCAAAGTTTGTATTAGGCAATCAGAGGAGAGGAGGCGTGCCGCTGGGAAATGTGGGCTTTGCAATCTCATTCCAAACATTGGCATAGCATTTACAAGCTCTTTCAATGCTCATGAAGCACTGGCAATCGGAGAATTTGATACAATAGGCAGCGGAGTGGGTAGCGCGCACCGCAGCCAAATCTCGTTATGATGCTTTGTTCATGTCCCATACTTGCATAAGCGCTGTGACAGCAGCATCAAGATGATTGGTAGGGACATCGTCACGAGCCTCAAATGTGATCCCCATCAGGAAAGTGTGAAATAGGGTTGCTAGGCCGATTATGTCGGTGTTGGGCGACAGCTCTCCACTGTCAATCGCGCGTTTGATGCAGGCTTCAATGCTTATACGGTTTTGCGCCCGGTCTGCGACGAGCACATCATCCACGTGTCGATTCTCCGGTGAACAATTGCTGGCGCCCAGTATTATCAAACATCCAGGTGGATGAGTTTGATCAGTCTGCATTCTTGCAGACCGCCTGAGGGCACTTTCGATAGCCTCACGCGGCGGCAGATCCTCGTCCTTCAGGCTTGCTGTCACCTGACCGTAGGAGGACTGATAACGGCGGACAACCTCATCAAAGAGGGCCTCTTTGGAGCCAAAGGCTGCGTAAAAACTAGCCGGTGAAATTTCGCCCATGGCCGCCTTAAGCTGATTGAGAGAGGTCGGCTCATAGCCTTGTGCCCAGAACAGCCTCATCGCAGCATCCAGTGCCTGTTCTCTATCAAACGCCCTTGGACGTCCCGTTCGCGCCATGAGGCCCTCCATAAACTTATTCTATACTAATCGATCCAGAAGTGCTTGCCAAGCGCAATTTACCTCAATATATGGACTGAATGATCCATATATTGAGGTGCTTGACTAATATGACTTTAACCCGACCCACGGAAGACGTTGAACGATTGCCTGTTGCCGCGCTAATGGCTCTGGCCATGACCGGCTTTATCTGCATTCTTACGGAGACACTGCCTGCAGGGCTTTTGCCTCAAATCAGTAATGGCCTGAGTGTCTCTCCATCGCTCGTCGGTCAGATGGTAACAGTTTACGCGTTGGGTTCGCTGATAGCGGCAATCCCGCTGACCATCGCCACTAGCAGCTGGCGCCGTCGGCGGGTTCTTTTATTCACGATCAACGGGTTTCTTGTCTTTAATTCTGTGACGGCGTTATCATCGAGTTATGCATTGACGCTCGCCGCGCGCTTTTTTGCCGGGATGGCTGCTGGCCTGGCCTGGAGTTTGCTGGCGGGCTATGCAAGACGGATGGTGCCCGTCCACCAACAGGGCAAGGCGATGGCGATAGCAATGGTCGGTACACCAATCGCGCTCTCACTGGGTCTGCCGATGGGAACCTGGCTTGGATCGCTTGTCGGCTGGCGCACAGCGTTTTGGATTATGTCGCTGTTGACGCTAGTCCTGATTGTTTGGGTTGTGTCGAAAGTGCCGGACTATCCAGGCCAGAAGAGAGGCGAAGCCATGCCTTTGCTCCGTGTATTGTCAACGCCAGGAGTGCAACCAGTGCTTGCAGTGGTTATTGCCTGGATGCTCGCCCATAATATTCTCTACACTTATATCGCACCCTTCGTTCAACCTGCCGGACTAGAAAAGCGAATAGACCTTGTGCTTCTGATTTTTGGACTTGCTGCGCTCGTTGGGATCTGGATTGCTGGAAAGCTGGTCGATAGATTCCTGCGCGCGACTGTGTTGATAAGTCTTGCAACGTTTGCCTTGGTGGCGTTGGTGCTTGGAATGGCTTCGATGGTGCCGAGCGTCATCTATGCCGGCGTTGCCATATGGGGTCTTACCTTTGGCGGGGCCGCAACGCTACTGCAAACAGCATTGGCAGATGCTGCTGGTGATGGTGCCGATGTCGCACTCTCTATGAACGTCGTCGCCTGGAACAGCGCGATCGCCGGCGCTGGGATCTTGGGTGGCATTTTGTTGGATTCTTATGGCCCTGTCGCTTTTCCCTGGGCGTTGACTGTGTTGCTGTTTATCGCACTCGCTATTGCTGGGTTTGCAAGAGAGTATGGATTTACCCCAGGCGCCCGTCTGTCGAACTCGACTGTCGTTGGACACTAAAGCTGCAATAGCATTGGATTTGCCTGACCATTTTTGCGCGCTCTTCATTAATTCGAAGGCGAACTGTGGTCAGGCCCTAGATGTTCTCTCCCGCGCGTGATTTCATCGCTTGTATCGAGTGTGGGATGGAAGGTATTGTACAGTTTACGGGCGGCGGTGTTGTCTTGGGCGGTCATTGCGTTTCGTTTCTTCTGTTGTCAGGCTCACCATTTCGCTGCCAGTGGTGCAGGTCCTTCATGGGAAGGGAACAGCGGCAGAACTTCTTCGGCCAATTCCTGTATGATTTCAGCCGCAGGACGCTGTGAGAATTGGATGCCAAGAGCCGCATGGTTCACGCCCGCATTCCGCTATTCGCCTAACAGGTCGATCAGCCCGTTCCGCCCTGTTCTGAGCACGAAACCTCCCTGCAAGGGCGTGCGAGGGAAATTCGGATCGGCAACCAGATCCAGCCATTCGTTCGTCATGTGTGCTCGGAATCCAACATCTTTAATCTGCTCGCGCCAGCCACGGATATTCTGCCCTAAGCGTTTCGGCCCTTCCGGCGTATGCGTTTGTTGCGGGTATGTCAGCCAGCCATCCGCGTGTTTTGCCACTCATTCGGGCGTCTGCCGGCTTGATCCTGTAACGATGAGTGGGATACGGCCGATTGCCGGCTTGGGAAGCAAATCAGCGCCACGCATTGCACCAGGCATCCCATAGATCAATGGGCTGCTTGCTGCTGGGCCAGCGATAACGCAGCCGTCGGACTGCCTTGATTGGCCGCTGCTTCAGGATTCTGATCGGGCCAATTGGCAGCTATGGTTTAAAGCTGTTGGCGTGGCTGATGATCCACGCGCCGAGCGTGGTGCGGCGTTCGACGACGATTATCTTCTGGTTCGCGCGGCCATCGCCGGCCAGGGCCTTGCTCTGGTGCGGGATGTCTATGCGGTCGAAGAAATTGAATCAGGTCGCCTGGCTTTTGCACTGGATCGGCCATGGCCGACCCAGTTCACCTATTATGCGGTCACATTGCCGGATACTACCAAGCGGAAAGCAGTTCAGGATTTTATCGCTTGGCTGAAAGAGGAGTCAGGCATGAAGCCGGTATAGTCTGACAGTTGCCAAGTCACGACCTTAACAAGATCGGACAAGGTGAACTTCACCACCAAAGCCTCTTTTCATATTCTTGACTCTTACTCTAGATCAGAAACCTGACATTAGATTTCCCTCGGATCCCCGGAGCATTTACGTCTTAGATAATGTCTGCTGTAAGCCGATGATGATCGCGTTTGTCGACGTATTTGTGTGGACGACCATTCGGTTGCGCAGTGCTCGGCGCTGTGCGGAACCCAACGATGACGTTTGTCTAAATCGCATTGCGATCCGGGATGGAGAAAACTTACTCAACCCTCGGGTCAGAGACGCCCCTTTAACCGCGCCTCAAAGCACTTGCGATGATATCGCCATCTTCTTCTGCGATCCAAAATAATCCGAAACTGAATTTATATAATCATTCCAACTTCTACGGCTTTCGCGCTGCCTGCACTGAAAACGAATATAGAGTTACAAGGCGCGGGCCAGAGGGCTAGGCAGCGCTTGCCCTCCCAGGACCAACTAGCCAAGGCAGCTACTCTGACGGCTTCTGCTGTTGACCTGATTACTAAGTATGATAAAGTATGCGTAAACGGAGCTTAGTTATGTCTTCAGTGGAACGTTTGACCATTACCCTGCCTACAGAAATGGCAATTACAGTGCGCGATGCCGTTGCTGGCGGTGAATACGCCTCCACAAGCGAAGTCATTCGTGAGGCATTACGCGATTGGGTGCGTGCGCACGACACCGAACGTCGGGATCTTGAAGCCTTGCGGGAAGCTATTCGTACAGGGCTGGAGAGCGGCCCCGCTATCCCCGCTGAAGAAGTCTTTGCAGCCCTGCGTGCCCGCTACACCAAGGCCTGACAATGACGCCCTTCATTCGTCCCGCGGCACAGGCAGACCTTATCGAGATCGGCGATTACATCGCGATCGACAACCCGGATCGGGCCATATCCTTTATCGCGGAATTCGAAGCGCTCATTTTTAGCGCAATTGCGGTGCGGCCGGAAAGCTTCCCGGCACGACCTGACCTCGGAGAGGGCCTGCGCGTCGCGCGCCATCACCGCTATCTCGTCTTCTTCACGCACAATGCCGAACGCATCGAAGTGCTGCGCATCTTGCACGGCGCGCGTGACCTTCAGTCCCTTCTGAGCTGAGCCGGGAAGAGGGCATGCACGAGAGTTGCCCCTCGCTTTATCACCGTCATCGGTTCTCGACTGAACTTATCGCTGAAGCAGTGTGGCTGTATTTCAGGTTCCTGCAGATTTTTCGTATTGAAGGTTCAGGCTCGCATATGAGGGATCATCAACACGCGAGAAACAGTGCACGAGTTGTCTGATAAGACCGGACGATATTACGCCAATGCAATCCGTCGCCGCACCCACAAACCTCATTCTTGACTGGCAATCTGTGAAAAAGGTATCGGCGTTCTCCTGGCATGGTGCCGAACATCAAGTTCTTGAGGTGAAATCAGAAAAACCAATGCGCTACCCCCCTGCTCGGCTTACTACTTTTGTCGTCGGCGCGCGTTAGGGAAGGTCTGTAGCGATTTTATGAATGTTTTATTGGTGTAAGCTTTGATCCGCGGAACGAGCCCCAGAAATTCCGCGTAAAGCCACTGCCGAAACTTCTTGTTCGTGAATGCAATTTGTCGCCAATTCACAACCTATCCCAAGAATACAAACTTGGAACTAATCCAATTCTCAGCGATATGGAGTCATTCGTGGATTTCCCTTTTCGATGATAAACAGATGGCCAGCCGCCAGTCGGGACGCGGCCCGGATCACTGTGTAGGTACCAGAGGAGCAGGCCACTCACGACGCAGAAAGAAAACTCGACGGCATTCTTGGCGTCTGGAAAACGGACCCGCTGCCTGTAAAATTCAAAACCGCGCCACAGACAGAGCAATGGGATCGAGCCGGTCCAGTCAAAGCTACACAACGACGATCTTCCGCGATGTCGATGATGGGGATAATTGATATGATAACCAGAACTCGTCTCATCCTCACCGTTCTGATCATCCTCTATTTTTTCTCGTCAGATCGGTCGTAGGAGGTGCCACTTGGCAAAAATTTGGCCATCGGATCATCGATACCGGATCCTTGCTGGCGGGCGCCGAAATGCCGCCGGAGCAGTGCCGCCCTTTCGCGCCGCGCTGTGCCAGACACGGGCGGCCTGTTGGATATCATTGCCAACGGCGCGAGGCGAAAGCTTCGGCGGCGACTTTTTCGGGACAAGCTAACGTCGATAGGGATGCGCAATTCGCAGCCTTGCACGACGCTTGCATGGCCGATCTGGCCATACGTGAAGCGATCGTGAAACGGGCGGTTGCCTTTGTACCCGATTTGCCACTGGAAGACCGGTCCCGGCTGGCAGAGGCGATCGACGACCGGGTCGGCAGAGCTATGGACAGGAGCGGATGGTCAGATAACCAATTCTTCCCGGCTCCTTTTTCGCTACCGTTGTGCCGGAAACTCGAGTTTGCGAACGTCGTAGCCGAGTTGGCTCGCCTTGCGCACCATCGTCTTCAGTTTCGCCTTGGACGGTATGGTGCGCGCGTAAATCCATAGGTCGGTCATGCCCGGATTTGCGCTGATGAACCATGATTTGTCCGGCGACTTGTAGAGCACCCAGTAATTGAACGTGATGAGAAGCGGATAGCGAACCCGCATTTTAGCGTTGGTCGATCCGAGATCGAGGATACGGCCCGTTCCCTCGACGGTTTTCAGGCGGCCTTTCGGAGTGTTCACATGACATCCGTCTTCCACCGCGATTTCGCCCCATTTCTTGCCCGGCCTGTATGTCGAATATCCGGCGACGCAACCATCGGTCAGCCACATTGGTGTCCGACCAATTTCAAGCCAGGTCCCGCGATAATGGTCCATACCGACGGCAACCGGCTTAGGCTCGGCCCATGCCGGTGCCGAAGAGCCGGAAAAGGCCATGAAAACCAGTGCCGCGACATTGATCGTCTTGAAAACTCTCTGCATGCTTCCCTCCTGTTTCCTTTTCTTTGAGACCCTGACGGTCCTAACTCTCATCCGGGCTTTTCGGTTCGCGATCTCTTTCGATCCCGGAATAGCGCAGGGCAACGAACGCCATCAGACTGGCGACGGCAAATGCGTTGAGATTGAAGAGCGTGTAGAGCTCTGTGTCGGCCCACACATGCAATGGCGGCCCGATAAAGCTGCGTGAGAACATAAAGACGATGAATACCAGTCCCGCCAATCCCCGCTGCCACCATTTTTCGTCGGGACGAAATGCGAGCGCCACCAGCATGATACAAGCCGCGAAGAAAAGTTCCGTGCCGGAGCCAGGACCGAAGAGCTTAGTCTCGAACAATGTGTCGAGGGTTCCAACCAGCGGCAACGCTATCCGAGCCGCAAGCGGGAACCGGCGCGCAATGAATGGAATGGCGAGAAAAAACGGCGCCGACAGCAAGGTGCAAAGCGACGCCGCCACGCCATTGCCTACCAGGTACCAGACATAGAGCGGATATAATGGCTTGTTCAGCGCAACCACCCAAGCGATTGTGACCGTCGCTTGGGCCATGGGGTCTAACTGAATACCCTTGTTGGACATCATGCAGTCGGCGCCAGCAGATACTGCCCGACGCCCCAGACATTGCCGTTCTCGTGACCGAACAGGCCAGCGGTCGCGAGAAAGAACAGCCGCCAGCGGCGCTGCCAGAGCGAGGCGTCCTTGCCATAGACGGCCTTTAGGATCGGCTGGATCCGGTCGATCTCACGATCGAAGTTGGCGAGCCAATCAAGAGCTGTGCGGCGATAATGCGTGCCGGACCAGCGCCATTCCAGCTCGACCTGGAAGAGGTCGCCGAAGCGATGCGGCAGGTCGTGTGCCGGCATGATGCCGCCGGTGAAGAAATGTTGGGCGATCCAGTCGCCCGGATCATCCTGATCGAAGCGATAGGACCGATCCTTATGGGTGAAAACATGCAGGAAAAGCCTGCCGTCCGGCTTCACCCAACCGCGCACGCGCTCCAGAAGCGTTCGCCAGTTCGACATATGCTCGAACATTTCGACGGAGACGACACGGTCAAACCGATCCCATGTCGTGAAGTCGTTCATGTCGGCGGTGATGACGTCGAGGTTCGTCAGGCCGTCTTTCTGCGCAATGTCGAGGATGTAGGCGCGCTGCGACGTCGAGTTCGACACCGAGACGATACGGGAGTTTGGAAAATTTCGTGCAAGATAAAGCGAAAGAGAACCCCATCCGCAGCCCAGTTCCAGGATCGTCATGCCATCAGTGATGGCTGCGTGCTGTACGGTCTCAGCAAGTGCGGCAGTCTCGGCTTCGGCAAGTGTCGTCTCCACCGTGGGATAAAGGCAGCAGGAATATTTTCGCTGCGGGCCGAGCGCGAGAGCGAAAAACTCGGCCGGCACCTCGTAGTGCTGTCGATTGGCTTCGTCTGTATGGGTCGCGACTGGAAAGCTTCCCATCGTTTCGACGAACTGCCTTTCCACGTCTGCGGTTGTTTCCGCAAGCCGCCGCTTGGTGCGACCGCAGAGGAAATCGATCCCGGCGAGCGTCATGCCGTCGGTGAGAGGGGCACGCTCGGCGGTGTTGATGGCGAAGGCCAGCATGTTCATGGCTGATATCCTTGATTTGTGAGGTCGGATTTGCGGGGGCCGGGAAAGTATGCGTTGACGTGACGTTTAAGGGCGCGAAACTGTTCGCCGCGCGAACGAAGCATGTGTTCTTCAAGCGGCGGCATGCCCGACACATGCAGCAGCAACCAATATATGAGGAGCGCCGCCAGAAACGCCAGCCAGCTCCAGATCGGCGCTGCAAGAGCGACAAGCGGCCAGCAGCACCATAATAGCCACTCTAAAAAGCAGTTCGGGTGACGGGAATAGCGCCATAGGCCGACCTCACAGACAGATGTTTTCGCCTGCTGGGTCTTGTGAAACCGTGCGCGCTGCGCGTCCGCTACGGCTTCGCCGCCCAGCGCAACGAGCGCGACTGCGATCGCAAGGCCATCGATCGTCCGCGGGAAGGCAGCATTGTTGGCCGCCGCGCGATAAACGGCGAGGACCAGAATGAATGCGACAAGTGTCTGGATCTGGAGAAACATGAACAATTTTGAAGATACGCCCGTGCCCCATTCCTCGATGAGCCTGGCGTAGCGGGGATCTTCACCGCCCTCTCCAGTCCGCACGCCGATATGGCCGCCGAGCCGGATCGCCGAGGCTCCGATGCCGACCGTCGCGGACCAAATCGTGTCGAACCCGCCGCTCTGACCCTTAAAGCGCTGTATGGCACAGGCGCTCGCCATGGCGAGCGACATCCAGATTGCAATGATGATCAGAAGCGAGATGTCCATATGGATTTCCATGCGCCTTTCTGCTCGTGCATCTGTCTGGCCGTGCACCTGCTTGAAGGTGATCTGCCATCAACAACGGAAAACGGGAGGCCTTAGTTTCGGCTCGCGCAAAAAAACTTTCGGAATTTGTCTGCACGAAGTGAAACTCTTTCGGGTCGGCTGTCGTAACTGGGATCGTTAGGTCACGAAAAAAACGCCGAGGTATCCGGATTTGATGGGACATCACGCTCGAAACGCAGGCAACAGACGTTTGAATATAGCAATTATTGGCAGTGGAATTTCGGGGCTGTCGGCGGCGTGGTTGCTCTCACAGTCGCATGACGTGACCGTTTTCGAGGCGTCAGACCGGATCGGTGGCCACAGCAACACAGTTGAGTTCGAAAGCGCGACCGGCCCGGTTGCCGTCGATACCGGCTTTATCGTCTACAACGAGATCACATATCCCAACCTGACCGCCCTGTTTCACGCCCTCCATGTACCGACGGCGGCGTCGAACATGTCATTCGCGGTCTCGCTGAATGACGGGGCCTTTGAGTATGCCGGCGGCACGGGCTTCGGTCTTCTCGCCCAGAAATCCAATCTCACCAATCCGCGTTTCTGGTCGATGATGCGCGACCTCCTGCGTTTCTACAGGACTGCGCCGCGCGACCTGGCGATCATGGGCGACATGTCGCTCGACGACTATTTGAATCGCAACGGCTACGGTCGCGCGTTTCGCGACGATCACCTCTATCCGATGGCGGCGGCGATCTGGTCGACCCCGGCGATGCAGGTCGGCGCCTATCCCGCAGCCCATTTTGTAAAATTCTGCTACAATCATGGCCTGCTCGAACTGTGGAACCGTCCGGTCTGGCGAACGGTAAAGGGTGGTAGCCGCGAATATGTGGCGCGGATGACTTGCCGCTTTGCTGACAAAATTCGGCTTTCGACAACGGTAAAGTCTATCCGCAGGACTGAGGGACGGGTGGAACTGAGCGACACGCATGGTCGGAGCCACGTGTTCGACGATGTCGTGATCGCGACTCATGCCGATCAGGCGCTCCGCATACTTCCCGATGCGAGTGATGACGAGCGGCGCGTGCTCGGCTCCTTCCGATATACGCGCAACGAGGCAGTGCTGCATGGCGATACCGCGCTGATGCCGAAACGCCATGCCGCATGGTCGAGCTGGAACTACGTGGCCGATAACAGGTGCGGCGCATGCGACGAGCCGGTCCAGCCGTCAATCACCTACTGGATGAACAAGCTGCAGCCACTCGGCACGGCGCCACCGACATTTGTCACGCTCAACCCGCAACGTGCGCCGCGTGAGGAAACCGTGATTAGCCGTGAAATCTACGAGCATCCGGTCTTCAATCTCGCCATGGACAGGGCGCAACAGGAGATCTGGTCGCTCCAAGGCGTGCGCAATACATGGTTCTGTGGTGCGCATTTCGGCTCGGGCTTCCACGAGGACGGCATTCAGGCGGGGCTGGCCGTCGCCGAAGATCTCGGCGGTCTGCGCCGGCCCTGGCAGGTCGCACAGGAAAGCGCCCGGATCGTTCGCAAACCGCTCGTGAGACCTCTTAATCTGCCGGTCGGACTGGAGGTGACGGTATGAGCGCCACACTTCAATCTGCTCTTGTCCCCGGTCATGTGACGCATTCGCGGCCGAGGCCTAAGGAGCAAAAGCTCGCTTATCGATTCTATTCGCTGCTGATCGATATCGACGAACTTGAGATCCTCGATCGCCGGCTGCGATTGTTTTCGGTCGAACGCTTCAACCTCTTTTCGTTCTTTGTCAAAGATCGTGGCGATCGTTCCGGCGACGAGATCGTCCAGCGTTGCGACAAGGGATTCTACGTATCGCCCTTCATGGACATTAACCTTCGCTACACGTTCCGTGTCTCAGCCCCGAAGGGTAGGCTGACAATTCGCAACGAATCCTACGACCGCGAGGGCCTAGTGCTTAAGGCCGCGCACCTGGCGAAGCGGACGGAACTTACCAACGCTGCTCTTTTGCGGGCATTCTTCGCTATCCCCTTGCTGACGCTGCGTGTCGTCGGTGGCATTCACTGGGACGCTCTCGAGATCTGGCTGAAGGGTGTTCGCCTGAGGACGCGCTCACATCCTCCCGAAGATCCGGTTTCCCATGTCCGCAAATCGGAGGGCGACAGTGAAACATCATTCAGGAAGGCAGGATTGCATGAGCCATCTTGACGATTTCCCGGGGATCCCGATGGGTCTGACTTCGGAGACCGAAGATCTCGGTTTTGGCGGCCGGCTGATGAAACGCCTGATTGGACGCCTTCGTCATGGGCGTCTGAAGGTCATATTGCCAACTGGTGCCGTGGTGGAGGCGGGCGGATCTGAGCCCGGACCGGACGCTGTCATCGTGTTGCGCCGTTGGCGGATGCTGCGTCGTGTGCTGACGGCCGGCGATATTGGCTTCGCCGAAGGGTTTTTGCAGGAAGACTGGACGACGCCCGACCTGACGGCCGTCATCCGGCTAGCGGCTTTAAACGGCGAATCGTTAGCGTTGGCTATCGACGGAAACGGCTTCATGCGGCTGATGAACCGCATTGGCCATCTTCTGAATGCCAATTCGAAGCGCGGCAGCCGCCGTAATATCGAAGCGCATTACGACTTGGGCAATGATTTCTACAAGGAGTGGCTCGACTCTTCCATGCTCTATTCCTCCGCGATCTTCGACAAGACGACGCCGACACTGGAGGCGGCGCAGCGCAATAGGCTCGACCGCATCCGCGAAAAGCTTGCGCTGTCAGGCGGTGAACGCGTGCTGGAAATCGGCTGCGGCTGGGGCACTTTGGCCGCCGACCTCGCCGCCAATTCCCAGGCCGATGTAGTCGGCATCACGTTGTCGCCCTCGCAACTCGCCTGGGCGAAAGACGTCGTCAAAAAGGCTGGAAAATCTGATCAGGTCGATCTGCGTCTTCAGGACTATCGCGACACCGACGGCCAATTCGACCGCATCGTCTCGATTGAGATGTTCGAGGCGGTGGGCGAGGCCTATTGGCCAAGCTATTTCGAGACCCTGAAGCGCTGCATGAAACCGGATGGCCGTGCCGTCCTCCAGATCATATCCATCGAGGAGCGACGTTTCGAAAGCTATCGCGGCAGCATCGACTTTATCCAAAAATACGTCTTTCCCGGCGGCTTCCTGCCGTCCGACAAGGCGCTCGAGGCCGCGGTGAGTGCCGCCGAACTGAAGCTCGTCACGATCGAACATTTCGGGAAGTCCTATGCGCGAACGCTGCGAGAATGGCGGGCGCGGTTTCATGCACGCTGGCCGGTGATTGCCGCACTCGGTTTCGACGAGCGATTCAAGCGGCTCTGGCACTACTACCTCTGTTACTGCGAGGCAGGGTTTGAGGACGGTAGCATAGATGTCGGCCTCTACACGATCCAGCATTCGTAACTCACTGCGAAAAGGAGACGCCAACATGATGAAGATGATGGTAGCCACGACGGTTGCGTCACTCACGGCCCTTTCGGCTGTAGCCCAAGCCGCCGACATCGAAGGCCAGTGGGCGAGAGGCGATGGAAATGCAAAGGTTCGCATTGCGTCCTGCGGATCGAACATCTGCGCCACAAACACTTGGATCAAGCCAGGTACGCCAAAAGAAAAGAAGGGCGACAAGCTGGTCATGAACATCAAACGGGGCGCCGATGGCGTCTACTCTGGCACGGCCTTCGATCCGCAGCGCGACATGAGCTACAAGCTGACGGTGGCGGTGAAAAGAGACAAGATGACCACGACAGGGTGCATCGTGGCCGGACTTCTGTGCAAGGGCATCGATTGGACCCGGATCAACTGATTGTGGAGGACCGAGCCGTGAAGGAGGTTGGCGTGAAGCGTATTTTTGTTTCCTATAAAGTGACGCACATAGTCTTCGTAGCGATCGACTTTACCTGGTTGAGCACAATGGCAGGCAGTCTCTATCAGGTGGTCATGGGCAATATGCTGATTACGGATTTCAGGCTGGCGCCGGCCATCGCCTTTTATCTTCTTAATGTCATTGGACTGACGTTTCTGGCCGTCACGCCCCGATTGGAAAAAGGCTCGCCGCCATGGGCTGAATTCCGTGGAGCGGTTCTTGGCTTTACGGCCTATGCGACATATGACCTGACCAATCAGGCGACGCTCAAGAAACGGTCTACGATGCTGACCATCGCCGATCTCGTCTGGGGAACGATCCTCTCCGCAGCGGCCGCCGCAACGGGTTGCTTGATTGCGATCCGCATTTTTGGATGCGGCGAGAGTCCAATATCGGGAACATCCAGATGATCGATGGTCGTCGCCTTTCGAATACATCGCTCGACAGCGATCGGCCGGCGCCGACATTTATTGCCACCGCCTCCTTGCCTTTTAAATTCGGTGAGCTTTATAAAAGGTCGGCGGCGAGGTATTCCCGAATGCAAACTAATGACATCGCAGATTTGATCAATCGGGTTGCCATCGGAGATCGAGCCGCATTTGCGTCTCTCTATCAGGCCACCAGTCCGAGACTATTTGCGATCTGTCTTCGAATCCTCAGACATCGGCCTGACGCGGAAGAAGCGCTTCAGGAAGTCTATGTCAAGGTATGGCAACGGGCGAAGACCTTTGCTACAGGTTCTGGGTCACCATCCACCTGGCTTTCGGCGATTGCCCGCAATCACGCCATCGATATGATCCGTACCCGTAAACCGGTCACCAATGATATTGACGAGGCTTACGATCTAGCCGACGAGACGATCTCCACGCCTGAACAGCATATGGTGCTGGCTGATGAAGGCCGCCGCATCGAAAACTGCATGCGCGAACTGGATGCCATCCATGCCGGCGCCGTGAGGCGAGCTTATGTCGAAGGGTTGAGCTATCTCGAATTGGCCGACGACCTGAATGTTCCCCTAAACACGGTTAGAACTTGGTTGCGCCGCAGCCTGTTGAAGCTCAGGGAGTGCATGCAGCGATGACATCGGTCGATCACATCGAAGACGGCGGACGGGCACTGGACGAAGTCATTGCGGGCGAATATGTGCTGGGTGTCCTGTCGGCAGAAGCGCGCCAACGTGTGGAGCAGCGGATGAAGAGCGACCGGCATTTCTCGCTGCTTGTCGAACGCTGGCAGTCGGACCTCTCCTCGTTCGATGAGGATTATCAGCAGGCGACGCCAGGAGCGGCTGTGTTCTCGCAGATCGAAGGCCGGCTGTTCGGCGCACCGCCATCGCCCGCCGCGTCCGGGATATGGAACGCCGCAGGCTTCTGGCGCTGGGTCTCGCTCGGCACGTCGGCCGTGGCGGTCGCGGCATTGGTCTACGCATCCGGCGTGTTCCAGCCGTCCACGCCGCGGGCTCCGGTCGTGGCGCAGCTTTCAGCTCCTGACAATCCGGTCAATCTGCTTGCCTCGTTCGATGCGTCCAGTGGTCGCTTGAGGATCGTTCCGGTCGCGGCCGGTGCGCGAGAAAAATCACTGCAGCTCTGGTTCGTGCCGGGTAGCGGTAATCCGCAGTCGCTTGGCGTCTTCGAGCCGAATGCCGACGGCGAGTTGCTGATTCCGGCCGATCTGCGACAGACAATTGGCGCCGGTGCTACGCTCGCTGTCAGTCTCGAACCCTTCGGAGGGTCGCTCACCGGGCTTCCCACAGGTCCAATTGTCGCCAGCGGCACAGCGCGGCAGCTCTAGGATATGCTGATACGAAGACTTTGCCTGTTTGCGGCGCTCCTAATGACTGGTTCCTTCGGGTTCTTTGCTTCTTTCGCAGTTGCTGCTCCAATAACGGAAAAACAGCCCGTTCGTATCGATGTAGGGGGCTTCAAGCTCAATAGCGTATTTCTTGCAGCGGGCAGGGAAGCGGACCTCCCGCCAATCGTCTTTATTCATGGCGCGAGCGCCAGTCTCTACGACCCGATGTTTTCCTTTCGCACGAAGCTGGAGGGGCGGGCGAAGCTGCTCTTCGTTGATCGCCCGGGTCACGGCAAATCCGACATCGGCGGCGAGCAAAATGTTTTGCCCGATGGCCAAGCGGACGCTATTGCGGTGCTGATGAAGAAGCGTGGCATCACGCGCGCGATCATCGTCGGGCATTCCTTCGGAGGGGCGATTGCCGCATCCTTTGCGGTTCGTTATCCGAATATGGTTTCTGGTCTCGTTTTCCTGTCCCCTGCGGTCTATCCGTGGAATGGCGGGATTTCCTGGTACTACGAGGCTGCCAGCGCCCCGGTGACAGGCGCTTTGTTCAGCACCCTGATCGCGCCACCAATCGGCGTTTTGGCGATTGATAGCGCGACCAAAGGTGTCTTCGCGCCGAACCCGGTTCCGCCAGGCTATCTCGAACAGACCAGAGCAAGGCAGGCGCTGCGGCCGTTGGCGTTTCGGCATAATGCAAGAGAGGTTGCCGCTTTGAGCTCCTGGGCCAAAACGGCGTCGGCAAACTACCGCAAAATCGAAGCACCAACGGTGATCATAACAGGTGACACGGACGAGATCGTGTCACCGGAGATCCACTCCCGGCATCTTGCCCGAGATATTCGCGACGCACGCCTGATCGTCGTCCACAATCTCGGACACAAGTCGGATTTCGTGGCCAGCGACTTGGCAATCGCAGCGATCGAAACTGTTGCTGGTCGAAAGGCTAATCTGATTGGCGTGAAGCGGGATGTCGAGCGGCGGATCGCGAATGATGGCAAAGATTGATGTATGGCAGCGGCGGTGCCGTTGGGTATTGTCCGCGTTCTATGGCCTCGCGGGTATTCTGCATATCGTCCTACCCAAACCCTTTCTCGTCATTACACCTGCCTGGGTTCCCGAGCCGGAGACTGTCATTTTCCTGACAGGCCTGTGTGAGATCGCTGGCGCGGTCGGACTTCTGGTGCCGCAGTTGCGCAAAGCTGCAGCTATTGGCCTGGCGCTCTATAGCGTCTGCGTATTCCCCGCCAATATCAAGCATGCAATCGACGGGCTGGGGGCCGCGACTGCCTCACCGTGGCAATGGCTCTATCATCTGGTCCGTCTGCCTTTGCAACCTTCTCTGGTATTGGTGGCTCTGTTTGCTGGAAACCTTTTCGTCTGGCCATTCCGGCGAGCCAAGACATAGTTTCGCGATCGTCAGAAGAAAATTCGCAAATATTTATTGCCTCGGCTGAAACTCTTTTTCTCACGTGCTCGTCTCTTGTTGTGTCACCCAAAGGGGACGGCCTGGGAGGCGCGAGCCCGCGCCGGGGCGTTTAGAGGAAGAGGAAACCATCATGTTCAAGTCCGCACTTCGCGCCGTTGCAGTTGCAGCGCTCGTATCCGGCACGGCAGCCGGCGCCTATGCCGCCAATCCGGAAGTCGGCGGTGCCGCCATGTACGAAAACAAGAACATCATTGAAAACGCGATGAACTCCAAGGACCACACGACGCTCGTCGCCGCTGTGAAGGCCGCTGGCCTTGTCGAAACGCTTCAGGGCAAAGGCCCGTTCACCGTCTTCGCGCCAACAAATGAAGCCTTCGATGCACTGCCGAAAGGCACCGTCGACACCCTCCTCAAGCCGGAAAACAAGGCACAGCTCGTCAAGGTCCTCACATGCCACGTAGTTGCCGCCGATGCCATGTCCAAGACCATCGAGAAGATGATCAAGGACGACAAGGGTACCCATGACGTGAAGACCGTGGGGGGCTGCATCCTGAAAGCTAAGGAAAGCATGGGCAAGATCACGCTGACCGACGAAATGGGCGGCGTCGCCCATGTCACGATCGCTGACGTCAAGCAGTCAAACGGCGTCATCCATGTCGTCGACAAGGTGCTTCTGCCGAAGATGTAATCTGGAGGCTATTACAACATGCAAAGGGCCGGCGATCATAAGGGTGCCGGCCTTTATTACGAGCATTGAGGCGGTTCAAAGTCTCGGCAATGCGATGAAACTGACAGTCCCCCTTCAGAGGCCACATCAAGCGGCTGGCCGGCGAATCCGATTTCGGGGAGATCCAGAGCCGGAATGATCGCCGAAGAGCCTGATGCTTCTCCATCGTCGTAAAACAGGTCTTTCAGCTGTCCCCCTTCGCATGATAGCCACTCAGGATCGAAGTCGGTATGTCCGCGATCTGACCGACTGCGTGCGCAATGTCGCCGACCGTTGCGGCCACCGTATCGGTTATCTCGCCAGACACTCCCGGCGGGCCGGCAACAATATCGTTGACAGAATGGGCGGCGAACATAATCGGCGCGGCCGCGCGATTGAGAAGATCGATCACATCAGAACCATCGAGAACATTGGAGACCTGCCGATTGATGTCCCCAGCAAGATGCTGGACGGGCTCTGTCATCTGCTAAAGGACCGTCGCGATTGAAGAGACTGCGGAGACCGGTGCCAACTGCGCCTTCACTTCGTCGACGATACTCGTGGCGGTCTGGACGATCGTTTGCGCCAACTCCTGAACATAGATCGGCGTCATGTTGCCATTGGCTGAGACATCGAGGACAGTCGAGATACGTGCGCGATCAATGGCTGCCCGATTGTCAGGGTAGCGCCAGTCATCGGTGCTGCCTCGGAAATATCATGCGACCGAGGCGCACGTGTCGGTTCCGGTGGATGGGCGACGGTAGAGAGGCTTTACCACTTGGGCATGCGAATATTGTGGGCCATCGCCGAAATGGCTTGAAGTGACGCATCAAGCTGCGCAGTCGTGTCGTAGCGACCATGACCGCCATCGTCCAACAGAGGCGTTTTGAAGTCGCTTGGTTTTTGCGTGACCATAGTCACCTGATCTGCCGTCGCTTAAAACACACCGTAGGCGGCCACCCCGATCGTGGTGGCAATGCCTGAGAGCTTCGCGGTCTTGGCAAGGCCGAATCCGGAAGTTGCTGCAGGCATTGTTCCTGTGACGATATCACTGCGTTCGCGCGCCGGTCGGTTGATTGCTTTACCGCTCATGCCTGTCTCCTCTTTTGCCGGGTCTATCGCTCGCCGAATGCGCCGACTGGGGGGTGCGGATAATAACTTGGACTGATTGTACGTCACAATGCCAAGATTGATTCGATATTCGATTGGGCTTCGTGCGCCAGGTGATATCTTGATCCGCTTTCCCCGCCTCATCGACTTCATTGAAAACGAGTTTTTTGTCTCGTGCGAATCCGTACTGACCTGGCGCCCAACGGAGGTCATTGAGATGGATTGCAGGGTAATTCAGGATGCCGCTGATCTCTCTTGCTAGCCACGTCTTGCCTGTGCCGCCGTTACCGAAAATGAGTATCCGCTGGAGATGGTCCATCAGCATGCTCCCTATCTACCGACAGCACTTGCGAATAAAGCATAAAAGGTCATGAACATTAAGCGGGCACTGATATAGGGGTTGGAGCTAGATTAGTTCCAATTTGTACGCTAACGAAATTCTTTCTAATTATCAGTAGTATGTCCTCAATCGCACGTTTTCGGACAAGTATAAAACACATTTGCGAAAATATAGATTTGTATATTTGAACAACAGCAATTTTTGTTACGTCGGTTTGGAACAATGCAAGTTCCATCTTTGTTCGTCCTTAGCGTACGAATTGGAACTAAATTTGTTCCGACCCCAGCCTGAAAGCTGCTTAATGAGGCCCGGGCCCCGGCTTTCAATATTTGCTTCAGCCCAACCTGTTACCTATGCTCCCTCGACAGCCAATCCATTGCTTGAAGCATTTGATGACCCCATCACCAATTTATCAGGGGTTGAGTAGAATTTGCCATGTAGTCGACAGTCTGTTCTGACATCGAAGTTATCCAACTTCATCAGGCGTTCAATTTCATCGGGGTTGCAGGCACCAGAGTCGAGATTACATACGATCGAAGGGACTTTCACTTCTTATCAAGGCCGAGTTTATCGATTGCCCCACTTTCACTTTATTACCTTGTGTTGAAATCACGCTCATGAAGCATGCTGAGTCCGAAAACGTCTTGCCTTCTCAACAGTCACAACCCGAAGTAAATGGCCTTACTTTTCAACGTCTGCCCAAAAGCGTTCACACTGAACATCACCCGACGGTTTCCAGAAACTCTCCAATATTCATCAGCCATTCCTGCTGATCGGTATGATAGGTGGTATGGATGCTTTTTGGCAGAACAAGTTGCAGCGATTGCGCCTGCATTTCACTGGTCTGGGTTCTGGAGATTGACGGCTCAAGCGTCAGGAGATGTTTTTCTGAAATCCTGTTTGCTTCAGCCAGCACCTGTCGCCAGCGGTCTTTACAGGTTGTCTTGACTGCCAGCATGCGGAGGTTTTCTGCGGGGAATGCGGGATTGGCATAGGACGCTTCGTCGGGAAACAGAAAATCCGCTGCATTGCGTTTTTCAGTGGTTGCTTCACGTTTGTAGGCAACCTTGCGTGCCTTCAGAACTGCTTCCACGTGATGAGCAAATGCATAGCCGGCGCGTGACTTGCGCCGGTTCTGAACACTCAATGAAAACGACAGAAAGCCATCAACGTCCGCATCACCATTTTGCAGGAAGCCTGCTTTCAGCCGCTCGGCCACGACAACACGCTCCATGTGGCGGAAGAGCGCTTCCTCATGCTCCATCCATGCGGTGAGCGCATTGTCAGGATCTGCAAGCGGATCGACATCTTTGAGCGTTTTGCGGGCGAACTCTGAAAACTTAGCTGTTCCGGGAAAGATGTTGCCAAATCGGGTAATCAGCAGACTGAGCGCATCGGGTTCGGGTTCTTCCGTTTCAATGCCGAGCTCATCCAGAATAAACTTTGCGGCAAGATCGATGTCACGACCGCCATCATTGCTGATATCCTGCTGTGAGAGTTTAAAATCGGTGGTGAGCTGCAATCCGAACAGCCACAACAGCTTTTGTTCGATCGAGCTTCCTGCCGGACACAGGATTGCAAGGACTTTGCGCTCCGCTGTCATGCAGAGGAAGAGTGTATCGCCAGCTTTTGCGCGGTAGACGATACTTTCTGCGGCTGCCGGGTAAAAGAGACGATATTCCGGCGAGCGATGCTTTTGTCTCTTACGGCTGTTGTACCACGTGCCGGTCAGTTCCAGTCGCAGTGGTTCGTCCTGTTCGTCATCCATCCAGATATAGGTGAGGGGGATTTTTTCTTTCTCAATCGGCGTGCCGACAAAGGCCCGGAAAATATCAACACCCTGAAACTCGTGCCCGTTGGAGATAGCCGGATCAACTTCGGTACCGCGAAGAACCTTTGCACCAGCACCGATAAAATATCCCGATAAATAACCCCGTCCAGCCACGTTCAGTCCGCCCCAATTTGCCGTCTAAATCTCTACGCCGCGAATCTGTAATTCTCTGTCGTCAGTCAAAAGCCACTGGCCAAGAGTGTCAATCACTTCCCCGGCGGATCTGCGGGTCTTTCCCTTCAGCGCGCATTCCCAGATGAGCGCAATCCGCCAACCGGCATTTCTCAGTTCTGTCAGATTGCGCTCATCACGGGCAACATTGCCACCAATCTTTTCACGCCAGAACGCTTCGCGTGTGGCAGGCCAGTGAAACAGATGGCAATCATGCCCATGCCAGAAACATCCATTGATGAATACGACTGCGCGATATTTTGCCAGCACAAGATCTGGCTTGCCGGGAAGTTTTTTTCCATGCAGGCGGTAGCGGAACCCGCTGGCATGCAATCCTTTGCGGATGATCAGTTCCGGCTTTGTGTTGGTGGCGCGTATCGCAGCCATGTTGCGGCTGCGCGTCGCTTTATCATGAACGTCAGCCAACCTTACGTGCCGGTATTCTGCTTTGCGCAATCAGATCCAGAATATAGGGCTGCATAATCCGTGCAACTTCGGCAAAGACCGGAACAGCGACCGAATTGCCGAACTGCTTATAGGCCTGTGTGTCAGACACAGGTATACGGAAATCATCATCATATCCCATAAGCCGCGCACATTCACGCGGTGTCAGGCGGCGCGGGCTTTTGCCTTCACCACGGCTGATGAGGATTTCTGATCCGTCCTTATAGTAGCGGGCTGAAAGCGTGCGTGCGATGTTTTCAGGGCCAACAAGACCAAAACCAAAGCCATTGCCCTTCGCTTTGTGTTTGGCAGCGTAGTCCTGCAGATATTGCCAGAGTTTGTCTGTGAGGATATATTTTTTATTGACCTCAGCAGAGGCGCCCATTGTGAACTCCCCTTCCGGCTTTTCGCTGCCATCTTCCGGATGTAAAATTGAATTAAGACGCTTTGCGCCATAGGCAGGCAGTTCAAGCGCATCAAAGCTGAAATCGACCGGTGTGCGGAAGCCGACAATGACAATGCGCTCTCTGTGCTGTGGCACAAAATGACCTGCATCAATCACGCAGGTGTGGATTGAATAGCCAAGCTCTTCTTCGAGCTTACGCCGGATTACACTGAATGTCCGGCCCTTATCGTGGCTCTTCAGGTTCTTCACGTTCTCCAGAAGAAATGCTGACGGACGATGATGCTTGAGAATACGCAATACATCAAAAAAGAGCGTGCCCTGTGTCTCATCATCGAACCCATGTGCGCGGCCCAGAGCATTTTTCTTAGAAACGCCGGCAATCGAGAAGGGCTGGCATGGAAAGCCTGCTACCAGCACATCATGGTCAGGCACCTCATCAGCTGACACTTCCCGTATATCGCCAGCAATTGGCCGGTTATCACGGTAATTGGCGTGATAGGTCTTCTGAGCGTATTTATCCCATTCGGATGTGAATACACAGCGCCCGCCCGCACTTTCCATCGCGCGCCGCAATCCGCCAATACCTGCGAAGAGATCGATGAAGGTGAACGAACTATCGACCGATGGCTGACGACGTTTTTCCGCTTCACTGCGTAAAACATTCACAACCGCTTTTCGTGGGGTTTCCTCGCCGCGTCTCCAGCGGTAGATATGCCCCTCGGAATAGCCGAGAATCTCTGCAGCGTCTGCAACTGACAGCCCGGATTGCTGAAGAAGACTGTCGAATTCGGTTTGCATGTTCGTGCTCCGCTGAGGCTATTCCCTGGGAATATTTCTGACATGAAGTCAGCAAATCACCCGCATTATGCGAACATAAAGAAAACTTTCTCTTAATGCCATCATCTGTATTGAGAAACTGTGTGGATAGCCACGCAGGGCGGAGGACCGCATTTCGATGCCCCTGCTCAGGCGCGTACAGGGCCATTTGTCGATTGAGGCAATACATCATCCATTCTGTAGGAGAGCTGCCAGGTCAACCCACAGCGTACCGAGTGCGTGGTCATAAGCAATGAGTTTTGCGGATTCCTCACCTATTTAAGCATGACCAACGTAGGTATTGCCTTTTCATTCCAGCGAACCACAAATTTTTTAATAGAACGGCAGTCGAATAAACCAGCTTGCGGTTTTGCCGTAACATGATAAAAACCGCTCGAGGAATGAGCGACTTCGCTCATAAGGGTAGAGTTTTGCGTCAGGTAAATCATTGATTTGCAATGATTGTGATTTTCTTGAAGCAGGAGGAGCAACCAGTGAACGATTCTGATCGTCACAATTTGATATCTGGATATCTGAAAGATCGCCCCTTTGTGAGTGTGCGCGAACTTCAGGATGCTTTGCATGTTTCGTCAGCAACGATTAGACGCGATATTGATAAGCTGCATCGGCTGGGCAAATTACGTAAAGTCTATGGCGGTGCGACAGCCAATGAAGCAAGTGGAACCGGCTTCGAAGCCTTCTCCCTCGGCTTCTCTGAAAACCGCGATATTGCTGTCAGAGCTAAAAAAGCAATTGCCCGTGAAGCGGCGCGACTCGTCGTCGATGGCAGCCGCATTATTGTTCACGGCGGATCAACATGTTTTGCATTTGGTTGTGAGATTGCGCGCCGTAACGTATTTGTCTTCACGCAATCTATGCCGCTTGCATCTTATCTTTATGAAAATGGAACCTGCCAGTTGCAGGTCGGCGGCGGCGAATTCCATAAAGATCCCGGTATTCTTTATTCGCCGGATGCCGGACAGGCCACGTTCTTCGCAGCGCAATTCTTTGTTGGCGCGCTCGGTGTTTCTCCGTTGGGGGCACTGGAACAGAATCCCTTGCTTATCCATCAGTCGGCTTATCTGAGCCGTAATGCGACTGAAGTGATCCTGCTTGCAGACAGCCGCAAGTTTGAAATCGATACGCTACCCGTAGCCATTCCTGCAGCCAACATTACCCGCATCATTACGGATGATGGTCTCACAGACCGCCATGCAAAAGTGCTGGATGACTACGGGATCAATTACACAATTGCCTCTTCAGACAATGACAATGAGTGAGAAGCCAATGCAACAAGTCGCTCAGCTTACAGCCGTTCATGATGCATCTGCGCCGCAAAGCGGTTCGACTGTTCTGGAAATGCGTAATATTTCCAAAACTTTTGGTGCAGTGAAGGCTCTTCGGGATGTTAATCTCGATGTGCGGGCAGGCGAAGTTCATGCGCTTATGGGTGAAAACGGCGCCGGAAAATCTACCTTGATGAAGGTATTATCCGGTGCCTATAAAGCTGATCCCGGCGGAACAATTCTGATTAATGGACTTCCGCGTCAGGAGGCGAAAGGTGAGGTGGCGGTTATCTACCAAGAGCTCTCGCTAGCGCCCAATCTGACCGTTGGCGAGAACATGTTTCTTGGCCGCGAAATCTCCAGTGCAGGCATTGTAAACCGGCGCGCCAGCCTTGAGCGTGCGCAGATCATTCTTGACCGACTGAATGTGCGGTTCAATTCGCGCACGAAAGTCAGCGAGCTTTCGCTCGGCGAGCGACAAATGGTGGAAATTGCCCGCGCGCTAACCACCAACGCGCGTCTTATCGTGATGGATGAGCCAACCACATCGTTGTCATCGCGTGAAACCGAGCGTCTATTTGATGTCATCGCACAGTTGAAGTCCGAAGGCATTGCAATCATTTATATCAGTCACCGCATGGAAGAAATCTATGCCTTGTCTGATCGGTGTTCGGTGCTGCGTGATGGCGTTTATGTCGGCACCCTTGAACGTGATGAAATCGATGCGCCAAAGCTCATTTCGATGATGGTCGGTCGCGACATCGCCACTTTCTATAAAAAAGCCCATAGCGAGGTTGACCGCTCCGGCGAGCCGGTACTGAGGGTCGAGAACCTTTCCGACAATCGCATGGTTAAGGGCATCAGCTTTGATCTATATCGTGGCGAAGTTCTGGGCGTAGCAGGCCTTGTCGGATCGGGCCGTACCGAAATGGCTCGTCTGATTTTCGGGGCTGATCCTAAGAAATCCGGTCACATTACGCTGAACGGACGCGTTGTCGATATGGCAAGCCCGCGTCAGGCGCTGGACGCAGGCATTGCCTATCTTACGGAAGATCGTAAAAAACTTGGCCTTTTCCTGGATATGTCGATTTCTGAGAATGTGAATATCGGGGTTGTTGCAAAAGATGCTCGTCCCGGAGGTCTTCTGAATTTTGCACGTGCGGCACAGCGCGCTGCTGAAGCGATCACGAAGCTGGGTGTAAAAACACCTTCTGCAAACAAAAACGTCGGGGGACTTTCTGGCGGTAATCAGCAGAAGGTGCTGATTGCGCGTCTGCTTGAGACCGGGCCGGACGTTGTCATCCTTGACGAACCAACCCGTGGTGTGGATGTCGGTGCGAAGTCCGAAATTTACAAGCTTATAGATAATCTTGCGGCGTCCGGCGTGAGCGTCATTCTGATTTCATCCGAACTTGCAGAAATTATCGGTACATCTGATCGCGTCATGGTCATGCATGAAGGTGTCATAACCGGCGAGATTACCGCGACGGCGGAGGAGCCGATTACTCAGGAAAAGATAATGGCTCTATCCACGGGATCAGGGTCCAAAACAAAGGCTTGAAACGCCAGTAGTTATCGGAAGTAACTCTGCAAAAAACAGTCAGATGAGCGATCGCTGTAAATTCGGCCTGAGTTTCACCCGCTCGAATGCAATAGGAAAGACCTTCAAATGAGCAGTTCAACCCCTAACGCCGCCGCCCAGAAAGCAAATGTCCGAGCCATGGTGAGCATTCTTGGTATGCTGCCGGTTCTGATCTTGCTTGCCATCGGTTTTGAGTTCATGAGCGGCCGCTTCATGAGCGTCAACAATCTTTCGATTGTGTTGCAGCAGGCGTCAATCAACACAGTTCTGGCTGCGGGCATGACATTTGTTATCCTCACCGGTGGTATTGACCTTTCGGTGGGGTCAATTCTTGCTGTTTCGGCAATGACCGCGATGATTTTGTCGCTTTTTCCCGATCTTGGCTGGCTCGGTGTGCCCGGTGCGCTTGCCATGGGGCTTTGCTGGGGACTGATCAACGGTGCACTTATTGCTTTCCTCCGGTTGCCGCCTTTCATTGTGACTTTGGGAACACTTACCGCTGCGCGCGGTGTGGCGCGTCTGCTTGGACAAGATACAACTGTCTTTAACGCTGAGCTGGCCTTTGAGTTTTTAGGTAACGGCAAAATTCTCGGCATGCCAATGCTTGCGATCATCGCGCTGGCAGTTGTTGTTCTGTCGTGGTTCATTCTGCGCCGTACCGTGCTTGGCACATGGATTTATGCGACCGGCGGCAACCCGGATGCTGCGCGCCTAACAGGCATCAGGGTTTCGTTGGTTCTGCTGTTCGTTTACGGAATTTCGGGCCTCTATGCCGGCCTTGGTGGCGTTATGTCGGCAGCACGTCTCTATGCAGCCAATGGTCTGCAGCTGGGTACGTCTTACGAGCTTGACGCTATTGCAGCGGTCATTCTTGGCGGCACCTCGTTTGTTGGCGGTGTCGGCTCTATCTGGGGAACGCTCATTGGTGCGCTGATCATCGCTGTACTCTCAAACGGTCTTATCCTCGTCGGTGTGTCTGACATCTGGCAGTACATCATCAAGGGTCTCGTCATCATCGCCGCCGTGGCGCTTGATCGGCTTCGCCTGCAAGGCGGCGCCCGCACGTAAGTGCAGGAACTACGCTTAAACTATCACCCGCTATCCATAAAAACTCCGAGGAGGAGGAAACATGAAATTCGCAAAACTTATCGCCTGCGCAAGTGTACTGTGCATGACAGCTTCGACTGTCAGTGCAAAGGATCTGGAAAGCATCGGCATTTCCGTTGGTCTTCTTGGCAATCCTTTCTTCGTAGCTGCCATCAAGGGCATCGAAGCGGAAGCGCGTAAGGTTAATCCAGACGTGAAGATCACTTCCGTTTCGGCAGACTATGAGCTGAACAAGCAGAGCTCGCAGATCGACAGCTTCATCGCAGCTGGCGTTGATATGATCATGCTTAATGCAGTCGATCAGAACGCAATCGCTCCAGCTGTGAAGCGCGCTAAGGATGCGGGTGTTGTTGTGGCGTCTTTCGACGTTTCCGCACCGGGTTCTGACATCACTGTCATGACTGACAATGTGGCGGCTGGTCAGAAGGCCTGCCAGTACATCGTCGATCAGCTTAACGGCAAGGGCGATGTGATCATCATCAACGGCCCTGGTTCTTCTTCGCTTCAGGATCGTTATAAGGGCTGTAAGGCTGTGTTTGAAGCCAATGAAGGTATCAACATCCTGTCCGAAGACCAGAACGGTGGCGCATCGCGCGATGGTGGTCTGAACACGGCTCAGTCGCTGCTCACGCGCTTCAACAAGGTCGATGGCATCTTTGCTCTTAACGACCCGATGGCACAGGGTGCTGATCTTGCTGCGCGCCAGCAGGGTCGTTCGGAATTCATCATCACCGGTGTTGATGGTGCTCCAGATACCGAAGTTGCGCTCAAGAATGAATCGAGCCTGATCCGTGCAACGTCCTCGCAGGATCCATACAGCATGGCCGGTCAGGCTTTCCGCATGGGCTACGAATTCTTCAAGGGCAACAAGCCTGAGAAGGATACTGTCCTGATCGATCCGGTTCTGATCACCCGTGAAAACGTAAAAGACTACACGGGCTGGACTGCACGTTAATCGGGCCTCTGCCCGCAATAATTACCAAAGCGCAAAACCGTTTGCGCTTTGGGTATCTTTATTTCAGGAAATGAACAAATGGCACATACCGCGCTTCGGCAGGCTGTTCTCGAAGCCAATCTTGGCACCGTAGAACATGGCCTCGTACTGTCAACCTTTGGCAATGCAAGCGGCATAGACCGCGACAGCGGCCAGATCGTTATAAAGCCGAGCGGTGTCAACTACGATCATCTAAAGGCCGAAGATTTAGTACTTTGCGACATGACTGGCGCAGTGCTCGACAATAAAATGAAGCCATCATCTGACCTCGCCACGCATGCTGCGCTATATCGGGCTTTTGAAGGCATTGGCGCGGTTATTCATACGCATTCTACTTATGCGACGATTATGGCGCAGGCGCATATGGCCATTCCGCCGCTCGGTACGACCCATGCAGATTATTTTTACGGTACAATTCCCGTCACGCGTCCATTGACTGATGCGGAAATCGAGCGCGACTATGTGCTCGAAACTGGCAATGTCATTATCGAGACATTTGCAGGCACCGATCCGCTAGCTATTCCAGCAGTGCTTGTTGCTGGTCATGGACCCTTCGTTTGGGGTGCAACACCGCATGAAGCTCTCTGGAACGCCATTATTCTTGAAGAAGTAGCCCGTATGGCCTGGCATGTTCTGTCCATCAACCCTGGCGCGAAATCTGTTTCGCAAGCTTTGCTTGATCGCCATTACAAACGCAAACACGGCCCAGCTCGAACTTACGGGCAGTAAGCCGACTAAAGACAAGTTTTTATTCTTTTAAGCAACGGACAGAGAAACTGGCCGTCCTTGATTTTCGGGAGGACTGACGATGGCAATTGTCGCTGGAGTCGATTTCGGTACATTGAGCGTGCGTGTTACTTTGATGGACAGCGACAATGGTTCTGTAGTTGCGGGAGCTAGCGCTGGCTATGAGTTGAAGCGCAGCGCAGCGGCACCATTGATGGGTGCGCAGTCTCATGATGATCATATGGCGGGACTTGCCTCCGCGATGCATGAGGCCCTGCAGAAGGCTGGTATTCCGGGCAGTGACGTTCGGGCACTGGCCATTGATACTACCGGATCGAGTGTCGTCATGGTTGACGATAAACTACGTCCGCTGGCTGATTACTATCTGTGGTGCGATCATCGGGCCCATGAAGAAGCGCGCGAAATCACACGACTGGGACAGGCTGAAGAACTTGAAGCTTTGCGTTGGTGCGGCGGCACTTACTCCCATGAATGGGGCTTTGCCAAGGTACTTCATTTCCTCCGCCACAATCCCGAGAAGCGCGCTGAGTTCTATACGGCACTTGAGCATTGCGACATGGTAGCAGCAACACTGTGCGGCATCACAGAGCGCGATGAACTCCCCCGAAGCCTCTGCGGTGCCGGGCATAAATGGATGTATGGCATCCGCTGGGGTGGATTTCCGCCACAGGCGTTTTTCAGCCGCGTTGACCCACTGTTTGAAGGCATCCTCGACAAAATGGCTGGCCGTTATCTCGCGTCCGATGCTATTGCTGGTTATCTGAGCGAAGAGTGGGCGGGCAAGCTTGGGCTTGCCGCAGGCATCCCCATTCCTGTCGGCGCTCTGGATGCGCACTGGGATGCGATCGGGTCCGGCGGCCAACCCGGTGATGTTGTGAACGTTATCGGTACCTCAACCTGTATTATCTCGATGGGACCGGCCAACTTTGATCCTGTTGAGGGACTATGCGGTGTTGCAGCGGACAGTGTGGTGCCTGGCTACGCTGGTATTGAAGCAGGTCAGTCAGCCACAGGCGATGTGTTCAGTGCCATTGCAAAGCGAGCTTCAAGCGATGTTGCAACGCTTGCACAGGGCATTGAAGATTTTGCGCCGTGCCAAACCGGACTGCTGCGGCTGAACTGGGACAATGGCGACCGCACCGTGCTGGTGCGCTCTGATCTGTCAGGCGTGACGCTGGGCTGGGATCTCAATCACGAGGCGCGGGACGAGCTTCATGCTGCCATTGAAGGAATGGCGCTGCATGTGCGTATCATCATTGACCGTATGTGTGAGGGTGGTCTGCAACCCAATCGTATCGTGAATGCGGGTGGTATTCCGCAGAAGAACGATGTTCTTAATCAGATTTATGCCGACGTTCTGAACAAGGAAGTCTATGTGCCGTCTGTTTCACCTGTTGGCACAGGCTCATGCATTTTCGCAGCCGTTGCAGTCGGGTTGCACCCGGACATTCAGACCGCGCAGAAAGCTATGGCACCCGAAGCGCGTGTTTTCTATCCACGAGCTACTCATGTAGCTGGCTATAAAAAGTTATATGAGTTCTACAAAAAGGCCTATTTCGGCTTTGGAGAGGGACAGCCCGTCGATTTTCCAGGATTAATGGCTGAACTCAAAAAATTCCGCGTCAGCAAAGGAGCCTTCTGAAGATCAACAAATTACCCATTGGCACTGATACAGGTGGTAGTTCTGCCAGCACTCAAGGCATTTATCGCCAGCTTGGCAAAATAGGCGTTGTGCAATGGGTTGAAGTTTCGTTTTGCTTGTCAAGGTTTCGCTGACGCCAACTGATGCCAGCCGTGTAAAAATGCGGTACTGACCATTTGCGCTAACCAATTTCAGAACACGCTACGAATGTCAGTTTTTCGTCACAAACCATCTTTATCGCCTGTGATCCAATGCGCGGTTAAGAGGCTGACTTGTTACGATATCTGTTGCTTTTACTAATGTTTCCAACCAACGCGGTCGCAGCTGAAGGCTGTATCAAGGAACCCGAGAAACACTTTTTATTCAAAGGGGATGAAGCTGAGGACGGTAAAACGGGTCTGATATGGAAACGTTGCGCGGTAGGTATGGTTTGGGATTCGGCGAAAAATACCTGCGGTGGCCAACCAGAATCTTTAAATCAACAAACTGCGAAAGAGGCCGCGGCGGTTGCCGGGCAAGGGTGGCGGGTTCCGACGGGAGAGGAGTTGGAAACGCTCCTTGTTTCCTGTTGCGATGGTCCCAGGGTTAACACCGTTGCATTCCCCTCAACCGAGGCATCGAACTTTGGTGAAGGGGCAAAATTCTGGACTTCGACCGAAGCAATGCCCGGTATGTTCTATTACTTCGATTTTTCGAACGGGTGGGTAGATATGCATTCAGCGGGCTATGGCCTTTCGGTCTTGCTGGTGAAAAGCCAATAGAGTTTTATCGCTAACCGTTTGACACTGTTGCCACCGGTTTATTCGGCCCCATCCTTTTGATGTGGTTTTACATGACAGTGATAATGTGGAGATACCAACCCGTTGCACTGCCTCTTCAAGAGAATACGATTGTTTAAAACGAAGCATATCCGCCCGCGCCAATATCTTCTTTGCATGATTGTGGGCGCGATCTGTGCTGCATCTTTGAATATAAAATCTGGCAAAGCTGCCGAACCCACCGATATGACAGCGGAGAAGCTTCTGGATATCTGTACGTCATCCACCGCACAAATTGCAGGTAAGAAGGGTGACGTGCTTGGCTGGCAGAAGATGACAGGCGCCGAAAAAGACGAGTTGCGTGATGCTTTAATCGGCTATAATCCAGATTCAGTCGAAATTGTAGGATGGCAAAACAAAACAATAGGGCTGCCTGATGTTCTATGGTTTGCTACTCGTACACTTCGTCTTAAACTGTGCTCATATTCGAGCCGGAATGCGGCAGGCCTTCTCGACGGTTTATCGAAACACCTCGGAACACCTGAAAGACTCGAAAGGGACAATACCGCAAAAAGCATCACTGCTTCATGGTCAAAAAATTCGCTTGAATACGACTTTTTCCAGGCGCGTTCCTCGGCAATCGTGACGATCGGCTCACAACGCTGAAGGTATGAGCTGTGAGCCGACGCAGCCGGACTTTTCTTTCTGCCTTGTTTTACTACTGGGTGAGGCCCTCAGCAGAAAGTGGGTTGTGGCGGTATGGAAGAGACCGGCGACATAAGGTCATTGCCAGGATGCAGAGCGGCAGCTTTCCGTAAAACTCTTAATCCAGATCAATAAATACAATCTGACCTTTGGATATTTCCTCTTAGATGATTTTACGCAGCATAAACCTTGGCAAATGGTCGTGCCGTTTCCTTTAGGAAGTTGCATGGTTAGTCCTACGCCGAGATCGAAAATGGGCTTTTAGCCTCGACTTACTCTCGTCCAACAACCTTTCCAATCAGAGTTATTGGGTTGATATCGTAAGCCCAGTGCGCATTGTCACCGCATGTTTCATTAATATCGTGACAAATTCCAAATTATCAACAATATGTAATTTTATCTATATTTTGATTCTGGCTGACGGAAATGTGCGGATTCGCATAATGATTTCGGCCATATAAGAGGAGATTTGTTTGATGAATGGCGCGATTTCTATAGAAAATGCTAAAATTATCTATAATTTACCGTTCAGTGACCTGCTATTCCGCGCTCAGAGTATTCATCGCGCCCATTCTGACCCAAATGCTGTTCAGATGAGCAGACTTCTATCTATTAAAACTGGCGGCTGCGCTGAGGATTGTGGCTATTGCAGTCAGTCCGCGCATTATTCGACCGGCTTGAAAGCTTCAAAGCTGATGGAGGTTGAGAAGGTTCTTACGCAGGCGCAAAAAGCCAAAGACGAAGGTGCTACGCGTTTTTGTATGGGCGCAGCGTGGCGCAGTCCTAAAGATCGCGACATGGAAACGCTCGTGGCGATGGTGGAAGGTGTTAAGGCGCTCGGTATGGAAACCTGCATGACGCTTGGCATGCTGACAGAGGTACAGGCAGAGGGTTTTGCGAAGGCTGGTCTCGATTACTATAACCATAACATTGATACGTCTGAACGGTTTTACCCAGAGATCATCACCACTCGCAGCTTTGATGACCGCCTGAATACGCTTGAGACTGCGCGGATGGCTGGCATCAAATTATGTGCGGGTGGGATTTTGGGCATGGGGGAGACAATTGATGATCGCATTTCCATGTTGCTGACATTGGCCAATTTGCCTGTGCCGCCAGAAAGTGTGCCGATTAATCAACTGATCCCTATTCCTGGCTCTAAACTGGCCAATGCAATTCGGGTCGACCCTATAGATTTTATCCGGACAATTGCTCTGGCACGCATTCTGATGCCAACTTCGCATTTGCGCCTTTCTGCAGGGCGCACTGAAATGAGCGACGAGATGCAGGCACTTTGTTTTTTCGCGGGCGCAAATTCGATCTTTATTGGCGAAACCCTACTGACTGCAGATAATCCCGGCGAAGATCATGACACAGTGCTTTTTCAGCGCCTTGGCATTTCACCCATGCCTCTGGAATCTAGGTCATCAAGGCCTGTGGCGCAGTCATGACTATACTTGTTGACTATGCTGCGCAGCTGCAGGCACTCAGGCGGAAAGCGCGATTGCGTAGCCTCACACAATTGGGGGGAATTGATTTTACGTCCAATGATTTTCTGGCACTCGCCAGTGAAGCGCGTCTGAAAATGGCGATTACGGACGCGATTGAAAGAGGTGTTCCATGCGGTGCATCAGGCTCTCGTTTGCTAAGGGGCAATCACGCAGAACACGAGTGTCTGGAAGTGGAGGCCGCCACCTTCTTCGGTGCACAACGTACGCTTTATTTCGGCAGCGGTTATATTGCTAATGTAGCGCTTTTCTCCACTTTGCCGCGACGGGATGACCTGATCCTGTATGACGCGCTGATCCATGCAAGCGCCCATGAAGGTATTGCCGCAAGTAAGGCAAACTCTATCAGCATAGCGCATAATGATGCTGATGCTTTTGACAATACCATCCGCAACTGGCGTAAAAGCGGTGGGAGGGGACGTCCGTGGATCGCAGTCGAAAGCCTTTATTCGATGGATGGCGACAGAGCACCACTTGCTGAGCTTGCCGAGATAGCCGAACGCCACGAGGGTTTTCTCGTCATTGATGAGGCACATGCGACCGGCGTCGTTGGCACTGGCGGAAAGGGATTGGCTACTGAGCTTGCAGGACGCGAGAACATACTGGTTTTACATACATGCGGTAAGGCCCTTGGTGCATCCGGCGCATTGCTCGCTACGCCCTCAATACTTGCCCACTATCTCACCAATCGCGCGCGTGGATTTATCTATTCGACTGCTCCCTCGCCATTAATGGCAGCGGCGGTGCGGGAGGCTTTGCGTATCGTTGCCGACGAACCGGAACGGCGGGATGCGCTTGATCATCGCGTTGCCTTTACCGCTCAAGCATTAACGCAGTGTCTCAGTATTGTACCGAGTGGATCGCATATTCAGCCAATTATTATTGGCGATAATGCCAAGGCTGTGAGAATTGCCGAAGCACTTCAGGCGCACGGCTTTGACGTTCGCGCCATACGCCCACCAACAGTCCCGGAAGGTACGGCGCGTCTGCGCCTCTCGATTACCCTCAATGTCGACGAGCAACAGATCGCACATATGTTGGACTGCCTTGCCGGTCTCATGAAAGAAATCAGAAAATGACGATACGCTTTGTTATATCGGGAACGGATACTGGTGTTGGAAAAACAATATTCTCAGCTGCTCTGACAGGCGCTCTTCATGCACATTACTGGAAGCCGATACAATCAGGACTGATCGAGGAAACCGATAGTCAGATTGTTGCACGTCTCAGCGGTGTACCGCGTGAGCAGATTCTGCCGGAAGCCTATCGTTTGAAGAAACCAGCATCGCCGCATCTTTCCGCACGGCTTGAACAAGTGGAAATCGATGAAGCAGCGCTCCAGCCAACAGCATCAAACGACCCGCTCATCATTGAAGGGGCGGGAGGGCTGTTGGTGCCGCTTACATCAAAACTGCTGTTTGCAGATGTTTTTGCGAAATGGCATATCCCTGTCATTCTTTGTGCGCGAACCTCACTTGGTACAATCAATCATACATTACTATCGATTACGGCATTGCGCAGCCGTGATATTCCGCTTCATGGTGTTGTCTTCATTGGAGATGAGAATACTGATACGCAATCCATCATCACCGATATTGGAAATGTGAAACAACTCGGTCGCCTTCCTATTTTGGAAGAGCTGACCAGAGATAGTCTCAGTAATGCTTTTCATGCCAATTTTGATCTGGCCTCATTCGTGGAGGCAGGTGTTTGACTCAGTCTCCCGTTTGGCATCCATTCACGCAACATGCGCTCATGCCGCGCATGAAACAGATTGTTGCAACAGAAGGCGCATATCTTTTCGATGATGAGGGCAACCGCATCTTTGATGCAATCTCATCCTGGTGGGTCACGACACATGGCCATCGCATTCCACGGATCATGAACGCGATCCGAGAAGCAACAGAATCCTATGATCAGATTATTTTTGCGGAATTCACCCATGAACCCGCAGAAAACCTTGCAAAAGCTCTTCTCGAGTTCACGCCCCCAGGGCTCAAACACGTCTTTTATTCGGATAGCGGTTCGACTGCCGTAGAGGTTGCTATCAAGATGGCGCTTGGTAGCTTTCACAATCGTGGTGCTGCTCACGATCGTATCGTCGTGATGGAGCATAGCTATCATGGCGATACAATCGGTACGATGTCTGTGGGTCAACGCGGCGTTTTCAATGCGCCCTTTGAGTCTTTACTTTTTGGGGTGGATGCTTTGCCATTCCCCAATTTGGGTCATGAGCAACAAACTCTGGACAGATTTGAAGCACTTTGTCGTTCAGGAAAAATAGCCGCTATTCTTGTGGAGCCGCTGGTACTTGGCGCTGGTGGCATGAAAATCTACGACCATTCAGTGCTCCAATCGCTGAAGCAAGTTGCAAGCCGCTATGGAGTATTCTTCATTGCAGACGAAGTGATGACCGGATGGGGACGCACTGGCAAGCGGTTTGCCTGCGATCACGCTGGCGTCACGCCGGATATTCTTTGTACTTCCAAAGGAGTTACAGGCGGGGCTTTGCCACTCGCGGCTACCCTTTGCACGCCTGAGATTTTTGAGGCGCATTTATCGCATGATCGAACAAAGACATTCTTTCATTCAAGCTCTTATACTGCCAATGCGATTGCTTGCGCGGCAGCTGTGGCGAACCTGCAAATCTGGCGTGACGAACCGGTAGAGGCCCGCCTTCATACGATCGCAGCGCAACATGCCCATCATCTGCAACGTTTTGAAAATGATCACAGATTTACCAGTGTTAGACAATGCGGCACCATTGCTGCTCTTGACGTTGCGGTGCCTGCCGAGGGTTATCTGGCTGAAATCGGACCGCGCTTACGTCAGCTCTTTCGGGAAAAGCTCATTCTGCTCCGTCCACTTGGAAATACTATCTACCTGATGCCGCCTTATTGCTCGAATTCAGAAGATATCTCACTCACATATGATGCCATTGATGAAGTTGTATCGCTGGCTTTAGCGGAAATCATGCAATGACGGCACTTTCCTCGCGTCTTGCCGGATTTGGTCATTCCGTACCGGCCCGGATTGTCACTAATGCGGAAATCGAAAATCGCCTCGGCCTTGAAAATGGCTGGATCGAGCGTCGTACCGGCATAAAATCCCGACACTGGGCAACTGAAAGCGAAACATTGAGCAGCCTTGCCGCAAATGCCGGTAATATGGCACTCGAACAAGCCGGGATTCCCCGCGACGCGATTGCGCTTGTTCTACTTGCGACGTCTACACCAGATCATCTGTTACCACCTTCCGCACCACTTCTGGCGCATAAGCTGGCACTAAAAAATGCCGGTGCTATCGATCTTTCAGGTGCTTGCTCTGGCTTCCTTTATGCGCTGTCACTTGCCGATGGCTTTGTTCGCACACAAAACAAACCTGTACTCATTGTCGCTGCCAATATTCTCAGCCGAAGGATCAATCCAGCTGAACGCGCAAGCAGTGTTCTGTTCGCAGATGCTGCTGGTGCGGTGGTTCTGGCACCATGCAATAACCTACAGAGCGGACTGAAAGCGACAGCACTGAATTCAGATGGAAGCAATTATGACCTGATCACCATTCCGGCAAGTGGCAGCAATACACCGTTTTCGCCCCACATCCCCCGGGATGAATTTTTGATGACAATGCGTGATGGACGTGAGGTGTTTTCCAGAGCCGTTGAATTAATGACCCAAACATCAATGGAGGTCATGAATAATGCCGGTTTTACAGCCTCTTCAATTGATCACTTTATTCCTCATCAGGCCAATATCCGTCTTTGTGATGCGGTCAGGCACAATCTCGGATTTGATACTTCCCAAATGATGAGCACCATCAGAAACTATGGAAATTCATCTGCTGCAACCATCCCGCTCTCACTATCAATTCTTCATAGACATAATCCTTTAAAGCCTGGTCAGAAATTATTGATGACCGCTGCTGGTGCGGGAATGAGTGGCGGTGCGACCCTATTCGAACTATGAAAGAATTACCGGGGGGCTCCTTAGGAGGACTACCCACTATGGTTTTGAATAAAATTCAACGAACATCCGAACGGGGCCGATGATTTCGACTTCATGCGGTTGACGTGGTTGGATCAGGCCAGGTTTTCCTGATTCAAGCACCGTTTCTGAAAACGGTTCGAGAATTCGATAGAGCAACCGCCCTTGCATCACATGTATTAATGCCCACGAACCTTCCTTTGTCGTATGCTTTTTTTGAAGTGCGGCTGGTAATGTGTCCTGATCAAATTCGGGCGAACGACCATAGGTAATCAAGTCATCTGGAAGATGAACGTGTTTTGTGGGTTGTGATACCATTATTTCATTCTCCTAATTGTCGACCAAAACCCTTTCAGTTTCAATCAAAGGCACGTCAGCTTTTATAGAACGCATGCGGACAAAGAGTATTCATATCTCGTATTAACGCAATGCAATCCCGGCAATGTGTACCAGCGACGAACGCGCATAATTTCAATAGGGCTTTAGTCATTTGATTTTATCACATTTTAGGTGCGCAGTTTGATAAATGATCTGCTGAGCGTTTCAATTGTCAAATCTAGATAGTCGGCTATATCTTTGCATTTCATAGGAATGTGAAATTATGTGTCGTCACGCCATGATCATTGATGAAGATACAAAAGGAAGACAGCATTTTTTTATCCGGTTCAAACGACCGAGCATGACTTGAAGAAAATCTGAGGTAGGCGACGTTTCCCACGTGGCCTTCATAAGTATTTCGCGAACTCCCGGGATTGTTTGGAACAGCTTATCAACTTACCTGTATCAAACGATAACAACACAAATGGCTCGATAGCTTCCACGAATTTCATATAGGGATGAGATTATAACAGGCCGGTGTATGTCATTGCAAACAGGTTGTACGCGCACGCCGGCCTGATTGTGTTCAGTTACTGAGCCTTGCTATCGAGAGCCTTGCCAGCACCTTTAGACTACATAATGTGGGAACGATACGACTACACGCGTGTTTTCTCTACACTCAAAATCGAGAAGGGAAAATGGGTTATTCCTATTAAGCACAACTTCAGTCTGCATCGCGCTGTCGTCATAAAGCGAACTGCGGCTAATGCAAATCCCGCCGAATTTTCCGAAACACACGACTCGAGAGGTTTTAAATTATGACCGTCGTCCTTGCTACCGTTTGCCAAGATGGAGTCGTGCTTGGCTCTGACTCTCAGATTACGGACAAGGGGAGAGGCATGACATACCCGGCCGAGAAACTGCACCCTTTGGGCGAGCTAGCGGCTTGGGGCGGAAGTGGCGCGCGATCAGTGCTGGTCGACGTCGAACGGTGTTTCAATGAAAACAGTGCGGCTATTCTGGAGGCCCCGGATATCGGCCGCGCGTTGCAAGAACAGGTTCTCCCGATCCTGCGCCATCACTACGACACGTTCATCTCGGACGTTCCGGGCGAAGAAGGTGGCGGCTCGCCATCGGCCTACGTGATGGCTGCCGGGTGGCGCAAAGGTGAGCCGTGGATTGTTGAGATAACGCCTTCTGGCATGATCGGGCACTACGCTGATATCGGATTCCACGCGATCGGCAGCGGTGCGGCCATGGCACAGCAAGCCGGCTCGCTTCTGTCTCACTTCAATTTGACCGATCGGTCGATGCGCTTCGGTTGCGCGACCGTCCTGCGTGTTTTGGAAGCGCTTGACCTTTCGTCCCCTACCGTCGGTAAGCCATTCAGTCTGTGTCGTATCGACCAGGACGGTGCGCACCACCTCAGTGACAAAGAGATTGAGCACGTGACTAAGGACGTTCGTCGATGGGAGGAAGCCGAACAAGCCGTAATCGCCAAAATGTTCGAGTGACCAGCCTTGATGCAAATTGAACGAGCGAGATGAGGGCGCTCAATATTCGCCTACATCCTTGACTTGTAGACAGGCCGGACTGTTTCGGAAAGCTTGCGCCCTGGCGTGACGGTGCAGGAAGTTGCCGATTGTTAACCGCTTGAAGCTGTCGGGTTGAAGCACGGGAGTTCTTGACTCCAACTCTAAATCAGAAACTTCCCACCGGATTTGCCCCACGTACCTATCGCCGCTGGCGCGCGCGAGTGAGGCATTGGCATGCCTCGACGAAACTCTTGTTTATTCGCCGGTCGGCACACGACTGATCGAACGGTTTCATTTTGCCGATGCCTCCGCGTCGCTTTGGCTCGATGGCGAACTGGTCGAGATGGAAGATCTCATCCTGCATGAAGCGGCGCGCGATATCCATTCCCCCAGTCATGCTCTGACCATTGCGCGCGACGTGTTGCAGACAAGGCGGCGCATTACCGCGCAGGCGCCGGACTGGGCGCTGAGCCCGAACGGCTTGAGCATTCCGCGACAGGCGCGGCCTGAGGTTTGATGGCGAGCCAGTGGGCCTGCACCTAGCTGATCACTCGTGGCGCGCAGCTGAGTTATCGGCACAGTTACCTTAACCTAAGCGTAAACATTGTTGGCGATAACGGGTGATGATCGAACCTCTTTCTTCACTTTACCACCGCCGTCGTTATCCTGCTGAGATTATTGCAGAGGGGGTGTGGTTGTATTTCCGCTTTCCACTGAGCTTTCGTATGGTCGAAGATATGCTGGCTTATCGCGGGATATTCGTTACACATAAGACAGTTTACGAATGGGCAGAGAAATTCGGACGAGCTTATGCGAGTAATATCCGTCGTCGCACACCGCGGCTTGGCGATAAATGGCACTTGGATGAGTGCGTAATATCTATCAAAGGTGAGCATCACATTCTTTGGCGGGCGGTTGATCAGGACGGTTTTGTGTTAGATGTTTTGGTCCAGAAACGCCGCAAGGCCGCCAAGCGTTTCATGTGCAAGCTTCTCTCTGCTCAGGGCTGTGCACCGCGGGTTATGGTCACCGATAAACTACGATCATATGGGGCTGCCAAACGAGCTATAGGCCTTAGCGTTTGCGATCATCGCCAGCATAAGGGTTTGAACAATCGGGCAGAGAATTCGCATCAGCCGATCCGACGACGCGAGCGGGTTATTAAGCGCTTGAAATCGGCGCGACATGTGCAAAATTTAACGTCGATACATGACCCGATTTACAATCTTCATTATTTCCCACGCAATCAAATCAGTTCAGACAATCACCGAGAGCTACGTCAAGCCGCCACTGACATGTGGCGCGAAATCGCTTGCCTGAAGTCCGCATGACAGATGCATCAAAGATTGAGTTACGTCTGCACTCCAGTTAACGTAAAAGTGCCAAACGGCCTCCTACACCCCGGCCTCGCTCCAGCGCCGAAATCGTCGATAGATCGTATTCCAATTGCCGCATTTGGGCGGAACATCCCGCCACGGCGTACCGCAGCGAAGTCTCCCAAATATGCCGTTGATAATTGCACGATTTTGCTCCGGGCGACGCCCGCGTCCCCGATTGACGGCTTCAATCCGAAGTAAATCCTTCAAGACACGCCATTCGGATTCGCTCAGATCCTGCTCGCTCATCGCTATCAATCCCATCTGCTCGTCTCCCAGACGTCTTTCAGACTGGGGGAGTGTGACACTTCTACTTTGCAGAAGCAGGACATTCTAACTTTGCGGCTACAATATTGTCGCTAACAATGATAGTTATGCATCCGTATTTTCAGCGTTAACGCGCATAAAAATGCGCTTCCCATTAATAACACAGTTGAATAAGGCCGTCGACTTATCACACGACAAATACGCTTTATGCTCGGCTTCAAATTCAAAACTGAGGTAGTATCATGCTCGTTGGCATCAATCTCTCTAATATGAAGCGCAAACAGCAAGGTTTCTCCCAGTTGCAAAGACGCTCTCGCTCAATGTGGAACCAAAATACGTCTTAACATCATTCATATGATTGAATTCTGCTTAAAGCATTGGTATACCTGATTAATCCACGCTAAGACAGATTTATGTTCGGCTGTTAGTAACACTCCGCAATCGCCTGCGAACTCGTTCCAGCCCTCAACATAGGTTTCGCGCACGACTGTCAGCACGGGTATCTGCTTTGCATACGCCAGCTCGATAACGGTCCGAAATCCCTGACCTTCCGTTTCGCCTTTGCCGAAACGGTTGAGGATGAGCAGATCTGCTCCGGCTTCGATTTCTGCAAGCAGCGAACCTGCTACATCCGCAAGTGCTGACGGATCAAGCCTGCAACCACGCGAGCCCGAGCCAAGCGGCTGCGAGATAATCTGCCTTACGCCTGAGCCAAGACGTTCAATCACGATTTCACGGCAGCATTCATCCGTCTCAGGGCCGCGGTGCTGCAAAAAACCCGCGACCTTGAAACCACATTCCACGGCCCGTGCCGCAACGGCCGCCAGAAGCGGATCGACCGAAATATCCTTGTCGGCCAGAATTGCTGCAAGGATCGGCTGTGAAGTCATTGACTTTCTCCCTCACTGGACAGCAGGTCTATTCCGGTAATTTCTGCGTCAGCGGCCAGAATAGCAATATATTGCGAAACCGCTTTTGACCATGTGGAGGCTTCAAGCCAGCCCGCGATGCGTTCGGATACGAAATCGAAGGGGAGTACTTCGCCATCAACACGCCGATCAAGCCTGATGATATGAAAACCAAAACGGCTTTCAATCGGTGCCGCCGTGATATCGCCCGGTGAAAGTCGCTCAAGTGCGCGTTCCAATTCCGGTACTGTGCTTCCCCGCGTAAGCTGGCCGAGATTACCCCCCTGTGCGCCTGACGGACATGCCGAATATTCGCGAGCCATCGAAGAAAAGCTTGCCGGATCAGCAATTACAGACGTTGCCAGAAAAGATGCTGTGCCGCGTGCGGCTTCCCGCGCTTTTGGGTCAGCAGGGTCTGCTGCAATCAGGATATGGCTGGCTTCCAGCAACGGCGAACTTGTGAAACGTCGGCGATTATTTTCATAAAAGCGCAAGCATTCGTCGCTCGATGCCTGAGGCACATCCACTTCTTGATCGATGACCATACGCACCAGCGCATCTTCATCAGTTTCGAGACGACCTTCCTCATCTTTTTCAGGCTGCGCTATGATGCCAACTTCTCTTGCGCGTTGCAAAAGAAGTTCGCGTACCGCAAGGGCGCGGGCACCGGCAAGCAAGGCTGCACCGGGATTTTCTGCCGGATGGTTTTGCGCTTCCGTCAGAATATCGCTTTCGGCAATTTCCACACCATTGACCGAAACGGCATCAAAAATAGGGCGCGGTTTCGGTGGAACGCGTGTGTCCGGCTCTTGATACGTGGAGTAGCTGCCTTTTGCACCAGAATGTGCATGCGAATGCGAATGTGAATTGCCTGACGGCTGTTTGCTGTCAAAAAGTGTGGCCATCAGTTTTGCTCCATCTGAACGCGTTTACGGGATGGGACTGCGCTGTGGTTGCGCTTACGCACAACCTGATAGCCGGGCCGCCAGATATAGCGCACAGGCAGGCTCAACATATGAACGAGACGTGTGAACGGGAACAGAAGCAGGATCGTCAGGCCAAGGAAAATATGCAGTTTGAAGATCAGCGACGCATCCAGCACATAGCTTGAGGCTTGCAGATTAAACGTAAAGATGCCCTGCGCCCAGCTCATGAATTTCACCATTTCATGGCCGTCAAGATGTTGGAGCGATACCGGAATTGTCGCAAGTCCGAGCAGCAATTGAATCCACAACAGGATGATGATCAGTGTATCAGTCCGGCGTGATGATGCACGAATACGCGGGTCAAACAGACGGCGATGCACCAGAAGCGTTGCACCGATGATTGCCATCACACCGGCTATACCACCTGCAACAATAGCGAGGATTTGCTTGGCTTCATGGCTGATGCCGAGTGTGTCGAAAATCCAGATTGGCGTTAGAAGGCCGACGAAGTGGCCAGCGAAAATCACCAGAACACCAACATGAAACAGCACCGAGCCCCACATCAGCTGCTTGCGGCGCAAAAGCTGGCTGGACCCGGCACGCCATGTATAGGGTTCGCGGTCATAGCGGACAATAGACCCCAGTGCCAGCACGCTCAGCGCGATATAGGGGTAAATTCCGAACAGGAACGTATTGATATGATTGGCCATCATCCGTCTCCTAGATTTGGTTGGGGTTGGATGGCGCAGCCGGATTGCGGCGTGCGGCACGCACCTGCATACGCAGACGATCCGGCCCACAGGCATTTTCACCAGCATTGGAACTGCCGAACGTTACGGCCTCTTCTTCCCAGATGCGGTCAAGTGCCTCCAGATCATTGGGGTCGTCCTCTGCCTGACGCAGCAATTCTCCAACCAGCTTTTCGTCGGGCTTAGCCCGGCTGATATGGGCGAGAGCTGCAAATGCATTGGAATAGATCGAACGGCGCTTGCGCAAACGCTCACCAATCGCCGTTGTGATATGAGCTGTTTGTGCCAGAAGATCGTGAATTTCTTCCGGCGTTCGGGTCGAGAGAAACTCGAGGAACAGCGGCAGATAATCAGGAAGCTCTTTGGCATCAATTTCGAAACCATTGTCTTCATACATTTTCAGCAGATCGACCATGGCCTGACCGCGATCACGGCTTTCGCCATGCACATGCTCGAACAGATGCAGCGAAAGCGCACGCGTGCGATCAAACAGATGCACATAACGCTCCTGCGCCTCATAGAGATCGCCCTTGCAGATGTCATCAATCAGATTGTCGAGGAGTTTTATAATCCCCGGCGATAGCAGGCTTGTTTCTTCTGAGACAGCTGCTTTCAGCTCTTCTCGCCCGGCCCTGATTTCAGGGGACGGGTAAGAGAGAAGCAGCGACAGGATTTTCAGAGGTTTGTTCATTACACTTGCTCCCTGAAAATATCGGTTGGTGTCTGGACAACCTTCTGGCGCTTGGCACCAAACAGGTCTTCCGTGGACGAACCGCCCGAACAGCCGTTGCCGAAGGTGAAGCCACACGAACCATGCAGATCATAGGCATCTTCGGTGACTTCGCGATGCGAAGTCGGGATGACAAAACGATCTTCGTAATTGGCGATCGCCATCAACTGATACATGTCTTCAATCATTTGACTATCCATGCCAACGCGCTCTGCAATCGCTTCGTCAATCACGCCGTCAATGGTCTTTGAGCGCATATAGGAGCGCATGGCCAACATGCGTTCGAGCGCGGAAACGACCGGCTCCTCCTTGCCTGCGGTCAGAAGATTGGCGAGATAGCGAACCGGAATACGCATCGAGCGAACATCCGGTAGCGGGCCATCCATGCCGAGCTTGCCAGCGGCAGCAGCCGACTGAAGTGGCGAAAGCGGCGGCACATACCAGACCATTGGTAATGTGCGATATTCAGGATGCAGCGGGAAGGCAATTTTCCATTCCATTGCCATCTTATAGACCGGCGAATGCTTGGCGGCTTCAAGCCACGCATCCGGCACACCATCCTTACGCGCCTGTTCGATCACTTTTGGATCGTTTGGATCAAGGAAGATGCTCAACTGTTCTTCGTAAAGGTCCTGCTCATTGGCAGTCGATGCTGCTTCCGAAATCCGGTCGGCATCGTAAAGAATAACGCCGAGATAACGGATACGACCAACACAGGTTTCCGAGCAGACGGTCGGCTGTCCGACTTCGATGCGCGGATAGCAGAAGATGCACTTTTCTGACTTGCCCGAACTCCAGTTGTAGTAAATCTTCTTATAAGGGCAGCCAGAGACGCACATGCGCCAGCCACGGCATTTTTCCTGATCGATCAGTACGATGCCGTCATCTTCACGCTTATAGATCGCACCCGATGGGCAGGCTGCAACGCAGGTCGGATTGAGGCAATGCTCGCATAAGCGCGGCAGATACATCATGAAGGTGTTTTCGAACTGGCCGTAGATTTCCTTTTCCACGCCTTCGAAATTGTAGTCTTTCGAGCGATGGGCAAATTCACCACCGAGAATTTCTTCCCAGTTTGGACCCCATTCGATCTTTTCCATCCGTTCGCCGGAAATCAGCGAACGCGGACGTGCGGTCGGCATGGTCTTGCTTTCAGGTGCTGACTGCAAGTGTCCATAATCGAAGTCGAAAGGCTCGTAATAATCGTCAATTTCCGGCAGGTCGGGATTGGCGAAAATCTTGGCAAGAATGCGCCATTTCGCACCCATTTTGGGTTCGATCTTGCCGTTTTTCTTGCGGACCCAGCCACCATTCCACTTCTTCTGATTTTCCCATTCTTTTGGAAAACCAATGCCGGGCTTGGTTTCAACATTGTTGAACCAGGCATATTCAACACCTTCACGGCTGGTCCAGACGTTCTTACACGTCACGGAGCAGGTATGGCAGCCGATGCACTTGTCCAGATTGAGAACCATACCGATTTGTGCGCGGATTTTCATTCTGCTGCCTCCTTGCTGTGCGGTGTATGTTGGGTGCTGTCATCAAGCGGACCTTCCATCCAGTCGACATTCTCCAGCTTGCGCACCACGACAAATTCATCGCGGTTTGCACCAACAGTTCCGTAATAATTGAAACCATAAGATTGATGGGCATAGCCGCCGATCATATGGGTTGGCTTAGTGATGATACGTGTGACCGAGTTATGGATGCCGCCGCGCTGACCTGTGAGAGGTGAGCCGGGCACGTTAATGATCTTTTCCTGCGCGTGGTACATGAACATTGTACCGTCCTTGATGCGCTGGGAAACGACTGCACGCGCCACGATGGCGCCATTGGCATTGTAGACTTCAACCCAGTCATTATCGATCAGACCAGCTCGCTTGGCGTCCGGTTCAGAAATCCACACGACCGGACCGCCACGGTTGAGCGTTAGCATCAACAGATTGTCGGAATAGGTCGAGTGAATGCCCCATTTCTGGTGCGGCGTGATAAAGTTAAGCACCAGATGCGGCTTACCATCGGCCTTTTCGCGAATGGCCGGATTGACCGTCTTGGTATCGATTGGAGGGCGGTAAACGCAGAAGCCTTCACCGAATGCACGCATCCACAAATGATCCTGATAGAGCTGCTGACGGCCTGTCAGCGTGCGCCATGGGATCAATTCATGCACATTGGTGTAACCTGCATTGTAGCAAACGCTTTCCGATTCAAGACCAGACCAGGTTGGCGACGAGATGATCTTGCGTGGCTGCGCTACAACATCGCGAAAGCGGATTTTCTCATCTTCTTTCGGGATTGCAAGATGTCCATGATCGCGGCCTGTGAATTTCGACAGCGCTTCCCATGCCTTCACGGCCACTTCGCCGTTGGTTTCTGGTGCAAGTGATAAAATGACTTCCGTTGCATCAATGTCGGTCATGATGCGCGGACGACCTTCGGATGCACCCGGATCAGTGACTTTACCGTTCAGCTTGCCGAGAAGTTCGACTTCATGATCGGTGTTCCAGCCGATGCCCTTGCCGCCATTGCCAAGCTTTTCGAGCAATGGTCCGACTGACGTGTAGCGCTTGTAAAGGTTCGGATAATCGCGCTCGACCACAACGACCGTTGGCATGGTTTTGCCGGGGATCGGTTCAATCTCGCCCTTTTTCCAATCTTTCACATCGAATGGCTGTGAGAGTTCGCCCGCCGTATCATGCAGCGTTGGAACAAGAACTATGTCCTTTTCGACGCCCAGAACTTCCGGTGCTACATCCGAGAATTTCTTGGCGATGCCTTTGAAAATATCCCAGTCGGTCCGGGCTTCCCACGCGGGATCGGCAGCACTCGACAGCGGATGAATGAAGGGATGCATGTCGGACGTGTTGAGATCGTTCTTTTCATACCAGGTGGCAGTTGGCAGCACGATGTCTGAATAAACGCAGGTCGTGGACATGCGGAAATCCAGTGTGACCAGCAGATCGAGTTTTCCTTCCGGCGCTTCATCATGCCAGACGGCTTCCTGCGATTCCTGTGCGCCTTGCTCGCCAAGATCCTTACCGAGCAAACCATTAGAGGTGCCAAGCAGGTGCTTGAGGAAATATTCATGGCCCTTACCGGAAGAACCAAGCAGATTGGAACGCCACACAAACATGTTGCGCGGCCAGTTTGCTTCATTGTCAGGGTCTTCGCAGGACATGTTGAGGCTGCCGGATTTGAGCGCTTCGGCAACAAAATCCTTGGCATCTTTGCCCGATGCCGCCGCCTGTTTTGCCAATTCCAATGGGTTGGTCTGCAATTGTGGTGCGGATGGCAGCCAACCCATACGTTCTGCACGAATATTATAATCGTGCAGCGTTCCACCCCATTCGCCCTCTGGCGCAGTCGGTGACAGAATGTCATCGACCTTCACAGTTTCATAGCGCCATTGGTCGGTATGCGCATAGAAAAACGAGGTTGAGTTCATGTGACGTGGCGGACGGTTCCAGTCGAGCGCGAAAGCAAGCGCTGTCCAGCCGGTCTGCGGACGCAGTTTTTCCTGACCGACATAATGGCTCCAGCCACCGCCCGATTGACCGATACAACCGCACATCACCAGCATATTGATGATGCCACGATAGCTCATATCCATGTGGTACCAGTGGTTGAGACCGGCACCGAGAATGACCATGGAACGGCCATTGGTCTTTTCAGCATTATGGGCAAATTCGCGTGCTACTGCGATGATCTGATCACGCGGAACGCCGGTGATTTTTTCAGCCCATGCCGGCGTATAAGGCAGTCCTTCGTCGAAGGATTTTGCAGAATTCTTGTCGTCAAGACCGCGATCAAGGCCGTAATTGGCTGCAAAAAGGTCGAAGACCGTCGCAACCATGGCTTCGCCTTCGGCAAGCTTTACCTTGCGGGCAGGGACCTTGCGCACAAGAACGCTGTCGTGATCTGTGCCCTCAAAATAATCATGCTCGCGATTGCCAAAATACGGGAAGCCGACTTCGGCGATAACATCATGTTCGCCCTTGTCTATAAAGGTCTTGGCGAGATCGACCGCATCGCCTTTGCCGTCTTTTTCTTCCAAATTCCACTTGCCGTCTTCGCCCCAACGATAGCCGATTGAACCGCTTGGCGCGACATAGGCACCGGACGTCTTATCGAAAGCGACGGTTTTCCAGTCAGGATTGTTGCCTTCGCCCAATGTATCGACAAAATCGGATGCGCGGATGAAGCGTTCCGGCACATAATGGCCGTCCTTCTTGGTCAGGCGCACCAGCATCGGGAAGTCGGTATATTTGCGGCAATAATCCTCAAAATACTCGACCTGACGATCCAGATGGAACTCGCGCAAAATGACATGACCAATCGCCATGGCAAGTGCTGCATCGGTGCCCTGCTTGGGATGCAACCAAAGATCGGAGAATTTTGCGGCTTCCGAATAGTCGGGCGAAACAACGACCGATTTTGCGCCCTTATAGCGGGCTTCGGTGTAAAAATGCGCATCTGGCGTACGGGTCTGCGGAACGTTCGAACCCCACAGCATCAGGAAGCCGGCATTATACCAGTCGGCAGATTCCGGCACATCGGTCTGTTCGCCCCATGTCATTGGAGAGGCGGGTGGCAGATCGCAATACCAGTCATAAAAAGACATGCAAACGCCGCCGAGCAGCGACAGATAGCGCGAACCGGCTGCATAAGACACCATCGACATGGCCGGGATCGGCGAGAAGCCAACCACGCGGTCAGGGCCATAGGTTTTGGTCGTATAGGCATTGGCGGCCGCGATGATTTCGGTGACTTCATCCCATGTAGCGCGAACAAAACCGCCAAGGCCGCGTACTTTCATGTAATCGGAGCGCTTTTCCGGGTCTTGCTGAATGGCAGCCCATGCAGCCACGGGTGTTTTCAGCGCACGTTCCTTGCGCCAATGTTTCATAAGGCGCGAGCGGATCAGCGGATATTTAACGCGATTAGCCGAATAGACATACCAGCTATAGCTCGCACCACGCGGACAGCCGCGTGGCTCATGATTGGGAAGGTCAGGCCGCGTGCGCGGATAATCGGTCTGCTGGGTTTCCCATGTGATGATGCCGCCCTTCACATAGACTTTCCACGAGCAGGAGCCGGTGCAGTTCACACCATGGGTCGAGCGGACGATTTTGTCATGCTGCCAGCGCTTGCGATAGGCATCTTCCCAGTCACGATTTTCAACCGTGGTGACACCATGTCCTTCGGAAAAGGTGCCGACATTTTTCCGGGCAAGAAAGTTCAATCGGTCGAGGAGTAGACTCATAATTTTGTCCTCTCAATAAGTTCAGTTATCAGGCGGCAGCAGTCGCAGATTTGCGATTGTGCTCGACGTCATAGAGAAGGCCACCTTTGCGGGTGTAGACGGCCCATGTGATGATGAGGCAGGTCACGTAGAAGATGAGAAATGCCCAGAGAGCGGCTTCCGGTCCGCCGGTCATGCTGATTGAGGTGCCGTAGCCTTTTGGAATGAAGAAGGCACCGAAAGCAGCGATGGCCGATGTGAAGCCGGTGATGGCAGCTGATTCCTTGCCTGCTTCCAGACGACGCTGCTCGATCGTTGCCTTTGGCATCAATCGATCCATTTCCTTCGACATGATCGCAGGGATCATCTGGAAGGTGGATGCATTGCCGATACCGGTCGCAAAGAACAGCAGCACGAAAGAGGCGAAGAAGCCGGTGAATGCATGGGGCTGATCCTTGATGCCAACGAACCAGAGCACGCCGCTTACACCAATCACCATCAGTACAAAGGCCCAGATGGTGACGCGCCCGCCGCCATACTTATCCGCAAGCCAGCCTGAACCAGAGCGCGACAAGGCACCGACCAAAGGTCCGAGGAAGGCGTAATGCAACGCATTGACTTCGGGGAACAGGATGTTGGTCAGCAATGGGAAACCAGCCGAGTAGCCGATGAAGGAACCGAAAGTTCCGGTATAAAGCCAGCACATAATCCAGTTGTGCTTCCGGCGGAAAATGACAGCCTGATCTGCAAAAGAAGCTTTTGCCGATGCGATGTCATTCATGCCGAACCAGTTGGCAAAAGCTGTGATTATAATGAACGGTACGAAGAAGAAACCAGCATTCTGCAACCAAAGCGGCGAACTGCCAGCCTCTGTTGCAACAAATGCTGCATCGCCACCAAGCTTGCCGAAGATGCCAGCGGTAATCACCAGCGGCACCACGAACTGCACGACGCTCACACCGAGATTGCCGAGGCCAGCATTCAATGCTGCTGCATTGCCCTTTTCCGCCTTCGGGAAGAAGAAGGAAATATTGGACATTGACGAGGCGAAGTTGCCGCCACCAAAGCCGCAGAACAAAGCAAGCAGAAGGAATACGAAGTAAGGCGTATCCGGATGCTGCACGGCATAGCCGATACCTATGGCCGGAATAACCAGTGACCATGTGGTCAGCGTTGTCCAGAGACGTCCGCCGAAGATCGGCACCATGAAGGAATAGAAGATGCGCAGCGTCGCGCCCGAAATGCCGGGGAGGGCTGCTAGCCAGAACAACTCGTCCGTTGTGAATTTAAAGCCAACCAGTGGCAGCTTTGCAACGACGACCGACCAGACCTGCCAGATTGCAAATGACAGCAGCAAAGCAGGGATGGAGAGCCAGAGGTTGCGCTTGGCAATGCGTTTGCCCTTTTGTTCCCAGAATGTTTTGTCTTCTGGTTCCCATTCGGTCAGCACGGCTTCGCTTTTACGCGCTGGCTTGAGTTCAAGCTTTTTAAGGCCCTGCAATTCGGCAAAGGCTGGAAGTTCTTCCGTGGTGGTGCCGTGTGCTGCACGTTCCATCTGGCGGATCGAGACATGCATCCACGCGAATGAAACAGCAACGATCACAAACAGCAGCATGAAGCAGCTTGTCCAGAGGCCTGTGAGATCAAGTAGAACACCAAACAGGATAGGCAGGATGAAGCCGCCAAGCCCACCGATCATGCCAACCAGACCGCCGACAGCGCCGACATTGCCGGGATAATAGACCGGAATGTGCTTGAAGACGGCAGCCTTGCCCAAAGCCATGAAGAAGCCGAGGATGAATACGGTTACAGTAAAACCAACCACGCCCATTTCTGCGGTAAAGCGCAGCGGACCATTATCACTCTGGATAATATATTCGGTTGGCGGATAGGACAGAATGAATGTTGCCACCAGCCCAACAAGGAAGGTCCAATACATGACCTTGCGGGCGCCATAGACATCCGACAAATGTCCGCCATAAGCGCGGAACAGACTGGCAGGGATTGAAAAGCAGGCAGCGATCATACCGGCATAGCGAATATCAACGCCATAAACATGGATCAGATATTGCGGCAGCCATAGTGCAAGCGCCACGAAAGCGCCGAACACAAAGAAGTAATAAAGTGAAAAGCGCCAGACCTGTATATTTTTGAGTGGTTCCAGTTCGAGAAGCGTGCTCGCTGGCTTTTCGCCTTTGCGCTTTCGTTCAAGCTGAACGGGATCGTCGCTTGTGGTGAAATAGAAGGCCAGCGCCATGATAACCATCGCAGCCGCCCAGATTTCAGCAACCGCATGCCAGCCAAAAGCCACCATGACCATAGGTGCGAAAAATTTTGTGACAGCCGAACCGACATTGCCCGCGCCAAATATACCGAGTGCGGTCCCTTGCTTTTCAGGCGGGTACCAGCGCGAGACATACGCCACACCGACTGAGAATGAGCCGCCCGCAACGCCAACACCCAAAGCCGCTATCAGCATCTGCGGATAGGTTGTTGCATAAGTGAGGAAATAGGTAGCCACTGCTGAAAGCAGCATCGTGAGCGCAAAAATCGCCCGCCCACCATAACGATCCGCCCAAACCCCAAGAATAACGCGTATCAGCGATCCCGTGAGGATCGGCGTTCCAACGAGCAGGCCGAACTGCGTCTCACTTAGACCAAGTTCCGAGCGGATTTGTATGCCGATGATTGCGAATATCGTCCAGACGGCAAAGCATGTCGTAAACGCGACCGTGCTCATTGTTAGTGCTGTCGTCTGTTTCCGGTGGGTAGTGTCTCCAGCGGCATATGTCATAGGCGGACTCCGACTTGAATACCGTGAAAGGTTTCGATTGCAGATATGCAACCTCAGTCAGTTGAATACATTGATCGAGATCAATGGATGGTGATTCTCAAAGAATATTCAGATGTATTCGCATGTTAATGTGACAAATAGATTTAGTTAATGTCAAGTATTGATCAAATACGCTTGATCAATTGATATTTATCAAGTATGTTAGACTTGAGTTTTAAACTTGATATTACGAGTATGGTTTAATGAGAAAAGAAGATATTGATGTGCTGCGCAATTTACCCCTTTTCGCAGATGTTGATGAAAAGACGTTTGAGCGCATTTTAAGCCCAAGCTTTATGCAGTCATTTCCGCCGAAAACAGTTTTGCTGAAAGAAAACGAACGTGCTGATTTTCTTTATGTAATTCTTGATGGTCTCGTGCTGATGTCAGCAAAATCGAACGAGGGGGAGACTGCGCTTGAGATTTTGCGCTCAGTTGATGTTTTTATTCTAGCGGCAGTGCTCAATGATGATGTTTGTCTACAGACTGCTCAGACACTCATACCGACGCGCGTTTTGATGGTTCCATCAACGTTGGTGCGGGCATTGATGAGTGAGGATGCCGGTTTTATGCGTGCGATTGTGTTCGAAACTGCACGTGCTTACCGGCGTTTGGTCAAAGAGTTAAAAACCCAAAAGCTTAGAAGCAGCGTTCAACGCCTGGCAAATTGGATTTTAAAAGAAGCGCTGACCAGCGTTGAGCCGGATGTTGTCGTAATTCCTTATGAAAAGCGGATACTAGCGGCGTATCTCGGCATGACTCCAGAAAATCTCTCGCGGAGCTTTGCGAGTCTTGGACTGCATGGAGTGAGTGTCGAAGCATCAACTGTCAGGATCGTAAACAATGAAAAGCTTAAACGCTTTGCAGCGCCATCGCATCTCATTGATAGTCAGGAGCGAACGGTCCATGCTCCACGATAAGAAAACAATCATTTCAAATATTGGGGCCGTTATGTTTTAATGATTGGTCTGCATCAAATGCCAGAGTTTAGGTAAATATTTTTCCCTTTGCTTAAAAACCAACAGCGACCAGTTCGACTCATGTACGAATTTTCTTCGTCAGTTTCATAACCAGGATCATATACCGTAGGGTCAAATAGTCGTATGAGCGCAAATTACGATTTGCTACACGATCGGCATCTCATGTTGTCCAAATTTGATTTTGACTGGCACGCTGTAGAAGACCGCCATCTCCAAACGGGGCAGGAATAAGGTTACATCAAGCAGCTATCAGGCAGCTTCCGATTTGTCGTAAATTATTCTGTGGCTCAAATGCACAACTCCGTCGAACTCTTGTTTGATTTCCGGTTGGTGGCTTGTCCCAATAAAAGTCATTTCCGGACAGCGGCGCTTCAGAACTCTGATCAGAGTCAGAGAAGATGGAATGTCCAACTGACTGGTCGGTTCATCGGCTATCGCAATGTCTGGTGCGTGTAATATCAATCGCGCAAACGCCAATCTCTGACGTTCGCCGCCGGAAAGGCTGTTATGCCATGGCTCATCCAGCCGTGATATGAGATGTGTAAGCCCGACATCGTTTAAGGCAGCAATAATTGGTTCGTCTTCAAATGGTTCCAATCGCGGATAAGAAATGACGTGCCTCGCGTTGCCGTGCGGAATATAAGTGGTCTGAGGTAGAAACATTACATTTTCACTCAGCTCGAAACCTCCTGAGTAATAAGGCCACATGCCAGCAAAAACACGAAGGAGTGCAGTCTTTCCCACACCACTCGGACCATCAAGTAAAAGCCATTGTGATGCATGAACCTCGAACTGTATATGATGGAGCAATTCTCGTTTATCTCGCGTAAAGATAGACAGATTCTGTGATGATACTTTAAATTTGGTATCTGCTGGTGGATTGGGAGTTCTGTCATCAACGGTATCCAGCGACTTGTTGAACTCATCCAGACGGCTTACAACTGCCGACCATTCGCTGATGTTTTTAAAGTTATTAAGGAACCAGTTAAATCCAGCGAGAACTGCAGTAAAGGCATTTTGCGCCTGCATCATATCGCCCAGCGTGATGACCTTTCCAAGATATAAGGGCATGGTCGCAACGAGCGGTACAAACCAAGCAATTCGGAACTGTAAAGCAGAAAACGAATCCAACTTGAGTTCCTGAAAGATCAGAGTTTTCCAGTTTTTTTGAATGTGTGCGAACTCGCGGTCCATCCGATGTATCTCGGCAGGTTCACCGCGATGAAAGGCGATTTGTTCGCCATATTCCCTAACCCGCAGAAGGGTGGTGCGATAATCTGCTTCACGATGCTGCCGATCGATATTGAGCGGCTGCAACTTACGTCCGATGAGTTGCATAACCGTTGTGGCGATGATGGAATAAGCAAGAGCAATCCAGACCAGATAGCCATGGATTTGAATATCGATGGAATATAATCGCACGGTTTGAACGCCAGAGAGCGTCCACAAAACGGTAATAAACGCTGATAATCTTGCAATATTGAGGACAAGATTTCTGATGAGACGACTGCTCATCTCAGACAGCAGAGCAATATCTTCTGCAATGCGTTGATCTGGATTATCTGGCTCTTGTCCAAGGCGTATTTTATAATGGGCATGCGCATGCAACCATCGCTTTTGGAAGGCTTGTGTCATGACATTACGCCATGAAAAGCAAAGCTTCTTCCCAAACCAGCTGCTCAAGACGATGGTCGCGACAATTAGGAAAATGAAAGCAATATACTCAAGCACAAGAGGTTTAAGTAGTTGCCCGTCAAACACCGTTAAAGCGTCGTAAAACTCTTTGTTCCAGGTATTGATCCAAATGCTGACCTGAACAAAGGCGAGCTCGAAAAACAGCGTTACGAGGAGCAATAACCATAGCCCAGTTGCTTTGCGGCCTTTCCAGAACGGCAAAACGAGCGTTACAAAAGCAGAAAGTGTATTCATAACAATTGCATTTCAAAATGAATGCGCACGGTTGTCGCTAGCCTCGACGTCTGTGCCACCTTCTGGTGTATTCAAAAGGTGGCACGATCAGCCTTGTTTTTACTTTAAAAGGTCTTTTTGAGCGAAACCTGGAAGTTTCTTGGGTCACCATAAGTGTTGTATGTATTCGTCCCGCCGACGCGTGTGCGGTAGGTTTTGTCGAATACATTATTGACCGAAAACGTTCCTTTTAAACTGTCACTGAAATCATAGCCGACTTGCAGATCAATCAGTGCATACGAGTCCTGATACCGGACAGGTTTAGCCGCATTGTCTGAAGTTTTTGAATAAGCAACCATCCCCATGCCGAAGGTAAATTTATCGAAATTGGCATGCTGAGGTCTGTATTGCTGCCAAAGCTTAAACGAATGTTCTGGCAGCCAGTTGCTGATTGGGGTTCCCTGACCTGATGTAGCTTTAACCAGTTCAGTATGATTGTAAGTGTAGCCAGCCATGCCTTGCCATCCCGGCATGATTTCGCCGGATATTTCCAGCTCAAGACCTTTGCTTTCCGCTTTGCCAGCGTTGAGAAAATAGCCAGGATTGTCGACATCCTGGTACGAGCGATTATTGTCTTCGATGTAAAAGACAGCAGCAGAAGCTTGCAATCGACCATCGAGGAACTCACCTTTTAAGCCAACTTCATATTGTGACCCAATGCGTGGATCGAGAATGCCACCATCCGCTTTTTTTTGCGTTTGAGGTGCAAATATATCTGAATAGCTCGCATAGGCATTTATGTTGTTTGTGAGCTTGAGAATAGCTGCGGCATAGGGCGTAAATTCGCCTTTGGCCTGTGCTCCCTGTGACCAGTCTGTCGGTGTGCTCGGTAAAACGCTGCGCGATTTTGAATCAAAATACGAAAGCCGTCCACCTAACATGATGGAAAGGGGATCGAAGACGTTGATTTTGGTTTGTCCATAGACACCCCATTGGTCTTGTTTGGATCTTGTTCCACTGGTGAAGTCGCCAAATGGCTCTGGCACTGTTTGATCCGGGTGGAAAATATTACCCGTCACACTCGAATAGGTGACGCGCTTGCCTTCGGAAATCCATGACGCATAATTGGCGCCCAGCAAGACCTCATGTTCTTTGCCAAGAAACTCTATGGGACCTTGAACGAAGGCATCAAGCGATTGCCTGTCATATTTCCAGTCGTTCCACCGGCGCGCATAGGGCGCATCGCCTGATGTATTGATACCGCTTGTTGGATAGGCATCTTTGAATTCCTGATCCTGTAAACGACGGGTGTAACTGATCTTTGCAGTCCAGTTGTTATCGAAATGGTGCTCAAGTGCGCCAGAATATTCATGTGTTTGCCAGCGATTGTAAGCCCATTGCGGATAGGGGTTGGTTGAGCGCGGCACATTGATAAACTGACCTGTTGCGGCATATGCCGGAAGGCCAGAGAACGACGGCCCGTCATCATGCTGATAGGTCGCTGAGAATGAAATCATCGTCTGAGGCGAGAGGTCAAATTCAACGAAACCAGCCCCAATCCATTTCTCATCATGGGCATGATCGAAATAGAAATCTTTGTTTGTTCCGGCAAAAATCCCACGTGCACGCAAGCGCTTTTCCGCATCAATCGGCCCCGTCACATCAAGCTCAAGCCGCTTGTTGTTCCATGAGCCATAACTTGTGAGAATGGATGCACCAAATGTATCACGTGGTCGTTTCTTTACAAAGTTGACGACACCTGAGGGACTGCCCTGTCCCATCAATAATCCCGCAGGACCTTTGAGAACTTCCAACCTGTCATATAAAACCATATCGAGTTGCTGATAGCCGTTTAGTCCACCGAGTGCCGGAGCGCCATCAACCATGGATTCCGGACTAAAGCCACGTATGTAATATTGACTTTGTTCTGCACTGTTGGAGATCATTGTAACGCCTGGGATGCGGGCAAGCGCCTGATCGACAGTTGTAAGCTGCTGATCCTCGATCTGCTGTCGGGTCAGCACTGAAACCGATTGGGGAACATCAATTCTTTTGGTTGCAAGCTTGCCCGCGACAGTCACTGCATCACTGGTATAGGAACCAGTCTGATCTGTATCAGCTGTACCAGTTATAATAATTGTGTTCAGCAGAACTTCATCAGGTGTCTGTTTGTCCGTTATCTTTTTTGCTGTTTGTCCGAAGGCAGGAAGGGTCGCAAATACCACGGCAACCGCCAGCGCGCTGACAGAAGTTTTCAGAATAATTTTATACATCGCATATCCATGAGCACCTGCCTGCACGCAATATAATTGCGAGAGCAAGCGTAGTGATGTGTTCACTTGGCAAGCAGTGCTGCGTTTCGGCTCGTACAAACGATGCCAAGCTTACAAACGAAATCGCAGAGCTGTTTGGTTAAATCAAACAAGTGCGAGAATTGCAGGCGGCGCGCGCGGTGCTGCGTCATGCTTTAAGGGTTCAGAGAAAATCGCATCGTCATAAGGCATAAACCTCAAGGCTTTTTGAGGTGCTGGCTCATTATTCAGCGTTGCCGGAGCAGGCAAAATTGCGCCCGCACTCAGACGGCAGGCTTCGCAATTCTGCCCCGAATACTTAACACTAGGATGTGAATTATCACCGCCCTCCCAATCTGATATACAGATAACGGGCATGCTGCCATCTGGCAGAACATATTCAGAAAACTCTTGAAAATCAGTGCTTGCAGCAGTGAATACTGGTTGATGGGCAAAGCCGACGCAAATCAACACAGTTGCGCACAAGATTCGCAACCATGCTTCTTTAACTATCTGCCTATTTAATGCCATCGCCCTGAAATCGTTAAACTATCAAGGCGGTGCCTTTTGAGCTTCCGTCCATGATTTCCCTCTACGTCAGGAGCTTTATAGGCTTTAATCACACTTCACTTTGATTTCAAACAAACATTCCAATTTTACAGTCTGTTCTACTAAGCATCGTTTAATTTCAGTAGATTTCGGTTTAATCAGATTATTGAAACACAGCGGCGTTGACGATTGTCCGACACAAAACCATACGCTGCTAGTGAGATAGGTGCAGTGCGCTACTGAAAAATTACTCGTAGTGCGTCACGCCTTTGATGGAGTCATGTGGTTAAGCAATTTTAGTGGGGCCTTTCGTTTTAAACCTGTGTAGCCTTGATCCGGCATAATTCAATTTCGACATGGTATCGCTTGTTTACAGGTCATACCTCCGAATAACCAGAATATAAGATTTGGTTATGAAGTCATGCCCGCGTAAGGATTGATGCCCCGAATGAATAGAGCTTAAAACCTTTCTCAACTGAGGAAGGAAATTCCATGCACGATTCAACACGATGTGTTCATCACCCAGAAGTTTCACACGAAGGCTTCAAAAGTTTGGCCGTGCCGACTTACAGGGCTTCGACAATCGTCTATCCAGACGCGAAATCTTTCTCCGCTCGTGGGAAAAGAGGTTTCGACGGTTACACATATGGCCTTCATGGAACACCGACCACTCGTGTACTCGAACAGCAGCTCACATTGCTTCATGGTGGAGTACGTTCCATCCTCGTACCTTCGGGGCAGGCCGCAGCGTCTTTAATCCTGCTCACGTTCTTGTTGCCTGGTGACAAAGTTCTCATTCCAGACCATGTTTACTCGCCTGTCCGGTATTTCTGCGAAGATTATCTGAAACCGCGCGGTATAGAATACGGGGTTTATGATCCGCTTATTGGCGCAAAAATTGCTGACGAAATTGACGAAAACACCAAACTTGTCTGGATTGAATCTCCTGGTTCAGGCACGATGGAAGTTCAGGATGTACCTGCGATCATTAAGGCTGCAAAATCTAAAGGCGCTTTGACGGCATGTGACAACACCTGGGCTTCGCCTTTATTATTCAAGCCTTTGGCTCACGGTGCAGATTTTGCTGTCGAAGCTTTAACGAAGTATATTGGTGGTCACTCTGACCTCCTGCTTGGATCAATTACAGTTGCGGATATCGAACTGCGGCAAAAGATCAAATTAGTGCTAAGGGATATGGGCATCGGTGTTTCCCCGGATGAAGTTGGTCTTGCTTTGCGGGGTATTGAAACACTTGGCGTCCGGCTGCGTCATGTCGGGAAGGTCTCCGAAGAGTTTGCACAAGCTTTGCAGCAGAGCAGCGTCGTCGAACGTGTTTTGCATCCAGCCTTGCCATCGTGTCCTGGACATGAATATTGGAAACGCGACTTTGCAGGGTCTGCCGGCGTTTTTAGCGTGGTGTTGAAACCAGAAGCAGAAGCAAATCTAGAAAGCGCCATGACCGAGCTTAGAATTTTTGCAATTGGGGCATCCTGGGGCGGGACGAGAAGTTTGATTGCGACGACTGCACTTAAAGAGGAACGCACGGTTAATCCCTGGACGTCGAAGGGGATCGTTCTGCGTATCAGCATTGGACTGGAAGACGAGCAGGAACTCTGGCAGGACCTTTCGGAAATGCTTGCAAAACTGCAGTAAGCGTTCTGTGATAACGGTTTGCATCTAGCCACAGAGCGAGTATCTTTCGTTCTGTGGCTGATCTCATTTTGTATTTCTGCCTGTATCGAAATGGCGAAGCCAAAGATAATGACGGCGATATGAATTTTAGACAGATCGAAATTTTCGCTGCCGTGATGCGGGCAGGTACAGCTTCAAAAGCTGCAGAACTCCTGGGAATTACACAACCCGCTGCCAGCCGTGCATTGTCGGATCTTGAGTTAGATGTGGGTTTCACACTTTTTGACCGGGTTCGTCAGCGGTTAGTCCCAACACCAGAAGCTTGGCAGCTTTATAAATCTGTTGATGCCTCTTTCCGCGGTCTTGATACGATAAAATCGGAAGCCGCCCGGATACGGGATCAGGGAACGGGTCGCTTAAGAGTTGCGTCTCTATCGCTCCTTGGATCAACGCTCGTTCCAAAGGCTATCGCACGCTTTCGCGCCCGCCACCCGGACATTAATGTGACTCTTCATGTTTTAGGATCACGTGATGTAAGGGATCTTGTGGCGTCCGGACAATTTGATGTTGGTTTGGCTGCTGATGAAATTGACGTTTCGGGTGTTGCGCACCAATTATTTTTATCGCCCAATGCCATGATTGCGATGCCCGTGGACCATCCTTTGGCGAATAAAGAGACAATCAGACCTGTCGACATTGCAACTCATCCATTCGTTGCATACGTTTCTGAAGATAGGGCCAGACAGCGATTTGAAGCAATTCTGGCTGCTGACGGGGTTAAGCCAAACGTCGTGGTAGAAACGATTTATGCTTCGACCGTCTGTTCTCTTGTGGCCGAAGGCGTCGGAATTGGACTGGTAAGCCCATATGTTTTGGGATCACTTGACAGAAGCAAAGTGGTACTCAAGCCGTTCGAGCCGGGAGTGCAAATCAAAAGTCTGCTTATTCTTCCACCTGCAAAGCCTAAGTCGTTGCTCGTGCGAGATTTCATAACGTCCCTCATGGAAAGCCGATAAGCAATATCATAACATCTGAGCATGAAGTTATGATGCAGGTTCCCTTGTTCTGTTCGTAATCGAAAATTACGATCTCCTTATGCCAAAGACGCGTGCCAACGAAAAGAGTAACGCGCTTCTGGCCAAGGGACAGAAAAGGGGAACGTAATGTTCACAAAAAGACACCGCATTCAGAAATTGCATCTCTCCACTGCGCTTGTCGCAAGCTTAACTCTTGTAGCTTCGGTCGTTATTGCAAAAGCTGATTTCGATTCCGCTTCGATTAGCAAAGATGATGCACTTGCGAGCCGGCTGCCTGCCGAAATCAAGTCGAAGGGCACGCTGACAATCGGTTCAGATACCACTTATCCGCCAGCTGAATTTTTGGGTGGCCCCGATGGTCAAACCCCGGAAGGGATCGATGTTGATCTTGCCAAAGCCATGGCAGCTAAATGGGGCGTCAAACTTGAATTTCTCACCGCGCAGTTTGACAGCATCTTGCCAGCGATTGGTCCGCGTTATGACCTTGGAATTTCCGCTTTCACGATAACTAACGAGCGTTACAATGCTGTTGATTTTGTTAGCTATTTTAATGCTGGCAAACAATGGGCGGTTCAGGCGGGTAACCCTGCTAAATTTGATCCGAATGATCCGTGTGGCAAGATCGTCGGCACGCAGACTGGTTCCACTGGTGAAAAGGCTGTGCGCGAGTTTCAGAAAATATGTGAGGCAGCGAACAAGCCCTCAATCGAAATTGTATCGATGCCAAAGCAGACCGATCTTATCACACGGCTGATCAACGGCGCTGTTGACTCAATTTATGCTGGCTCCACCAATATTGGATATGCTGTCAAACAGACAAATGGTCAGCTCGAGACTATCGGCGAGATCACATATCCGTCTCCCAACGGCATTGCAGTTGCCAAAGGCCAAACACAGTGGTCTCAACTAGTGGCGGACACGCTGAACGCTCTGATTAAGGACGGCACATACGGTCAGGTTATGGAGAAGTGGGGCATTCAGGCTGCAGCGCTTGAGAAGGCAGAGGTCAATCCAAAGGTTGACGAATAAACGTATGGACGCCTGTCGCCTATTATTATTTAAACAGGATGCGAAATGACCTCTCCAGAAATTAAGCCAAAAATTGTGTTTAACCGACCCGTTCCTGTTAAACATTATGGACGATGGGCCCTTACCGCAGTTCTGGTTTTTCTAGCCATTGGTGTTGCGAGTAGTCTTGCGACCAATAAAAACTTCCACTGGGATATTGTGGGGCAGTACCTTTTTGATCCGCAGATCGTCAGGGGAGTTGGCTGGACTCTTGCTCTGACGGTGGTGGCAATGGCTGTGTCTATCGCTATCGCCGCCACCCTTGTCATTATGCGTGATTCCGGAAACCCTGTTCTCTCGACGTTGAGCTGGCTATGGGTATGGTTTTTCCGTGGTACTCCAGTGTACACCCAGCTTGTCTTTTGGGGATTGCTTGCGGTGCTTTATCCGCGGTTCTCACTTGATTTGCCTTTGGTGGGAACAGTCTTCGATGTCAGAACAAAAGACATCTTTACCCCCGCAATTGCAGCAATCGCCGGGCTTGCTTTCAATGAGTCCGCTTATCTTGCTGAGATTTTTCGGGCAGGGTTTAAAGCTGTCGATGAGGGACAGACAGAAGCTGCCAAAGCACTAGGAATGCGGCGGATGAAAACGATGTTTCGCATCGTTATCCCACAGGCAATGCGAATGATCATACCGCCGACCGGTAACGAAACCATAGGCATGCTGAAAACCACTTCGCTGGTTTTGGCTGTTCCCTTTGCATACGACCTTACTTTTGCAGCGAACACGATATCAAACCGGCTCTATATGCCCATTCCACTGCTAGTCGTGGCCGGCATTTGGTATTTGTCCATAACATCCTTGCTGATGTGGGGTCAGTCTTATCTCGAACGCTATTTCGGTCGCGGCGTTGATCGTTCGCAAACGACAATACTAGCGAAGGAAAGCCAATGAGTATCGAACTTTCTAAATCCCCGTCTATATGCGTGGATATCGCAGGCGTTCATAAGTTCTACGGTGCTTTTCAGGTGCTTGACGATGTAAATCTCAGCATAAGCAAAGGTGAGGTTTGTGTTGTGCTGGGGCCATCTGGTTCTGGAAAATCAACGCTTCTTCGCTGCATAAATCATCTTGAAACTATCGGTGCTGGCAAAATAACCGTTAACGGGGCCATCATCGGTTACGAAGAAAAAAAAGAACGACTTTATTGTCTGACCGAAGCTGCGATTGCCGCTCAGCGTCGCAATATTGGGATGGTCTTTCAGCGGTTCAACCTCTTTGCGCATATGACAGCATTGGAAAACGTGATGTCGGGTCCATTGCTGGTAAAAGGCCAGCACAGGATAGCGGCAGAAGTTCTCGCGAGATCGTTACTTGAACGAGTAGGGTTGCGGGAACAGGCATTGAAATATCCCTCGCAGCTTTCAGGTGGACAGCAGCAACGCGTTGCGATAGCGCGCGCTTTGGCAATGAAACCGGACCTTATGCTATTTGACGAGCCAACATCTGCACTTGATCCTGAACTCGTTGGTGAAGTTCTCGAGGCCATGAAAGATCTGGCAAAAAGTGGGATGACGATGGTCGTTGTTACTCACGAAATTGGCTTCGCCAAAGAAGTCGCGGATACCGTTGTATTTATGGATCAGGGCAGAATAGTCGAGAAGGGCTTGCCGGATGAAGTCCTCGACCGGCCGCAGAATCCGCGCACACAGGCATTCCTTTCCAGAGTGCTCTAGAAATCCGAAATTGCAGGGAATTTTACGATGCAGAAAGTCATCGATATGAAGAGCACGCGCCTGCTTGAGCAGGAAGCAGTCGAATTTGTTCAGGCGCTCATTCGAATAAGATCTGAGAATACGGGTAATCCCGAAACGATCGGCAATGGTGAGGCTGTCGCTGCTTCGTTTATTCGCGATAAACTGAGCGAACTTGGACTGAAGTCCACCTATCTCGAACCGACCCCGGGGCGAGGAAATCTCGTTTATCGTCTTAACGGCACTGATAAATCTCAAGCTGCGCTCATTCTGCATGCTCATCTTGATGTCGTGCCTGCCAATGATGAAGAATGGACTGTTCCGCCTTTTTCAGGCGAGATCCATAACGGCATGCTGTACGGCCGTGGCGCTGTAGACATGAAGAATATGGCAGGCATGATGCTGGCGATAGCTCGCGATCTGGCACGCGAAGCCATTGTCCTTCGGCGTGATGTTATTTTTATGTGGTTTGCCGATGAAGAAAACGGCAGTGTTTATGGATCACAATGGCTGACCGAGAAGGAGCCCCACCTATTTGATGACGCATCTGAAGCGATCAGTGAAGTCGGTGGCTTTTCGATTACCCTTCCGAACGGAAAGCGCGCTTATCCGCTTGCAACCGCTGAAAAAGGCGTCGCACGCGTTAAACTTACCGCCCGAGGAACGGCTGGCCACGGCGCACTTGTTAATACTGAGAATGCCATCACACGTCTGACAGAGACTGTGGCGCGGATCGGTAATCATGTCTTCCCAATTGTTCGCACTCCGCATCTCAACAAAATGCTCGATGGTTTAGGCGAGCTTCTAGGTGTAGAATTCGGTGCAGGCGACATTGATAAACAACTCGAACCGCTGGGCTTTTTTGCTTCGACGTTAAGAGCTTCACTCCGCAATACTGCCAATCCAACTATGCTTAACGCGGGCTACAAACGTAACGTTATTCCTTCATCTGCTGAAGCTGTTATCGACGGGCGCGTACTGCCAGGCGCTCAGGACGCGTTTGTGAAAGAAGTTGAATCTCTCGTTGGGCCCGATATCGATATCGAATGGACATTTGGTTGGACGATTGAATCGCCGGTCGATACGCCCCTCATGGAAAAAATGGCAGCAGCCATAAAGGCGGAGGATCCTGAAGGCACCGTTATTCCGTATCTGCTACCAGGTGGAACCGATAACAAGCTTCTGTCAAAGATTGGGATCAACGGCTACGGTTTTGTGCCGATGAAAGTCCCCGCTGACTTCGACGTTTGGGGATTGTTCCACGCGGTTGATGAACGTGTGCCTGTCGACGCTCTGCAATTTGGTGCTCGCGTTTTCCGGCGTTTATTGTCTGAATGTTAATGTGAAATTATAAGATGGCTCTTTTCGCTCCGCTTCGCAATCGTGACTTCGCGTCGGTCTGGGTCGCCTACAGTCTTTCAATAGCTGCAACGACTGTTCTACCAACGGTTCTGACATTGTGGATACTGGATTGGAACCAAGGCGTCGGGGCCCTTGGCATTGCATTGTCGGGGCGAACTTTCGGTTTTCTTGCAGGTGCTCTGATTGGCGGCAACGTAGCTGATCGGTTTGACCGAAGGAATGTACTTGCGATAGCCTGTCTCATAAGAGGGGGGGCTGCGCTCGCTATTGCCTGGTTAACTGGAAGCAATCTTATTGCAGTAACGGCATGCCTCTTTTTGGCGGGAAGCGGCGAAGGTGCATTCCGAAGCGCTTATCAATCTATCATGCCGGATATTTTGCCAGATGATCTTTTGCAGCCGGGAAACGCACTGTCGACGTTGAGTGGCCGCATTATACAGACTGCCGGACCGATGCTCGCTGTGATGCTCTATGCAGTGACAGGCGTTTATATCGTTATAACTCTCGCCTCTATCGGCTGGATAGCTGCATCTCTTATCATTTTTTCTGGTGTCAGATCTGTGCCTATGACCAGAGAAAATCACACTCCCTCAGAAAGTCTACTTTGTTCCGTGCGGCAAGGATTTTCGGAGGCAAGGAAGCATCGATGGTTTCTTGCCGGAATTTTTGCATTGCTGGTTTGGTTGGGTATCGGGAGCAGTGCTCAGCAACTTTTGCTTCCGATCATTAGCCGAGAAGCACTGGGAGGTAACAGTTTTATGGGTTACGCTCTCGCATCCTATGCAATTGGAGCATTAGTTGGTGGTATTATATTAGCAAAGTGGCGGACGAAATACGCAGGCCTGCCAGCATTTATAGGACTGGCTCTTTATGGCCTTGTTCCTTTCGCGCTGTTATCCCAATCGACCCACTTGATCGTTGTTGCGTATTTTCTGGGTGGTTTTGGCATTGAACTATTCAATATCCCCTGGTTTACGGCGATACAGAGAGAGGTTCCAAGACCATTTCTAGGTCGTGTAACATCGATCGATTTTCTGGTTTCGTACGGCGCTGCCCCTTTGGCGCTGGCTTTGATGCCGTTGTTTATAAACATTGTTGGGCAAAATATAACGCTGACAATTGCAGGCTGTCTTGTCGTTTCAGCCCCAATTCTGGCACTATTTACGCCAGGAGCGCTTCGCCTGAAGGATCCAAACTTGCTGACCAGAAACAAGGCTGCTGATAACCACTCGTGAGTGGAAATCTGACAAATAAAGTTACACAACATGAGGCTTAGAATGCGCGCATCATCCCCTTCAGTCGCAGACGCAATGTCAGAGCACTGGAACAACCGGGCACATCGGTTCAATGGTTCAGCTTCGCATGTTCGCCACGAAAAGGATTGGCTCAACTTATTCTCAGAGGTGCTTGGTCCGAATTCTGTTGATGTTGTTGATCTGGGTTGTGGCACAGGTGCCTGTTCGCTTTTACTGGCAAAGCTCGGTCATCGTGTTACTGGCGTCGATGGCTCACGGGAAATGTTGCGGCTTGCATCTGAAGCCGCTGACGATAGTGATCTTGATATCTGGTTTATACAATCAACCATGGATGACGCGCCGCTCGCCGACGAAAGTGCGGATGTTGTCACTCTGAGAAATGTTATATGGACGCTTGAAAATCCCGCAGGCGCAATCGCTCTTGCACAACGCATCCTTCGACCGGGTGGCAAAATTATTCTATCCGACGGGATGTGGTTTGAGCACCGCGAAAACGACAGTTTCGAGCTTTTTGGTGCTAACCTACCGTTCTACAACGGTGTGACGCAAGATGATGCGCTTAAACTGCTTTCACTTGCAGGCTTTACAGGTTCAAAAGCCTGGCAGGATCTGTTCCCTCTGCATCCGTATGGCACGGTTTACGATGATGATACCAAACTAATCAGATACTTTGTACTGAGTGCATTCAAGCCGGAATGATGCGCTACAGGTCCTTGCCCTGAACGACCGATTAATCTAGCTTTATGGTGTCGGTTCCCGTGAGGGACGAAGAGGGAATTCACAGTAGTTCTGACTACTTAATGAAGCTGCCCCCGCAACTGTAAGCGGCTAGCCTTTCTCACTATCCACTGGGTGTTAAGCCTGGGAAGGAGAGCAGGGCACTGATCCGTCAGTCAGGAGACCTGCCGACGAAAAATGAACTTATCGTCGGCGGGGTGTCCGGGGAATGGCAGTCTGCAACACATCAATTTTGGTGTCGTTTTCAGTTGGCTCCATCCTCAGCGTTTCTCCGGCTAATCTGGTCGGGATTGGAACCAATGAAGTCACTTAAGATTGTTTCGCTTTTCGCTATTGCAGCATGTGCATTCTCATCTCACGCGTATGCGGCTGAAACACAGTATCCTTTGAAATTAAGTAATTGTGGACAGGATATCAGGTTTGACAGTGCGCCAGAACGCGTAGTCACTATCGGCCAGTCAACGACGGAATTGTTATATGCGCTTGGGCTTGGCGACAAAGTCACAGGCACTTCCGTCTGGTTCAACGAGATTCTTCCAGATTACAAAGAAGCAAACAGCAAAGTGGAACGGCTTGCCGACAATCATCCGAGCTTTGAGAATGTTGTTTCAAAAAAGCCCGATTTGGTAATGACCCAATTTGAGGTTCATGTCGGGCCTCAGGGGGTGGTAGGAAACCGCTCCCAGTTCAACGATCTCGGTATAAATGTTTATGCAATGCCTGCTGACTGTGTGGGCAAGGACAACCTTATCGGTGGAGATGGCGCGCGAAAGACGGCTTTTGATATCGTGACGGCTTATCAGGCTATCGATGAGTTTTCGGAGATATTCAACGTTCAGGAGCGCGGCGCTGAACTGAAGAAGCAACTTCAGGATCGGATTGCTGCTGCAAGCCAGAAGGCAAAAGTTGCTGAGGGCAAAAATATCTCGGCAGTTTTTTGGTTCTCAAGCCCTGATGTTGAACTCGATCCGTTTGTGGCCGGTCAGAAAGGCATACCGGGCTATATCATGAAGACCCTTGGAATCCGCAACGTTGTTGAAACGGATGAGGAGTGGCCATCGGTGGGCTGGGAAACAATTGCTAAGGCGAACCCCTCAATCATCGTTCTCGCACGGATGGACCGGCGCCGGTTTGAGGCAGATGATTATGAGGTGAGGCTCAATTTTCTGAAAACCGATCCGGTTGCGCGGGAAATGGATGCAGTGAAGAATAACAGAATTGTTATTGTAGATGCTCATGCAATTCATGCCGGTATCCGGATCCCGGTTGGCATTGAAGCAGTCGCCGACGCGGTCGAACAGCTTAACTGATATGCCCATGAAACAGATATTGTTTAAGGCGTCACTTACAGCAATCCTCATTGCCTGCGGCGCAGTTTCTGTAGGGGCTGAGACCTTCGAGGTCAAAATGTTAAACGGAAATGCCACAGGCGGAATGGTCTTCGAGCCGGACTACCTGCGCATTACACCAGGCGACCGTGTGAAATTTGTCGCAACGCAGCGGGGACATAACGCTGCCAGTATTGCAGATTTTTATCCGGAAAGTGCTGAACCGTTTAAAGGAAAGATCAACGAGGAAATCGAAGTCGTTTTCACGGAAGGCGGCTTTTATGGGATAAAGTGCACTCCTCATTACGATATGGGTATGGTGATGCTGATCCAGGTGGGTGAGCACCCGATAGCAACTTTAGCTCTTCCCAATAAGTTGCCCAAAAGCGCGCATGCGCGTTTCAAAGGTATCGCTGAACGATCACAAAACCAGAAATGATATGCAACTTGAAAGGCTCCCTTCGTAAGGGGAGCCTGAGCTATCTTTTGAAGGATAGTTTGTATTTTTTTGAGATAGGGAGCAGTCTTGGATTCAACTGATAACTATAAAATTTTCGTTAAAATCGTCGCGCGACAATCTCTTTAGCTGCTTGAGAGGTTTCACTGACGAAGCCAACAAACATGTCTGCCATCATTTGATGCACGGGTTCAGGAGCGGTGGCCGGCGTACCAGCATTATAGGGCGGTTCTGGTGAATATTCCGCCATCAGCTGCACGCCTTGAGCATAGAAATCATCACGAAGCTGTGCAACGACTGTCAGACCGAGATCCATTCCAGCAGTGACGCCTGCACCCGTTAAACGGTTGCGATTTATGACGACACGCTTATCGACTGGTACGGCTCCGAATTCTTTCAACAGATCCCGTGCGCCCCAGTGTGAAGTTGCGCGATAACCTTTTAGCAGGCCAGCGGCTCCAAGAACCAGAGAGCCTGTACAGACTGACGTTATAAACTTTGCTTTTTCTCCTCGGTCTGCGACGAAGTCCAGCGTTTTGTCGTCTCTCATCGCAGCGAGTGTTCCCGATGATCCACCGGGAATGCATATTACATCGAGTTCTTGTGGACATTCATCAAACGTTGCCGTTGGCATTATTGTCAAACCATTGTCTGACACAATCGGATCACGTGTTTTGGCAACAAGATGCACCTTCGCACCCATGAGGGATGCGAAGGTGTAGTGTGGAGCGACCATGTCGAGAGCGGTCATTGCTGGATAGATCAAAATTGCAATCTGATCGTTCTTTACCCAGCCATCAGGCATTGACGACATGTCATGAGGAATTGGTTTTGGTTGCTGGTCTCTGTGGGAAGTAGCTTCATTCTCCTGTGCAGATACCGATGATGTTGAAACGATTGCTGAAGCTGCGGCCAGCGTTGCCGCCGCAAATTGTCGACGTGTCAAAGTCATGGTTTGCTCCTTAAAGTTTAAAGCCAAGTTGAGCGTAAAGTGTGCGCGGTGCGCCCGGTGCAACCTGACCACCAAACCAGGTGTATGGAGTGAAGTATTTTTCGCCAGTGACGTTCTGGACAGAAAGTGAGGCGCGCATTTTCTCGTTCTCGTATCCGATCTTGGCGTCGATTGTGAAATACCCGTCAGTCTTCCAGTCATATGGAGCGTTAATTGTCTGATCAGAGGCCGCATAGATGCCTGCACCTGCGCTCCAACCGGGCATGAAGTCAGGACCAAACTCATAATTTACCCAAATCCGACCGGAGTGTTCCGGCACCATCGGAACGCGCGTATCTGCTGCCACAGTGCTGGTCGCGTCAATGAACTTCGCATTCGTATAACCATAGCTCGCGAGAACGCTCCAATTTGGGGTGTACTGATAGAGAATATCCGCTTCAAACCCACGAGATCTTTGCTCTGACACTCCTCCAACGCCGGGAGAAATCTGGTAGGGAACGTTTTCACGATCAATCTGGAAGACTGCCAAAGTACCTGTCAGCGTGTCATCGACATTAAACTTAATTCCAGATTCAATACTTTTGGAAAGCTCAGGTTCTGGCTGACTGACGAAGGTCGAGAACGGTACCCATTTCATCCCCTCACTGTAATTAGCGTAAACCGAAAGCCCGTCGAGTACGTCAACCATAACGCCGGCTCTTGGAAGAAACTTTGTCTTTTCGGTTTTGTAGTTGACCGGCGTGCCGCTCGACAATTCGTCGTAGCTGACATCCAATGAACCAAATCGGCCGCCTAACAGAACGTGCATACGGTCATAGATTGAGGATTGAAGCTGACCATAAATGCCTTTGGTGACATAGTTGACGTCAAAGTCAAAGAACGCCATTCCATCGACACCGATGACCGGCCGCGTATATCTCGGGAAGATTGGGTTCTCCAGATCGACAACGCCCGGTACGAGCCCCATCGTCATGAAGCCTTTGTCGGTTGTACGCGCATAGTCGGCACCAAACAGCAGCACATTCTCCGTTGGTCCTGCACTGAACTTCGCCTGAACTGTGGGATTAATGCTAAATTCCCGCTGTTCGTCAAAATGCTCCATATTATTGACGTCAAATGTCGACGGCGGTATTGCCGGAAACCCTCCGGTACCAGTCGGGTCCATCAGTGCTGCCTGTGCCAGCTGATTAATCTCAGACTTGCTCCAGCGCGCTTTTATGTTGGTGGACCAGACGTCGTTAAATTCATGGTCAAAAGTTGCTGTTACGCCGTGTTGCTTCGCGTGACTCGGCTCAATGCCGGGATCTCCGAAAAACAGCCGATCATCAAAGCGAACATCGCCCAGGATTGTTCCATAGACGGGTACGCCCGGATATGCCTGTTGCTTGTGATTGGACATGAATGCCTGGATTGTCAGCGAAGTAGTGTCATTGTTGGTCAGTGTCAGTGTGGGATTGAGGCTGTATCGTTTGCTTTCCAGGACATCGATGAAGCTGTCGGCTCCGGTATATTCGCCCGTCATACGGAACAGGGCGGTACCGTTTTTGTTCAATGGCTGGTTAACATCAAAATATGGGCTCCAATAACCGTAACTACCGATCCTGCCTCCAATTTCATAGCTGGCCGTATTGGATGGAAGTTTGGAAATAACGTTAACGACGCCACCCACGGGCGCTCCTGCGCCGCCGCCATAAAGGATCGCATTAGGGCCCTTTAGAACTTCGATGCGTTCGACGTTGACCAGTCCGTCCCGATCACCGGCTCCGAATAGATTTCCCGGATATCCATCCGTCAACCGCTCCGCGCCAAAGCCGCGAATACGCATTGGCACTTGTTCAACATTTCCGATACTGCGTGTATCTTGCGGCTGAACGTTGCTGACATTTTTGAGCGCTTCGCTGACAGAATTAGTGCTCTGGTCATCAAGCAGTTTCCTCGGAATGACCTGAATGTTCTGTGGAATGCGCTCAATCGGTGTAACTGTCTTTGTCGCAGACGCCGCGGTGAGAGCACGATAACCCTGAACGTTACCGGCGGTCGTTTCCGTTATTCCTTCGCCGCCTATAGCCTCAATAATGATTGGTTTTAGAATTGTGTCTGCTTGCTCTTGCGCAAAAACAGGTGTGGTGAGTGCTGTTGATACAGCGAGCATTAATTTAATCCGACGCATGGATGTGGTTCCTCAAAGAGCGCTATCTAAAACGCTCGAAATGCAGGTGGATGATGTGTTTATATGACGGGTAAACTCGAAGAGATTTTAGCCGTACCAGAGACCTAGTCTTTGACTGGATTCAGGCCCGCGATTTTCGTTTGACCCGCGCTCGCTCACGCGTTTGCGTGTAAAGCCAGTCAAGAACCAGCATCACAACCAGAGACGCACCCACCAATGGAAATATGATTCCACCAATGACGAGGATTAGCAAAAGTCCCCTGAAGACGCGTCTGTCGTTTGGCATTGGAGGAACGCCAAGTGAGCCGTCAGGACGACGCTTCCACCACATTATCCCTGCAGAAACGGCCAGAAGAACAATCCCCGCACAAGCAATTGCCAGAATGATCTGATTAGCCAAACCAAATTGCTGTCCCATATGGGTATTAATGCCCCATTCAAGCGCTTTGCCCAATGGACCATAATCGGCATAGCTCATATCGATCAGGATGTTGCCCGAATATTGATCGAGATGAACAACGCGTTGTTGAGACATGTCGTCTGGATAAACGGATCCGGTGAACACGCCCGTTGGTGTCGTAGGGATATTGACCGCATAGCCGTGGTGAAGTCCGAGTTTATCAAACTCATCAACGGCTTTATCGAGACTGATAGGTGCACCACCATGGGTATTCTGGGGCGACAAGGGTATTTTGGCCTGCTCAAGCGACCAGCTCGTCTTTGCGATATGATCAAGGTGCTCGTCTGACATTGGTACCGCAACACGAACGCCCGCCGGGTATCCAAAACTGTTGCCATTGGCCCATTCATTGACTTTTCCACCCCAAACACCTGACCAGGGCATGCCCGTGATCGCCAGGAAAACAATGAAAAAGCCGACAAACAGGCCTGTTACAGCATGTGTATCCCGCCAGAATACTCGCTTTGATGGCGTACCGCGCACACTGACCACTCCACCACTTTGTTTGCGTGGCCACCAAAGATAGATGCCGGTGCCGACGAGAAGTATTGCCCAGCCGCCAGCAATTTCGATAGCCGTGCGAGCGTATGAGCCGAAATATTTGAGACTATGGAAGTATCGGATGGTCCACATCACTGTGCCGCGATCTGGAAGAGAACCAAGAACTGCTCCTGAGTAAGGATCCACGTAAACGGCGATCTTTCCACTCTCAGCCGTATTGACTGTAACTTCGACAGAACTGTCGGGCGTTGCTGGATCAGTGAATTTGATCGCCGTTCCAGGAACAGCCTCTACTGCCGCCTCGACCATTGCTGTAGGCGTTGCCTTTGCAACGCTTTCCTGAATTTCAACGCGTTTGAGATCGGCGTGGATAATTGCATCAAATTCGTCTTTAAAGAGATAGAGTGCACCTGTGATTGCAAGCGTAATCATAAATGGCAGAACGAGCAGGCCGGCGTAAAAATGCCAACGCCAAACGGCGCGGTAAAGATCGGATGATGCTGACGTAGAACGTGCAGCACCCTCTCTTGGAAGAGTAGCTTCAGTCATAGAATTCTCCTGAACATCATGAGGCGCATCGCGCCAGGTGATTTAAACGTCAGGAAAAAATGGTGGTGCTCTCGCTTCGGAGTGGTAGTTTTCCGATATCGCTACGCTATTTGTCTTAAATGAATATCGGATCCGCGAGGAAATCAGCGGCTTTTGTACGACGGGAATGAAGTCCGGCGTAAGCAAAGCCTGCAATGCACCCGATGCTAATCGGCATAAGGAGGCGCAGGGGCAATCAGTCATTTTTTGCGGAGACTGGCCATCATCGCCTTGCGTGAAAGCGTGCGCCGCTCCATCGGTAGAGCAGATTACTCCGAATATATTTTCGTATTCAGTATCGGCCATAGCACTACGGCTAAAACCGGACAGCATGCCTTGAAGCATCAGGAACGCACAGATAATGGCGATAAATGTTGTCGCTATCTGATTGTCCCGTAATGATCGCCTTAATGCTCGCATAGGTACGCTCTGCCACAGTGCCGACATAATGTCACTGCGACAGAACAAACAAGGAGACGAGTTCTGCTTGCTGTTGCGATTTTCTCACGTTAGTGTTTGCTCGACAAAGTCGCAGTTCAGTGGCTAATAACCGGTGCTGAGCGTTCTGGAGGGGCAATGAAACGTAGGAAGCATCATCTAAGCGCTTACGTCGCTTTTATTGCTGCCTGCGTACTTTTCATGCAGTCTTTCTTCGCGGCTTACGCGAGTGCAGGCGTTGCTTCCCAACCAATATTGGATGCTTTTGGCAATCCTTTATGTATAACGAGCTCGTTGACAGAGCCGGATGGCAAAGAGCCAGTTCATTCGAAACTGCCAAATTGTTGCACTTTCGGATGTAGCAGCGTTTCACCCCTATTACCCGCGCCAGACAGTGGTCAGATAGTTGCTCTTACGGCTCGTTTTGATGACGCAGCCGTTTCCTTTCAACAAACAGGGTTCTTTGGTCATCCAACCACACGCGACCCCGGTCGTCCTCGAGCACCTCCGCAGATTGATATTTAAGTTAAATCGCTAGACTTAATTATAGAACGCGCAGTTCAATTTGATCTGCGCTCAATCGGAGCTATCAATATGTCACGTTCGTTTTCAAATTCGTTCGCTAGTTTTCTTGAAGCCCACCCAGCACTTCGTTTCCGTTCTATTGAAGAAAAGATTGGTATTGCCTCCTTGGCTTTGCTGACATTGTTTGTTTTCACGCAGCCCTTATTTGCGCATGAGTTTAAAAAAGGGGAATTGGAGATCGTTCATCCCTGGTCACGCGCAACCCCTGAAGGTGCTAAAGTCGCAGGCGGTTACCTTGTGATCAACAATCACGGCAAGCAAGCAGACAGACTGATCGCTGCCACAGGCGAAATCGCGGGAAAAACTGAAATACATGAAATGAAGGTCGATGACAAAGGGATCATGACCATGCGACCTTTGTCTGATGGTCTTGAAATTCCTGCAGATGGTAAGGCAGAGTTGAAGCCTGGTTCGTATCACATCATGTTTATGAATTTGAAACACGGTCTCAAAGAGGGTGAGAAGTTCAAGGGCTCACTGACTTTCGAAAAGGCAGGCACCGTGGACGTGGAATATGCTGTCAATGCTATGGGCGGAGCCAAGAGTGACGCACATGATCACAGCAAATCGGGTCATAGTTCGGACGATCATTCTTCCCATTGAATGATTAATCAGCTGACATTCTAACATTCGCACGGCGGCGTTCGGACGGACTTAAATCCGAACCGCCGTCGCAAGTCTGAAAAGAAATACTCAGAGCGTTGGAATGTCCACAAGTTTCAAAGTTTTCAGAAATGACAGAATATTGTTATTTCTTCCGGGTTTAAAATCATGATCAAAAAACTACTTCCGATCTTAATTGGATTATCGATGGTGGTCATAGTGGCTGCTGCATCGATCAATCATTACATCGACAAACAAGCTGCAGGAGAGCCATTTGGCGGACCTCTCAAACTTGTCACGATGAATGGAGACGCGTTCACAGAGCAGGACTTAAGATCGACCCCGGCTGCTGTGTTTTTCGGCTTTACACATTGTCCGGAGGTTTGCCCAACAACGTTGTATGAGCTCGACGGTTTAATGAATGATTTGGGAGCTGATCGGGACAAGTTGAAGGTCTACTACATCACAGTCGACCCAAGCCGTGACACAACGGAGATTATGAAAACCTATGTTAGCAATGTTTCCAGCCACATTATGGGTGTAAGCGGCAGCGAAGCAAACATTGAAGACGCTATTAAGAGTTATAAAATTTACGCTGCTAAAATACCGCTTCAGGATGGTGATTATACAATGGACCACACGGCCTCTATATTTCTGTTAGAAAAGGGAGGCCGCTTTCATGATATAATAAAGTATCAGGAAGACCACGATGTCGCTCTGCGAAAAATGCGAGACTTAATCGCACTGCCAAACAATTCGTAGATGGGCCTAGACTAAATTTATGAGCGACTTAATGAGATAGCTGATCTCATTAAGTCGTCTTCCTGGTCTTTTGTAGTTTCTTCGGGATGCCGCAATTCTTCACAAGCTCGCTTAAGCGACTTCCATTTCAAATTTGTTCTGGGGTAGGGCGGGCAGGATTGCGTTTTTGAGCTCGATAGATGCTGGATGAGAAAGCATCTCTATATCGCCGTTATTTTGCTCTTCTACAAAACGGCCATTTTCCATCACGAGAATTCGGTCTGCAAAGCGCTCAACGAGCCTCAAATCGTGCGTGACGAAGAGATACGAAACCTTCTGGCTGTCTTGCAATTTTGTGAGTAGTTTTAGCGCAGAGGCTTGCAAGTGCGTATCAAGGTTTGAAACAGCCTCGTCGAGAATAATCAGTTTGGGATTTGCCGCAAGCGCTCGAGCTATGCACACGCGTTGTAACTGACCACCACTGATCTGCGAGGGTAGCTTGTTGAGCAGATCTTTTGTCAACTCGACCATGTCAAGAAGCTCGACAATGCGCGTGAGCCTCTGCTCTCCTTTGAGTTCAGTAAGGTGCCTCAACGGCTCTTCAATGATGGACTTGACCGTCATGCGCGGATCCACGGCACTGGGTGAATCCTGAAAGACCATTTGCACATCGCGGCGAAATAAGCGCGTTTGCTCACGCGTTAGCTTTCGGGTCGATGAGCCTTGGTAAAGTACCTCGCCCGTTTCAGGATATTCCAATCCGCAAAGCTGTCTTGCAAGTGTGCTTTTGCCACAGCCGCTGCGTCCCAACAGGGCAATCGTCTCACCTTCTTGAATGTTCAACGATACATCATCAAGAATGAGGCGCGCAGGGCTCGATCCCATCAGAGAATGCGTCTGGTAAGATTTACCGATATTTTTTGCTTGCAAGAGCATCAGACAGCCAACTCCATGCCGTATAACGATAAGTGGGCAGACACCAGCATTCGTGTGACGGGGTCTTTGGGTGAGTTAAAGATCTTTTCGACCAGCTCTTTCTCAACCAATATCCCATTTTCGATAACTGCGACCTGATCTGCTATTTTTGCAACAACGCCCATGTCGTGCGTTATCAGCAGAACGCCTAAGCCTTTTTCTCGGGCCAGCTTTTCGATAAGGTCCAGAATTTTCATCTGAACAACCAAGTCTAAGTCAGTCGTTGGTTCATCAGCAAAAAGAAATTCTGATTTACTCAGCAAAGCGATTGCAATCATCATGCGCTGCAACATGCCGCCACTCATTTCGAATGGGTAAAGATCAAGTATTCGATCAGGATCATCAAGCTCGACGGCGAGCAAAGCCTCTTTGATATCGGCCTTTTCATGACGACTATTGCGACCGAGTGCTGAAAGCGTTTCTGCAATATGCTGCCGCATCGTTCGTACGGGATTAAACGCACTACGCGGATTTTGCATGATGCTTGCAACGTGATTGCCGCGCAGTTCTTTCGCGCTTACTTGTTTGCCGTCAAGCCAGATTGCTCCATAAATCGTCCTTACGCCAGGCGGTAATACGTCAAGGACTGCGGAGCATGTCATTGACTTGCCCGAGCCACTGGCACCAACAAGGGCTAATATTTTGCCGCGTTCGATCGTGAGCGAAAGATCAGCAACAATCAGGTGAATGTGGTTCTCGTGCGCGTAACCGACGGAGAGATTACGAATTTCCAGAGTCTGCGAATTTAATGACACGTTTCTGCCCTCAGATTAGGATCCAGGCGGTCTCTCAGGGCATCGCCTAAGACATTGAAAGCCATCACGCTAAAAAAGAGAATGAGGCCGGGCCAGAAGATCAGCATTGGCGATGTCCAGACAAACTGCCGTGCATCATTGATCATGACGCCCCACTCAGCCGTTGGCGCAGCAACACCCAGACCAAGGAAAGACAGGCCGGAGACGTGAAGCATCATGTGCCCGATGTCCAAGGTTGCCAGCACCATCAACTGCGCAATCGTTGCGGGAAACAAATGCTTCATGAAGACGCGAAGTCGACTGGCTCCGCTTAGCCGTGCAGCAAGAATGAACTCCCGGTGACGAAGTGAGAGAACAATGCCGCGAACAATGCGCGCGTACCAGGCCCAGTGTGACAAAGCGATGGCGATGATTACATTGACGATGCCAGTTCCGAGCATACCAATCATGAAAAGTGCAAGAACGAGTGTGGGAAAGGTTAGAAAGACGTCTGTTACGCGCATAATAATCTGATCAGTGCGCCCACCGACAAAACCCGAAAAACCGCCAATGCTGATGCCGAGAGTTAGGATGATGAGCAGAGTGATTGCGACAGCTCCGAGTGAGACACGAGCACCTGCAATCAAACGAGAGAATATGTCTCGTCCCAGATGATCGGTTCCCAGCCAGAATGTGCCATCGGGTGATTGCAGTCTTCGGCCAATGTCGACAAAATCAGGGTTGTGAGGCGATATCCAAGGCCCTGCTATGGCTGCGATCACAATCAGGCTGACGACTGCGAATGAAAACCAGAGAAGTAAATTGCGGCTTAAGGTTTTTGACACGCTTTGTGCGGTGACTTGATTTTGCATCATTATTGTACACCCTCCGCTGATAGGCGGATCCGGGGATCTGCGATGGCATAGATGATGTCGACGATAAGATTACATAGAACATAAATCACGACCATGAGCAGCGTGAAGCACTGAATTACCGGATAATCTCTGTTGAGGATTGCGGATACCGCATATCGACCGACACCCGGCCAGCCGAATATGCTTTCGATGATGAGTGCACCACCAATGAGTTCGCCGATATGCATGCCAATAGCTGTAATGATCGGGAGCCAGGCGTTGCGCAGAATATGTGAATGTTCAACACGCCGGTCTGATAATCCGCGTAAACGTGCATATCGTACATGACGCTGTCCGCTAACTTCAAGCATGCTGGCGCGCAAAAGCCGCGCGTTGATTGCCAGAGACATGAATGAGATTGCTATAACAGGCATTATGATATGGGAAATGCCCCCTTTACCCATCGGTGGCAGCCAACCAAGGTGAACGGAGAACACCAGTACCAATAAAAAGCCCAGCCAGAAATTCGGCATCGACACACCGACAAAAGCAATGAACCGCACGAATTGATCTGGCCATTTCTCGCGATAACGCGCAGCCCACATTCCAAGTGGAATAGAAAGACCGATGGTTAAAAGAAGTGCCAAACCGGCGAGTTGCAAAGTGGCTGGGAGGAAATGCAGAATATCGGGCAATACCGTCCGTTGCGTAGCATAAGATATGCCAAAATCTAACCGAAGAGCATTCCACAACCATTCAAAATACTGGACAAATATCGGTTGATCGAGCCCGAGCATTTGCCGGGCATTTTCCAGTGCTTGTGGTGTCGGTGGGACTTTGGATAGTCTGAGATAATCCATTGCTGGGTCACTTGGACCCAGCCTCAAAGTTAAGAATATGAAAAGTGATGCACCGAGCAACATCGGTATGAGAAGAAGCACTCGCCTGAGAATAAAAGCTGGCATGGCACTTAATCTGCCTTTGGCTTCAGTTGTTCAAACGGCACTTCACTTGACATTGCGCCAAACGGAATTGGACCAACTTCTGGCTTTGCAACAGCAATAGCTGTGACGAATGTTAGCGGAAGATAAACGGCCTCCTCATGCAAACGGGTCAGGATGTCCTTATAGAGTTGCTTTCTGGTTTCCTCATTGCCCGTTGTGAACACTTGGCCAATTTTTGCGTCAATCTCGGCCTTATCCGTCAGCCCTTGCTGTGCCTGATAATCAGCATGTGAAGGAATGCGCATGGAGCTGACAAAGGCATGGGGATCAAATGGCGCGCCCCATGTGCGATTGAAGATCAGGCCAAATCGCCCGTCGCGCTGACGGGCGTAGACACTGCTTTCTTCCTCCCCGGTAAGTTTTACATCGATGCCGATCTGTCGAAGATCTGCCTGAACGACTTCGGCAATAGATTTTGCAATAGCATCCGTTCCGATGAAATTAAGTTCAACGGTTAGTGCTTCACCATCTTTTTGGCGAATGGCTCCCTCGCTGTTTGCTTTCCATCCGGCCTCATCCAACAGGCGTTTGGCACCCTCAACATCATATTCGTAGGGCTTAAGACCAATATCTGCATAGGGTACATTGGTTGAGAAAAGCGTATCTGCTCGCTTTTGCGTGCCGTAGAGCACCTTATCTATCATCTTGTCTTTGTTGACAGCATGGTTGATTGCCTTGCGAATGGCGAGGTCATGCGTTGCTCCGGTCTTTGTGTTAATCGCAAAAACCCAGGTTTCCATTGGGTCGGACAGTTCTGTCGTATAGACACCCATGTTTTTAAAACGCTGAAAAGTATCAGGATAGAGCGGGCCGTCTAGACCGTAGATGAAGTCTACTTCCCCGGTCTCAAAAGCAATGGCGCGGGTATGTGGATCAGGGATAACTTTGACAGTGATCTGCTCATATTCAGGCTTATCCCCCCAGTAGCCCTCATTCCGAACGAACTCATCCTTTTCACCCAGCCTTGTTTCGACGAGCTTCCAGGGCCCGGTGCCAATCGGCGCAACGATGCCGTCTTTTGTGCCACCGTCTTTAAACTGCGAAGGTGCAATAAACCTGAATGGGCGCGGCAGGGCCAATTCCTGAAGGATGGGGTAATATGCGTCTTTAAGGGTCAACTTAAGCTTGTATGGTTCAAGTGCCTCTGCCGAGGTAATCTGGTTAGCCAGCTCGAGCCAGGCATGCCGTTCTCTGTTTGCAAGAACAGCATCGAAATTTGCTTTGGCGGCGGCAGCATCAAAAATCTCACCATTGGAGAATTTTACATCTTCACGGAGTTTGAAAACATAGGTTTTTCCGCCGTCTTCAATGTCCCAGGATTCCGCGAGCCATGGCTGTACTGAGCCGTCGCTCATATATCGAACCAGGGGCTCATAAACCATATTCTGCCCCATCATCTGATTGGGCGTATAAAGATGCGGATTAAGAGGGCCAACATTAACGGGCCATGCAAAATTAAGCTTGTTTTCTGCTGTTGCTACACCGCCAACAGAAATTGTTAGCGCGAGTGACATCGCGAGCGAACGAATGAATTTATTCACTTAAACCCCCAAGAAAGTATGACGAATCTTATTAAAGATCATACTTTCTTGGGGGTCAACAACTTATCTAATACGCCGAACTAATAGGAAGTATTGCCACTCTGCCGGTTGGCGATTGAACAATCTCTGAATCTATACCGTAGACGTCCCTTAAGGTTTTCTCGGAGATGACTGAATTGAAGCTTCCTTTCGCAAATATCCCGCGCTCGTTTAGCAAAACAATGGTTTCTGTATGCCTGGCTGCCAGATTAAGATCGTGAATGGCAATCACAACAAGCGCCTTTGTTTTCTCGACGTAATTACGTAATCGATCAAAAACCTGCATCTGATGACGGATGTCGAGAGCACTCGTGGCTTCATCCAAGAGCAATAGACTTGGTTGGCGAATAAGCCGCTGCGCCAGAATGACGAGCTGTTGCTGTCCACCAGAAAGATTGTGCATTGAGCGGGCATGCAAATGCGCTATGCTAAAATCTTCGAGAATATTGATAGCCCGATCGACCAGATCAGACGACACGCGAATACCAAGTTGTTCGTGCATTCCCAGAAGCACGGTCTCGATCACCGTCAGTTCTGCGCGCACCTGACAGTTTTGCGGCATGAAACCAACGTTCTTTATATTAACAATTTCGTTCTGCCATGTGATACGCCCTGAATAATGCAATAATCCGGCGACAGTATTGATAAGCGTGGATTTGCCGGTTCCGTTTGGCCCAACCAATCCAACAATTTGCCCGTTGGAAAAGCTACTCCAACTGTGGAGAAGTTAGCCCAAGTGCATCATGCTTGTGTTTAAGTCCTGCAGACGGATCACTTTCGCAGGCTTGTTTACATTGCAGATGGAAAGGTTGTCCAATGGGCTTGAATCAGAGCCAGAATTTTTTGACTGGGAATCTGCAATGGCTGATGGGCGCGTGTTCTTGACTCTACGTCAAAATCTTTGGGGAAGCGCATACCACGGATCAGTTCGCGCCAACAATTCGGCACCAGTTTCAAATTAGCCAGTTCATGCCGCTTTGAAGGAATAAATGTTTCTGACTTGGAATCAGAAACACCGATGCCAAGAAATTTGCCCCGTTACGTCGCCATGCTCGACGCCATCTATCACTTTTTCAACGTCAAAATGAGTGGACTTGTCCCGAAGTTAAGCATGAGCCAACGTTACAAAATTGCAACCGATATCATGAGCGCCATTATTGAGCGGGGTTTTGTTATAGGCCGACGGCCTTCCGCAGAGCATCATTCATATTGGCGCGCCAATTCTTTCCATTGGCTTTGAACTTGGCAACTACATCAGGATCGAGACGAAGAGTTACGGCTTCTTTTGGTTTATCGATGCGAGGGCGACCACGCGTAGTTCTGCCTTTTTCGAGTTCTGCAAAAAAGGCAGTCGGCAAAATTTCTTTAGCTGGTTTGAGGCTTTTGATTTCCTCCTCGGTCAGAGAAGGGCTGTCAACAGCATCCCAATCCTGCTTGGTGTAACCGTGTTCAGCAGCATGTTCAGGTCGAAATTTGATAGCCATTAGATTAAGCCCCTTTCTTTCTGGTTCGCAGGGCGAAAGCTGATGATCGAAATCGCCTCAGTGCCAAGTTCCGCATAGATTACAACCGCGGTACCGTCTTCGAAATAGCCAACTGCCTTCATTCGGTTAGTGTGGCTCCCGGTAATAAGGGCTGTCTCCCATCCGAAAATACAACGTCAGCGAAATCCATTCCGTGTTTGGCGAGATTTGCTTCGCGCTTGGGTTCGTCCCATACGATCTTCATGTAAATTTATGTACACGAAAAATCGATGTTCCGCGAGAATAAAAGTGTACATTAAAAGCCGGGTTCACTCGGTAATATCCCTATGTGGGGAGCGCTCGGCCCCTTTTTCTGCGGTTTACGGCGAATGCGATTTCTCGACCCCAACTCAAAATCAGAAACAGGCCAACCAATTCGCACCGTTTAATCGGGCGAACCTAGCCGTATCGTTGGTAAAGCCCAATCAGGACTGCAGCAATTCAGTGTAGATGAGCTCGATACGCGCAGCCTCCTCTTCAGCCAGGCCGGCAAACTCCCTTTCGCGAGCACGCTTCGACAGCTTACCGCCATTCTGGCTTAGAAAGCGGAACAGGAGATCGAGCAGCCTGTCCGGCATGTCAATCATCCGCGAGACCTCATTCTTGAAACTATCATAGGTTTTCAGGAAGGCGGTCTCTGCTGGCAGGTCAGTATCAATGGTACGCGCCACGCATTCGAACAGGAATTCCGCATGGGGCGTTGCGTCGAAATATCGATAAAAATCGACCGTCTCGTTCAGCACCTCGACATTGCCTCGCTCGGTCGGTCGCCAGCGGACAAAAGGCAACAGGCGACGGGAATAGGTCTCCAAGACGTGCCGGTACTCATCAATGCGGTCGAGAATGACTGCCGAGACAGGAAACACCAACCCAGGCGGATTGAAACCGCGTTCCGCCAAAACATGATGGATGACGTAACGATGCAGGCGTCCATTTCCGTCCTCAAACGGATGGATATAGACTAAGCCGAAAGCAAGGGTGGCCCCGGCTAATACCGGGTCCAGTTGCCGTGCTGCACCGCGGTCGAATGCGGTCAATCCTTCGATCAGAGTCGGCAGATCGTCATGCCGGGCGCTGACATGATCCGGAATGGGCGCGCCGCTCAGGCGATCATGCTCTCCGACAAAGCCGCTATCAGCGCGCAGGCCAAGGTGCACGAAACGCGCATCGCCAATAACGATGCGCTGCAATCGTTCCAGTTCGGCACGGTCGATTGGATGGCGACCGGCCTCCGCGATAACCTGTCCCCAGCGTTGAATGCGGTCCGGTGGAGGGTCTTCGCCTTCAATCTGGAAACTCGACCGTGAATCCTTAAGGAGCAGGAAGGCCGCAGTACGAGCAAGCAAATCCGCCGGCACCTCAGCGATCAGGCGCCGAGCCTCCTCGCCGAGATCTCGGGCGATAAAAGCATCCAGCTTGGGTGTGCGGAAGATCATCGGGCAGAAGGCGGGTGTGCCCGGCAGATTATTCTTCACCCGATGGCGAGAGGATGTCGTCCCATCGATTGCCCATTGCAGATCGGGATCGACGACCAGGGCGTATGTGCCTTGGGTTGCATCATCGAGATCGAGCCTAGTGTCGAGCAGCCATTCATAAAGAAACCAGAGACGCCGCGCATACGCACCGGTCGGCGCTGCATGCACGATCTCGATAAGTGGCCTTGGCCCAGTAGCCTGAAACAGGGCTTTAAGGACGGCTAGGTCCAGACCTTCGTAACGTAAAGCGAAGGTCAAATGGCCTGTGAGACTAGCGTCTGGTTGGTGGCGTGGCGTATAAAGCTTCCAGTCGTCAGCTTGATAGACTTTGTGGCGCGCACCGATGGCGGCGAGGTTGATCGGCACGGGAACAGCGAGCTCGAAAGCGTCGATTAGGGACGCGTATCCGACCGGAATTGCTCGTTCCGGCAAGCGACGGTCGTGAAAAAAGCTTGCCTGGCCTGAAAATGGCTTCTTTTGCCCAGGAAGCATGATTTTTGATACTTTCCCATGAAATTCTTTTTCACTCGCATTGTGTCATGAAAACCAATCTTATTCAATGAATTTCGAATCTGAATGAGGTCACTCCGTGAAAATCAATAACAGACGCCACGAGGGGAGATCAGGCTCCGTTCTGCGAATGATCGGAATATGAGTTCGGGGAGGACTCTGTAGCCGAAGCACTTCCCCGGGTTCTGGCGCGGATTTTTCATTTCTGCTGCGCTATTGTCGTTTCGGTGGGAATAATTGAGTGAGGTGACTGGCTATGGCGATTGATTTCAAAGGTTTTCATTTCCCCAAAAGTGTCATCCTTTATGCGGTGTTCTTCTATGTTCCTTATTCCGTTTCTTATCGTGATCTTCAGGAGATCTGGCCGAGCGTGGAGTGGACGTTGACCATGCAACATTGAATCATTGGATTGTTCGTTACGCGCCGCAGATTGCAGATCAGGCTCAGAAGCGTAAACATACAACCCTTCACTCGTAGCGTGTTGATGGTTCCACCAGAGATGTCCCGTTGCGCGCTGCGCCAACCCATTTTCCATTCGTGTACGACGATCTTCCAACCATTCCCGAGGACGCAGGGGAATGGCAAGTCGGGTAGTATTAGCAACATGGAAAAGCTGCCCCAGGTGCATCATGCCTTCCCTTATGGCATGTCGAAGCAAAATTTTTTGCAATTCTGCTTTTAACGCATTTGGCAACGTGGTTCGTCGGCTTTGGGTTGGAGCCGGGAATATTGACTGGTTATCAGCAATCGATCCAGTGATAGGGGCAAGTAGTTCATATCCTCCCAAGGCGAGAGATGCATCGGCTTGGCGCCAATGGAAATCCTCTATAGACAGTGTAATTCATATGCATTACAATTAAGATTTATGTTGGAGATACCTATGGCTTCGAACGCACTCGTTCAAACTCGCATTGATGCCGAAGTTCGAGATCGTGCCTCCGCGGTGCTTGAAAGTATGGGGCTTACGGTGTCAGAAGTAGTCCGTATTTTACTCACCCGGACGGCGAAAGAGGGGGCATTACCGCTCGAACTTATATCAGGCAGCGAAGCGCACGATGCCTGGTTTCGCAGTAAGGTTCTGGAAGCGCTTCACGACACGCGACCCGACGTGCCGGATGATGAAGTCACCGCTCATTTCGAAAGACGACGGGCGGCAGCGCGCCTTAAAGCAGCGGCGCTTAAATAGTGAAGCTCATCTGGTCCGCATTTGCTTTATCAGATCGAGACGCCATCTTCACATTTATTGAGGCGGATAATCCCTCATCTGCAATAATGGTTGACGAACGTATCGTTGCCGCTGCTCGTCGCTTAATCGATTTTCCGGCGAGTGGTCGTGTTGGTAGAATTGCCGGAACGCGAGAGATGGTTATAAAAGGTACCCCATACGTTGCGGCTTATTCTGTAACGCAATCGGCGGTTCGTATCTCCGCGTACTTCATGGCGCACAGGAATGGCCAGACATTATCCCCACCAGCTAGGGGGCGAACTTTAAGCCGCGGAACAACGGGACGCCAATTCACTTCTCTTCAACATAGACGCGAGATATTGCTGCTGAGGAGAAGGTAATCGCCGAGAATCCTGACTGGCAATCAATCCTCGACCTGTTCTCGATTATTGCGCGCAAATCACAAGCGTGAGTGGTTGAGAATGAAGTAAAATTGTGCTGCCTTGACGAACCGCAATGGTTCATAAATAATCTGAATGAACCAAGGAAAAGCTAATCATGACTGCTGCGTTTACGGTCCGTGTGCAGGACGACGTCGCCAGAAAGCTCGATAAAATCGCCGCGCTGTCTGATAGATCACGTGCTTATCTTGCCGCACAAGCTATCGAAGACTATGTCGTCCGGGAAGAATGGCAATTGGCGGAGATTCAAGCACGAATCGCAGAAGCGGATCGCCAGGAATTCGCTACTTCGGAAGAGCTGGGCAGCGTCATAGCGAAGTATGTTGGGGATGGTCGTCGCGCATGACTGCTCCTAGTTTACGCTAGACACGCCGCGCCAATCGTCGGCTCGACCAGATAGGTGCCTATATAGCAAAGACAATCCCGACGCTGCCGCTCAAATTGTGACGCGCATTGTCTCAGCAGTGGATAATTTAGCAAGTTATCCCTCGATGGGGCGGCCGGGTTGTATAAAAGTTTATCCCCTGTTGGCCAGTCAAGATTGCCTGCTGCCATCGGCTTGTCGCCCTTGACCACCGGTAGTCTGGAAATCGCGTGGCGCTGCCGTGTAAAATGTGTCCCATAGTGCATCCGTCCAGGCACGGGAAAATAGTGCACCATCAAAACTTAGGATCAAACACGTGGGCAGAACAGTTCAATGTCATGCTTTTCAAATGAATGGTTGATCAGAAATAGAAGGCCCGGTCGTTCAACCGGGCCTTTGTTTGTTTAAGCGCCGTATGGAACCCAGATATTTTTAACCTGAATAGCCCTGCGCAAATAATCGCGCCCCTGCGCTTCGGCTATGTTGTTCCAGTTTGGCAAACGGCCATTGCTGACCCATGTGGCCTTCAGGTTTCCGACAGAAGCCTTTTCGACCATGCCACTGCCTTCCTTTGAGCCGAAGTACCAAAGCGATGCCACTTCATCATGCTCGGCCAGTGTTTTGGTGAGCAGATCGCGTTCGCCGGTGACGATGTTGACAACACCGCCCGGAACATCGGACGTATCGAGCAACTGATAGAAGTCACCCGCAATCAGCGGATGACTGCTTGACGGCACAACGACGGTACGATTGCCCATGGCAATGGCTGGCAGCACAAGCGAGACGAGTGAGAGGAGCGGTGCCTCATCCGGGCAGACAATCCCCATCACGCCCCATGGTTCATTCATGGCCAGCGTCACATGGCGTGACCTGGTTGCATGGACCGCACCATCGAACTTGTCCGCCTGTGCTGCGTAATAGAATATCCGACGCAGCGATGCTTCGACTTCATCAGTCGCTTTCTTCTCGCTGACGCCAGTGCTTTCGATGAGAGCTTTGATGAAGTCTTCGCGACGTGCATCAAGATTTTCGCCGAGATAGTAAAGCACCTGCGCCCGGTTATGCGCCGTTGCACTGCCCCAGCTTGAAGCCTTGGCTGCGGCTTCAACCGCGTTGCGGATGTCTTTGCGGTTGCCAATGCCCGTCTGACCGATGATCGCTCCGCCTTTGCCAGTGACCGAATAGCTGTAACCGCTATCAGGACGCGCCTGCTTGCCGCCAATATAATTCTTCATCGTGCGGTCAATGCCGCCGATTGCGATCTTTGCCTCACCGGATGGCAAAGCGGATGGCACGAAGGTTTCAGCCGCCTTGGATGAGCCAAGCGCCTTTTCCCAATCAGCCGTGAGATATTCGTAAAGCCCTTCGCGTGCGCCTTCACGACCATAACCGCTTTCACGATAGCCGCCAAAGCCTGCACCTGCATCCAGCATATTGGTGCAGTTGATCCAGACAACACCGGCTTTCACACGGGCTGCAAGATCAAGCGCGACATTGATGTTTTCCGACCAGATCGAAGCAGCAAGGCCATAACGTGTATTGTTGGCAAGAGCGACTGCTTCATCGGGCGTGCGGAAGCTTGTGGCAGCGGCGATCGGTCCAAAAATCTCCACCTGACAAACCGTTGCCGCCTGATCAACTTCGGTGAAGAAACCCGGAGCAATGTAATTGCCCTTGGCAGGCAGCGGATTTGGCGTCTGCCAAAGCTGTCCGCCTTCCTCAATACCTTTCTGAATGAGATCAGAAATGCGCTTCACCTGCGTGGGAGAAACAATCGCACCAACATCGGTGGATTTATCCAGCGGATCACCAACGCGTAAGGTCTCAAGACGCTTTTTCAGCTTGGCATAGAAGCGATCGGCAATGCCTTCCTGCACCAGAAGGCGCGAACCCGCACAGCAGACCTCACCCTGATTAAACCAGATGGCGTCGACCACACCTTCGACGGCTGCATCAAGATCAGCATCTTCAAACACGATGAACGGCGACTTGCCACCTAGCTCCAGCGAAAGCTTCTTGCCAGAACCGGCAATCTGCTCGCGGATAATACGGCCCACCTGCGTGGAACCCGTGAAGGCAACCTTATCGACACCTTCATGGCCGCAGACGCTCGAACCTGTGGTGCCGTCACCCTGCACGATATTGACCACACCCGCAGGCAGGCCAACTTCATGGCAGATTTCTGCAAAGGCAATAGCTGTGAGTGGTGTGAGATCGGCAGGCTTTAACACCACGGTATTGCCAGCAGCCAAGGCTGGTGCGATCTTCCATGCCAGCATCAACAATGGGAAGTTCCACGGAATGACCTGAGCGCAGACACCAACCGGCGAGAAGCCTTTGAACTCGTCTTCGACCATCTCTGCCCAACCGGCATGATGGTAGAAATGGCGCACAGCCAATGGAATATCGATGTCGCGCGTTTCACGCAGCGGCTTGCCATTGTCCATGGTTTCCAGAACTGAAAGAAAGCGTTCGCGCTTCTGAACATGACGGGCGATGGCATAAAGATATTTGGCGCGTTCATGGCCGGAAAGCTTCGACCATTTGCCAAAGGCACTGCGTGCGGCTTTCACCGCCTGATCGACATCTTGCTCTGTGCCAAGTGTTATCTCTGCAAGCTTGTCGCCATTGGCTGGGTTATTGACGGCAATCACTTTGTTGCCTTCAGGCTTGACGAAAGCGCCATTGATATAATGACCAAACGAACGGCCATGCTGTTCCAGCCACTGCTTCACATCGCCGTTTGCTTCAGGGGAAGGTCCATATTCCATGGTCTTCAGAATGTCCTTGATGGGTCGCATTTTATTTTCCTTACGAGCATTTCCAGCAAAAGCGCGAAGCGGTTCTGAGTAGGAGAATGCGAAATTCCAAATTTAAGCAGCAGCATGACGGTTGGCGCTCGAATAGCGTCCAGTCACAAAGTGCTCCAATTGCCGTTCAATATCGCCAAGCATCGACGAAGCGCCCAGGCGGAACAAATCCGGTTGGAGCCAGCGATTGCCGAGTTCCTCTTTCATCAAAGTCAGCCAGGCGAGTGCATCCTTTGCGGATTTCAGGCCACCGGCTGGCTTGAAGCCAACAATCTGGCCAGAAAGCTCGCCATAATCGCGCAAGGCGCGAACCATGGTCAGACTGACAGGCAGCGTCGCATTGACATCTTCCTTGCCGGTCGAGGTCTTGATGAAGTCAGAGCCCGCCTGCATCGCAACCATCGAAGCGCGATAGACGTTGGTGAGCGTGTTGAGATCGCCGGTCGCAAGAATGGCTTTCATATGCGCATCGCCACAGGCTTCACGCATGGCGGCAATCTCATCATAAAGCGCTGACCAGTTCTGTGTCAGAACATGTTCGCGGGTGATTACGATGTCGATCTCATCCGCACCCTGCTCAACCGCATAGGTGATTTCGGCAAGGCGCAACGGCAGCGGCGTCAAGCCTGCTGGAAAGCCGGTTGCAACGGATGCGACTGGAATGCCAGAACCTTGCAGCGCCTTGACCGCATAGGGAACCATGGTTGGATAAACGCAGACCGCACCCGTGGTGATGCCCGCATCAGCCAAGCCCAGTGCTTCAAGAATATCATCACGAACCGGACGGCGCGCCTTGGTGCAAAGTCGGCGCACACGGCCTTCGGTATCGTCACCGGCAAGTGTGGTGAGATCAATGCACTGGATTGCGCGCACAAGCCATGCAGCCTGATATTCCTTCTTGATCGAACGACGTGCAGCGAGCGTAGAAGCCCGCCGCTCCGATGCACTCCGGTTCACAACAACATCTTCAAACCAGTCAGGCTTGAGCGATGTGCCAGTATTGCGGGGAAAAGTTTCACTCATTTTATTGTCCGTCTGTAGGGTTCATGAAGCTTCTGGCGCGTGGATGCGGCAGAACGCTTCAAATTCATCTGCACTGGCATAGGCTTTTTGTGTTCCGGGTCGGGTGATGGAATGGGCTGCATAAAGTGAAGCTTTTGTGAGCGACGCTTCCACATCACCGTTCTGAGCATAAAATCGAGCAAACGAGCCGATAAAGGCATCCCCTGCGCCGGTTGTATCTTTCGGTGTCACTTTGACTGGCAGAATATTGACGGTCTCGGTTGCGGTGATCATGCGTGCACCACGTCCACCAAGCGTCACGATAACGGTACGAATGCCCCGCGCGATCAGTGATCGGGCAGCAATGACAATCTGATCGTCGGTATCTGTTGGCAGACCGGAGAGAAGCGCAAGCTCGCTCTCATTGGGAACAAGAAATGTTACCTGCCGAATAAGCTCTGGATCAATATTTGCAGCAGCAGGTGCTGGATTGAGAATGGTCTCAATTCCGTGTTCGGCAGCAAAAGCGATTGTGTGATACACCGTCTCGACCGGCACTTCCATCTGCATGAGAATGAGGCCGCATCCTTTCAGATCGTTTGCAGCCTTATCCACTTCTGCAGGCAGAAGATCGGCATTAGCGCCCTTGACGATGAGGATCGAGTTTTCGCCTGAAGGTTCTACGAAAATAGGTGCCACACCGCTCGATTTGCCAGCAACCTTTACGACGTGTCGCGTATCAACGCCGAAGCTGTTGAGGTTGCGGATAGTGTTGTCAGCAAAGACATCATCGCCAACCCGCGTTACCATCAAGACGTCGGCACCCAGTCGCGCCGCTGCAACGGCTTGATTAGCACCCTTGCCACCGCAACCGATCTCGAACGTTGGTGCTTCAAGCGTTTCGCCAGGGCCGGGCATACGGTTCACATAGGTGATGAGATCCACCATGTTGGACCCCACCACTCCGATCTTTCTGGTCATAAGACGTCTCCTTGGAAAATTCAGAGTGCCCTGATTTTGGCTTCAAATTGTTTTGCGGCGGACTGATCGAGATAGCCAACGCGCACAGGGAAGATGGCACGCTCACCCGATGCCAATGCCCGCAAATTGTTTTTGGCTTTTTCAGCGAGATAACCTTCCGGCTCACAGGTCGATGGTAGAGCAAAAGCTGCAACCTGCGCATCACCGTTGACAAGAACCCACCGCACGGTTTTTGGGAAAGCCTCAACAGGATAGGAGATCGCAAAGCCATCACCATCGGTGAGTTGCATCATTTGATGCGTTTGACCAAGAGCGTCGCTCGGCAGATCGCGAATGTAGAAAACCTGCTCAGGATCGTAGCGTTCTGGCTCGTCCAGCACTTCCATCGCTGACGGATCGGCGGCCAGGTGATTGATCAAGGCCAGGTAATCGTCATTAGGCGTTATATGCCCTGGAACGGCAGTGCGAACCTCAACGTGATCGGGTGAGAAGCCAACTGGCTGAATGATACGTGCAGCTTCGTCATAGGCGAAGTTGACGTGGCACATATACATGAGCTCCATTGGTGCCGATGACAGGTTTTCAACGTCCATTGTGATGTCGAAAAGCGTATCCTGTGCATGGAGACGAATGCTCGGGCGGGCAAGATAATGCGCGCCAAAGCCCATCACGTATTCATATTCTCCAGTGAGTTCGACATAAGCACCGCGTTGGTCATTGCCGAACAAAAGCCCTGCCTTGTCCATCTTCGCACAAGCCATTTCGCCATGCAGAAGGTGATCGTCCTGCGGCGAAGGGCATCCATTGCGCAAAATGCCGCTATGAAAAGCAAAGCAGCCATAGGTTTCTACAATAGTGGTCGCAGGGCGTGGCATGGAGAAGCTGTTACCCATCGTGAGATCGACACCGTCAAATTCCGCACCCCACACCATCTGTCCCATAAAAGGCAGCACGATGAGATTGCCACGTTCGTTTTCGATCAGCAGCGCTTCGATGCTGCTTGGATAGCGAAACGCTGTAACACTCAGTCCGTCTGCACTGGCAATGACATGTGGCTGCTCAGTAAAATCCTGACGACGAAGATGAAATTCAATATCCGCCATTTGGGATCACCTGCCTTGATTGCGCGAAGCGTTAATCGCGATAACGATGATGAGGAATGCGCCCCAGATGAAGTCGATCAAATGGTTGGAGAACCGCATCATCTGAAAGCCGGAGGAAAGAAGCATCAGGGCGACGAGTGCAATTGCGATGCCAAGCACACGCCCTTTACCGCCAGCCGGATTGGTGCCACCAAGCACTGCAATCAAAACCGCCTGCAACAGATAGGATGCGCCGTAGTCAGACTTGGCCGCATTGGTGCGTCCCGATAGGATGATCCCGGCAAGCGAAGCGAGAACGCCACTCAGCATGTAGGAATAAAGGATCATGCGCTCTTTGCGGATACCCGCAAAAACTGCTGCACGCGGATTGGTGCCGATCAGCATCAGATTGATGCCGAGCGTGGTACGAGTCAGCAGAACTCCGACAACAAAACAAACAGCGATGAACAGCAGGAATGGCGTAGCTATGCCCATGATCTTGCCATTGCCAACCCAGTTCCACGCTTCGGGGAAACCGACGATTGCAGGTCCACCTGTGAGCACCAGCGCCAGTCCCATCAGGACCTGACCCGTACCGAGAGTCGCAAGAATTGGCGTAATGCGGAGTTTCGCGATCAGCAGGCCATTCACCAGCCCGGCTAAAAGTCCGATTAGCATAGCGATCAGGATTCCGATAATCGTGTAGAACAGCATGCTGGAGCCAGATGTCTGCGCCGCCTGCACCATGCTTGAATGGAAATAAACCCCGGCCACAATACCTGCCAGATTTGCAATCCCGACAACAGAAAGATCAATGCCGCCGGTCAGCATTGCAATCATCATGGCGATGGAAAGGATGCCAAGCTCCGGCATGATATAGCTGATGGATTCAAAATTATAATAACGCAGGAACTTGTCTGGATTCATCCACGTCATTAGTGCGAATACGATGATCGTGATGACAATGAGCTGGATGATATTGTTGTCTGCGCCAAGGATGCGGCGCATGTCGAAAGACTTTTTCATGTCGCTTTCTCCGTTCAGGCGATGCTTTTGCGATCGCGCCATGCTGTAATGGCGGTAGCTGCGATGATGATAAGACCGACCACGACGCGCTGCCATGTGGTATCGACCTTCATGATGATGAGAGAGTTTTTGACCATCACGAGCATGAAAACGCCCATGAGGGTGCCAAGTACGGTGCCGCGACCGCCAAAGATGGAGGCACCACCTAGAACCACGGCTGCAATGACATCGAGTTCCAGACCGACAAAATCACGCGGATTGGCAAGCCAGATCATTGATGAATGCAGAAGCCCTGCAAAGCCTGCAAGCGCACCAGCCACGCAATAAACGAAGAAAATTGTGCGGCGTGTGTTGAAGCCAACGCGCTTGGCTGCTTCCGGTGAGCCACCATAGGCATAGACGCTTCGCCCGATCATTGTATGGCTGAGGATCAGATGGATCATCAGAGCGATTGCGAGATACACAACGAACATCGCTGTCAGGCCGAACGTGGTGCCTGTGGCTGATGTCAGCGAAATCACATCCGTCTTACCAAACTCAATGAGTTCTTTCGGCATTTTGTTGATATTAACGATGCTGGTGCCGACGAGACCCAACACAAGGCCGCGTACAATGGAGCCGGTGCCAAGCGTCACGATCAGTGGGATCATCTTGAAACGGTGAATGATGAAGCCGTTGAATGCCCCAAGCAGCAGGCCGATAAGCGTTGCCGCTACAAATGGGATGAAAACCCCATCATAGCCAAAGTAAACCATAGCGCGGACGGTCAGGTACATGGCCGCGATGGCGAAGGCGGTGAACGAGACATCGATGCCGCCGGAAATCATCACCAGCAAAACACCGAGCGCCATGATGCCGATCACGACATTGGAGCGAAGGAGGCCAAAAATATTATCCAGTGACCAAAAGGCTGGATTAATAAGGCCAATAGTGATCATTGCGAGGAGAAGCACACAGGCAATGATAAATTCGGTACTGCGAAAGAATTTCATATGCCGGTTCCTCAATTCAACGTCTTGAGCCGGTCATTGACGGCATCTTCGGTCATGTTTTCACCGGAAAGTTCATCGACGAAACGTCCGCGATGCATCACCAGCACACGATTGCAGTTTTGAACCAGTTCGGGCACATCATCCGAAATCATCAGCACAGCCAGACCTTCGTCCTGTGCGAGTTTACGGATAATATTGTGAATCTGCGCTTTCGAGCCGACATCGACGCCGACCGTCGGGCCATTGAGAATCAGTATTCTGGCACCTGTCAGAAGCCAGCGCGCCAGCACAACGCGTTGCGCATTGCCGCCGGAAAGATGATTGACTGGCGTATGTGGGCCGGGGGCGATAATGTTCATGGCCGAGAACATATCGCGGGTGGTCGCATCAGCCTTTTTGCGATTGATGAACAAGCCGCGTACGAATTTATCGATTGAGGTGACAATGATATTGCGCTCAATGGATTGCGTGAGAAAAAGCCCTTCGGTGAGACGATCTTCCGGCACATAAGCAACGCCGCAGGCGATACCTTCCTGAACAGTTTTCGGATGAACGTGTTTGCCTTCGATCTGTATCGAGCCGGTGAAATCAGGCTTCATACCAAACAAGGCCAGCGCCAACTCTGTACGGCCCGAGCCAATAAGACCGGAGATTCCAACTATCTCGCCTGCGTGAAGTGTCAGGCTGGCATTTTCAACAGAACCCGCAACGGTCAGATTTTCGACTTTAAGGCTTGGCATGTCGGTTGCGCCTTCACGCCGCGACCAGTGATAGCTGTGCGCAGTCAGTTCCTGACCGGTCATTGCATGAGTGATGGATGGTTCATCAAATTCACTAATCGGGCCTTCAGCAACTTTCTTGCCATTGCGAAAAACAGTTAGCCGTTCGCTGATTTCCAGCATTTCGCGCATCTTGTGGCTAACGAAAAGAACAGCGATACCCTGTGCCTGAAGATCGCGCACGATCTTAAACAGCGCATCAACTTCATGCCTTGTGAGGGCAGTTGTTGGCTCATCCATGATCAGAAGCCGCGCGTCGGCCATAACGGCGCGCGCGATTGCTACGATCTGCTTGCCGGATGTTGGCAGGCTGTCTACATCAGCATCCAGATCCATCTTAATACCAAGACGATCAAGCGCCTGCTGCGCAAGTTCGCGCACGCGCTTCCAGTCAACAGCTTTGCGGCCTTCCATAAGGAAGGTATTAATCGCCAGATTTTCAGCGACAGTCAGGTTTCCGAACAGGGAGAAATCCTGATAAATAACCTGAATGCCATGGTGCACGGATTTGACGGGATCAAGCTTGCCAACGGCTTTTCCATCGATCAGGATTTCACCGTCTTCGGGCGTATAAACACCGGACATGATCTTGATTACTGTGGATTTGCCGGAGCCGTTTTCGCCGGCAAGACAGTGAATTTCGCCCGGCTTGATCGTAAAGGACACATCGTCCAATGCCTTAACGCCGCCGAAACGCTTGCCGATATGGCGCAATTCGATCAGATTTTCAGTCATAGAGGCCTCATGCAAGGCTGCAGATGCAGATGGAGTGGGGAGAAAGAGGCAGGCGCCTCTCTCTCCTGTTCAGAAGCGATCAGAAATCGTACTGATCCATATTTTCCTTGGTCACACCGACCCAGCCCGCACCATAAAGCATGTTTGGCTTGGAAGCGTCGGGAGCCAGCAGGCTTTCATAGCCTGGAAGACCCATGTTCAGCCCAGCCTTAATCTGGTCGTTCTTCTTTTCAAGCGCTGCAACGGCCAGCATGTTCATGGCATAGCCAGCAACTGCCGGGTCCCAGAACTGGATATACTGAATATCGTCGTTCTTAATATATTCGCCAGCAACCGAAACGAGGCCCGTACCTGCAAAGAATACCTTGCCCTTAAGGCCACCTTCAGCAATCAGACGACCTGCACCAGCCGAGGTTGGCATTGGAGCGCCCAAAATGCCTGTGATGTCTGGGTATGCAGTCATTGCTTCCTTGAGCTTGGTGTAATCCGTGTTTGCATCGTCATAGGTTTCGAGACGCTCGGTCACCAGTTCCATCTCAGGGAAGTTGGCCTTCTGATACTCAACAGCACCATCGATCCATTCCATCTGCGATTTTGCAGTCAAACCGCCGACGGTTGCGACATACTTGCCCTTGCCACCCATCGACTTGCCGAGTTCCTTCATCAGGTTCGCGCCATAAGCCTTGTTGTCAAAAGCTTCGATGTTGAAGTCGACGTTCTGAATGTTTGATGCTTCGTGGCTGATGACGACAATGCCGCGATCACGGGCTTTTTTGAGAACAGGCTCAACTGCTTCGACCGAAAACGGAACGATAGCGATGGCATCAACACCCTGAGCGATAAGATTTTCAACAATCTGCACCTGAGCGGCGGCGTCTGCCTGGCTCGGGCCGACCATCCATACATCGTTGCCAGTATCGGACTTGAACTGCTCAACACCATCACGCATGCGGTCGAACCAAGCAATGCCGTCAACTTTAACAACGGTCGCAATGGTGTATTTCTTGTCGTTTGCGGCAGCGATCAGATCCTGGTTGACCTTTGATGTATCGACCACACCTTCCGCGAAGGCATGTGGCACAGCAACAGACATGGCAATAGCCATGGACGCGATAAACTTCTTCACCGGTATTTCCTCCCTGGAAACGATAGTTCCCGCTGGAACGCAATTGCGCAAACGGGATTGGTGACCATTGATTTTACGCTGATGCTCCGCAATGCGATGCTCACATCAGAGTCTCCTCCATTGCAGCCGCCATTTTCGGTTAGCTGCAAAATCCTCTTTCCGACAATGGCTGCAAGACATCCTAGTGCTTGCGACCAAAGCTGTTGTCGTATCCTCCACATAAAAACAGACCATAATGTTATGATCGCATCATTATGTTTGGATCGTTTCATATTACTGTTTGACCTGTCAAGTGTAATCCATCACAATTGCATAAACTCGGGGGGCGGGCTAAATCAAACCGCACCACAACGGAAATGGGGAATCAGTGAGCAGGATCAGTCGAAAAGATGAGCGGATCGCTGAAATCGCAGCTCTCATTGAAGAGGTCGGGGTGTTACGTCTTCGGGATGCAGCTATAAAACTGGGCGTTTCCGAAATGACGATCCGGCGCGATATTAGTCGCGATGCGGGACCATTCAATTGTTTGGGTGGTTACATTATTCCCGTGCAAGATGGCGTAAATGGCAGCGATTATATCTTTGATTTTGAAAAAGATTGTCATGCCAGCGGTAAGATTGAGGCCTGTACTGCGGCTGCAGCTCTTATTGAGCAACACGATACTATCTTTATTGATTGCGGCACTACGACACCACATCTCGCGCATTTTATCCCACAAAACCAGCACCTGACGGTTGTCTGCTATTCGCTGAATGTCGCGGAGATTCTTTCACGCCGGAACGATGTTCGGTTGATTGTTCTCGGTGGCATCTACCATCCGGAAGCAGCGTCTTTTTCGAGTGATGAAGGCATTGAGGTGCTTAAGCGCTTGAATATAAACAAAGCATTTTTGTCCGCAGGCGGCGTTGATGAACAGCACGGCGTAACCTGTTCCCATTTTCATGAAGTGCCGGTCAAGCAGATGGCAATGCAACGCGCTTTACAGAAATATCTGGTTATTGATGAGAGTAAGCTTGGAAAAGTGCGTGCCGCACGCTTTGCTGGCGTGGCTGACTTTAACAAAATTATGCACAAATAGAGGCAGCTCTTGCTGGCAATCAATGTTGTTAGCGCAATGCATAGTGTCCACTCGAATTGGTATAAACGTCATACCTCACCTTTAGAATTGACGATAACGTTCGAGCGGTAGCCATTTGCTTTGGCGTAAACATTAGAACTTTGCATCGCTGGCCGATTATCTTCTTTCCAAACTGCTGACTTGGCAGCAGCTAGCTCCTGCACAATCACCCTCTCGGGTGCACGCGAAACATATATATTATTGTATTATGTCGGCCCCGTTTAAAAAGAAGATCTTTATCGATCGAATGATTGGTTGCGCGCTTGACTCTCGCCAAGTTCCAGTTGTGGCGTAAGAGATACTTCTTCGATCCAATATTTCCATGCGCATAGTTATCAGCATTCAGCCCAGATCTGTATGCAACTCGTAGGCAGAAAGGGGCACGTCTATTGCAAACTCGGAAAGGGTCGATAAGCACCGGTCTATGATCGACTGCAGCTTCGAAACGGCAAAGAATGACTTCGATCTCGAACATCCCGCAGCCCGTTCCGAGCTTGGGTGGCGTAGCCATGTCTTGATCATTATGCTCACCTTCGCAATCATAGCAACGATCCAGCATCACGCCAACGTCGAGCTACCCCCAAAAGCAGTGCGAAAAGCTCGGTACTCATCGGCTGGCCACTTGAGGAGGTGGGGCGGACAGCAAGTCGGTTCGCTAAGTGGCGGTTTGCAAAAGTTATTCTATAGCCACTATCGCGAAGTGTCGATCAGGTCCGCTCAAATGTCTGATCTGCAAAAATGTCAACGTAACGATATTCACTCATGTACGACGAGCTGAAACCATGTATCAAGAAAGCGGCTGCGTTTCAACGCGTCGAGATAAACCAGAAGCTCCGGCCCAAGTTCGACAGCTTGCAGCGGCCTACCGCCAGATTGGCTGGCTTTTGCTACCAACCCCGTCTGTCGAACGATGGTTTGTCCGTCAGTCGACAAGAGAAACGTGATCGCTTGTTCGGCGATATTTGCGTGTTTGCTTTTGTTTGGGATGAGGGAAGTCCAAGGTAAAGCGACGACGTAATCTTTCAGAACGATCACTGAAAAATCCTCGACGTCATATTTCCATTTACTGACTTCAGACAAGGGTACGTTATAGGCAAGATCGATATTGCGAGCCGATAAGGCCCCTAATAGCTCTTCACTTGTATCAAAGATACGTGCTTGTGAAGCACCGAAGGCGCGGACAATTCGCCAGAACAACGGCGACCGGATAGAGTCCTGCGCAGCTAGTGTATAGCTGACATTATCGATGCCAATATTAACAATGCCAACGCGCTTTTGAAAGCGCACGGCGTTCTGCTCAAGCAGTCGCGCAAGTTCAATGCGGGTTGTGGGCAAATTTTTATCAATGGCGCTACGTCTGACAACACTAACCGCTGGATCAAAACCGAAGCTGAATAATTCACTGCGCCAGTGTGCCTGTGGCGTAAGTCCAGCATTACGGGCAATCCGGCTTCTTTGCTGCGCACTCCCCTCATTCGCGATCAGGACTGCAAGATCTGGTGTTGAAAGGATAACAAGATCGGCAGCATTTGCCTCAGCTGCACCAGCGAGAAGTCGGGATGTCCATTCACTTGGCCGGATCTGCTGATATGTTATATCAACTCCGGATAAGTGTTCAGCTAGCCCCTTTTTGATAGGTGCTAACGTTTCAGCTGCAATATCGCCAACAATTCTGAACTGAGGTTTTGGAGGAGAGTTGTTCTGCGCTTGTGCGTTATATGACGACGATATCATGACAATCACAACGGAAAAAAAATAAGAGAACAGATGTTTCATGGATTTTGATCCGGGGTTGCCGCCAGCAAAGCTACCAGAACACTCGTCCCGCCGCCTTGCCTATCTTTCAATTCAATATGCCCGCCGAGTGCTTCCGCAACCATTTTTGCAATCGATAAACCAAGCCCCGAACCTGGTCTGCTCTGATCTGCGCGTACAAAGCGTTCGAAGGCTATATCTTTCATTTCAGGCGTAAGTCCCGCGCCTCGGTCGTGAATACCAAGCGTTATGATGCCATCTTTTTGAGAGAGATTGATGGTAATCGGGCTGGGAGCGTGAATGAGCGCGTTTTCGATGATGTTTCGGATCATTTCGCGCAGGCTGATGGTTTCGCCATTCACATAAACCGGCTCATTGGCATTATCGAAACTGAGCGTTTGCAATAAGTCCTGATAGCTTCCCTCAGCACGCAATCGTCTGATGGCGTCTTGGGTCACCTGACGCAGATCAAGAATTTCGAGTTTTCGCGACTGGATGCTGTGTAGCGTTGTTGCTTCTGATAAAAGCTGATTTGCGAGCAAGCTTGCACTGATGGAATTCGCGTGAATGCGGGAAAGTATTTCCTGTTTTCTGCCCGGGTCTGTTTCTTCGAGCGACAATTCCGTCAACGCACGTAAAGCAGTAAGCGGCGTGCGAATCTGATGCGCGGCGTCCGCCGTTACGAGCTTTAATCCGGCAAGAACATTATTCAGCCGATCCATGAAATCGTTAAGCGCTGCAACGAGTGCGCTGACTTCCTTAGGAATGGGGCCTGAAACAGGGTTAAGGTCGGATGATGATCGCCGGCGAAGATCAGATTCAACGGTACGCAATGGACGGAATGCAAACCGGATCGCCAACAAGATAAGAACCAAAGCCAGTATAGCAACTCCAAGTGCTGGCAATATTGTGTTGAGGCTTAGCTGCAACGTAAGTTGTTGTCGCGCCTCACGGGTTTCACCCACCAAAACATCAACCCAGCCACCGCCTTTCGCGTCGCTGTGATAACGGGCAACAGCAGCTACGCGGACTTTTTCACCGCGATAAATACTGTCGCTCAGGCGAACATGATTGTTGCTGCCATGTGGAATTTCCAGCCCCAGAATAGGCGAGCCGGTCAACAGACTGCCATCAGGGGCGACGACACGATAGAAAATCCGGTTAAGCCGTGAGGTGCCAAGAATTGAAAATGCAGAGTGGGGAAGATCGACGCTGAGTGCTCCATCCTGCAAAGTTATTGTGTCAGCTATCGAGAGTGCGGCGGCACCTAAAACACGATCAAACGCCTCGTCGGCTGCCCGATGGGCATACCAGCGCCCAAGAAAAAACAATAGGATAGTCACTGCAAGCAGCGTTAATCCACTGCCCACCAGAATGCGGCGTTGGATCGAGTATTCTTTGTGTTCAGATGTGCGAACCATCACGGATGCTGTAATTTCGGGCGTAGCAAATAGCCAACGCCACGCTGCGTTACGATTTCCAAATTGCTGCTCTCCAGCTTTTTTCTGACGCGGGAAATCAGCAATTCTATCGCATTGGGGGTTCCGGTGTCATCATGACCAAAAAGCTTGAGAACAAGCATATCTTTGGGCACAGCGACATTGATACGGGTTGCCAGCATTTCAAGAACGTCGAATTCACGTCGCCCGAAATCCAACGGCTCATCACCCTGCATCACCGATCTTTGAGTAAGGTTGATCGATAAATCGCCGATGTGCAGGAGTGGCTGCGATACACCCATATGGCGCCGTGCAACGGCTCTAATGCGCGCTACAAGCTCTCGCAGGTCAAAAGGTTTCACCAGATAATCGTCTGCACCAAGTTCTAGCAAATCGAGTTTGTCGGCAATCTGGTTGCGCGCTGTAATGACCAGCACAGGACAGGACAATGACCGCTCGCGCATGCTGCGTAAAATTGCAAACCCATCGCGGCCGGGAAGATTTATATCAAGTACGACGACATCGAAAGAACCATTCACGGCCAAGTCTTCGCCCTGCACGCCATCATAAGCAGTTGTGACTACATAGCCTTCCTTCTCAAGCTTCGATGCGATAGCGAACGCAATGTCGATAGTGTCTTCTACGAGAAGGATGCGCATGTTGTTTTCAATGTTTCGATTTAGCGTTTTGGCGATGACAGGATTCTGACAGCTAGAATTGATAGTCTTCAAAATAACGGAAGAGGCTGCAGCACTTGTATCATAGCAAGAGTGCAGGGGAGAGAAAATGTTTTGGCGCGAGTTGGTATGCCGCTTAGGCATAGCTTTGTTTGGGCTACTGTTGAGCATCGCTTGCGCGAATGCCGCTGGAGCTGCTTGCGCTTATCGTGGTGCGCTGGATGAGCGCTATTGCGACGAGAACCGCGACCTTGTCGCTGACGCTCCCCTTGATCCATCGCAACTGCGCAACCCGCAAACGCTTGTCTGGGCTTATACGCCTATAGAAGATCCGGCGGTTTATGCGCGGCTCTTCAAACCGTTCACCCAGCATCTTGAAGCCTGCCTCGGACGGCAGATTGTCTATTATCCGATCCAGTCCAGTGCCGATGAAGTTGAGGCGATGCGTTCAGGACGCCTGCATTTTGCGGGCTTCTCGACCGGGCCGACTATTGAGGCGGTCAATCGCGCAGGTGCCGTTCCTTTTGCCGCCAAAGGCACTGGTGATCAGATGCGCGGTTATCGGCTGGTTGCTGTCGTGCGCGCGGACTCACCCTATGAAAAGCTGGATGATCTTAAAGGGCGTCGCATCGCCCATGCTTCACTATTCTCAAATTCCGGCAATGTCGCACCACGCGCGCTCTTTCCAAAAGAAGGTCTTACGCCGGGGCAGGAATATGTGCCCATCATGTCGGGCGGGCACGATAAATCGATCCTCGGTGTTGTTGCTGGTGATTACGATATGGCGGCTGTTGCCTCCGATGTGCTTGAACGCATGATCGAGCGAGGGCTTGTGAAGCGTGATGGTGTTCGTCTGATCTATCAGAGCGATTTGTTTCCAACTTCCTCATTTGCCTATGCTCATAATCTCGCGCCGTCCCTCGTGGCGGAGATGAAGCGCTGCTTCTTCAATTTCTCATTCACGCCTGAAATGAGATCCGAGTTTCAAGGCGATGATCACTTCATCTCCATTGAATATGGCCCCGCATGGTCCGTGGTGCGTGAGGTGAGCGAGAAGGCTGGCGCACCGCCTCCATAATTCACTTCAAATCAAGCGGACAATTCGCGCGGCATTTTCGGATGCCAGATCCCGCAGCAAGCCAGAACACAGTCAACTGCAATCCATATGGGTTTCAGTAGGGATCACTTCGGCTCAAAGTGGATAAAATAATGAGTTTTTACAAGCAACTAACCTACAAATATAAGGTCTACAATGCAGACCCTACGACACTGATCGGGGTTTTGCTGGCAATCGCTTTTGCCTATCTGATCGCGGCGCCAATCGTGCTGCTCTTGTCAGATGCAGTGATTGTCCAATTTGCTGATCGGGCACGCTCGGGCCAGCAAATTGGCGAACTGACCTTCTACTACTTCAATCGTGCATTCTTTTCCGCAATTGCAACAGATGTGTTCTGGCGACCGCTTTCCAACACAATTATGATTGCTGTTGGTTCGATTGTCTTTGCGCTTGTCACGGGTATTCCACTGGCATGGCTTTTGAGCCGCACAAATTTACCGGGCAAGAAGTGGTTCTCGACAGCATTGATCGTTCCTTACATGCTGCCTTCGTGGACCTTCGCACTGGCTTGGCTGACCCTGTTTAAAAACCGTACCACAGGTGGTCAGCCAAGCTGGATGGAAGCCTTGGGTTTCTCGCCACCTGATTGGCTTGCGTATGGCATGTTGCCAATCACGCTCATTCTGGCCATGCACTATACGCCGTTTGTGATCCTACTTTTCGGCAATGCGTTGCGGCAGTTTGATTCCACACTGGAAGACTCAGCCCGTGTGATGGGTGCAGGAAAATTACTGATTGCGCGTCGCATCATTTTGCCGCTAATGCTGCCCTCGCTTGTGTCTGCTTCAACACTGATTTTTGCAAAATGCCTCGGTGACTTTGGTGTTGCCTATATTCTTGGCGTGCCGGTCGGCTTCGATGTTCTGGCAACGTCTCTGTTTCGCGCAATCTCGACGAGTCAGGCTGGCATGAGTGCAGTTCTCGCGGCGACGATTGTCGTTCTTGGCAGTATTTCGATCTTTCTCGATATGTATCTGCTCAAAGAAGCACGCCGCTTTGTGACCATTGGCAACAAGGGTTCGATGAACCGCGAGACTGACCTCGGACGTTTCCGTGTACCTGCATTCAGCTTTGCTGCACTGATGTTCGTTGTCAGCGCGTTCATTCCACTGATGGCGCTTCTGCTGACGACGGTTATGCGTGTGCCGGGCGTTTTCGCGCTGGATAATTTTACCCTGGATTTTTGGATCGGGACTAATCTCAACACCACCGCGATGAGCAATGGGATTCTGCTGACAGGTGAATTTTGGAAAGCGACCTGGAACACGCTCTGGATCGTCGGCTCGGCTGCATTGGGTGCCGGTATTCTTGGTCTGCTGGTCGGTTATGTTGTGGCGCGCACGCCGGTGGCAATTGTTGGAACATTCCTGCGTCAGGTGACATTCCTGCCATATCTGGTTCCCGGCATTGCCTTTGCTGCCGCCTATCTCACAATGTTTGCCGTGCAACGCGGACCACTTCCGGCTCTTTACGGAACCCCGATCTTGTTGGTTCTCGCCATCCTTGCTGATCAGATGCCTTTTGCATCACGTGCAGGTATTTCGGCGATGATGCAGCTTGGCAAAGCGCCGGAGGAAGCTGCTCAGGTTGTGGGTGCTGGTTTCTGGCGTCGGCTCGTTTTGATTGTCGCCCCCATTCAGAAAGGTTCGCTGGTTTCAGGAATTCTGCTGCCATTTATCTCTGGCATCAAAGGTCTGAGCCTTGTCGTCGTGCTGGCTGTTCCCGGCACAGACGTTCTCACCACCTATGCATTGCGCCTTGTTGATTACAGCTACAGTCAGGCCGCAAATGCAGTCGTTTTGATGATCTGCGTTATCGCCTTCGGCGGCACGGTCATCGTTCAAAAACTCACCAACAGCAAATTGTCTGACGGATTGGGAGGCAAATAATGTCGAGCATTACTATTCGCGATGTCAGAAAGAGCTACGGCAAAGCCACCCGTGCTGCCGTTGAAAAACTCTCACTTGAAATCCCAAAGTCGGAATTTCTCTGCCTGCTCGGGCCATCAGGTTGCGGCAAGACCACCACGCTGCGCATGATTGCTGGCCTTGAATATCCAACCGAAGGCCAGATACTCGTTGATGGCAAGAAGATCGTCTCGGTCGATGACGGTATCTACGTGCCGCCAGAAAAGCGTGGCATGGGTCTGGTTTTTCAGAACTATGCACTCTGGCCGCATATGACAGTTGAGCAGAATGTCGAGTTCGGTTTGAAGTTGCACAAGGTAGCAAAAGTCGAACGTGACCAGATCATTGATGATGTGCTGCAAAAGCTTGGAATCGAGCGCTACCGTGATCGCTTACCCGCACAAATGTCGGGTGGACAGCAGCAGCGTGTAGCACTGGCGCGTATGTTGGCGCTTAAGCCCGATATTATTCTGCTCGACGAACCGCTTTCCAATCTCGATGCGAAACTGCGTTTGGAAATGCGTGCGGAACTCAAGCGTATTCATCAGGAAATAGGTTCGACGGTTGTCTTCGTGACCCATGATCAGTGGGAGGCCATGACATTGGCAACTACGATTGCGGTGATGAGCGAAGGTGAGTTGCAGCAGCTTGGCACGCCTGACGATATTTATGAGCGTCCCGCTAATCGCTTTGTGGCGGAGTTCATTGGCAATCTGCCAATCAACATCACCGAGCTTAACGACAATAATAACGGCGCGATGGCCACATGGGCACGCGATTATCTGAAAGCACAAGACTTCACCACAAACGGTGTTGGCTCTGTCGGTATCCGGCCGGAATCGGTGCGTCTCAGCGATACGCCTGTCGAGCAGGGGTGTGTGGCCAAAGTAATCGACATCGTGCCCACTGGCGGTAGCTGGATTGTAGAGCTGTCAGTTCATGGCGAGCAGCTTTTTGCGATCGCTGCAGATGCTCCAATCCGTAAGGCCGGTGATGAAATCTGGTTCCATGTCGAACGCAGCCACGTCCATGTGTTTGACAAAGAAGGCATGCGCATCAGTGGCTAATCGCTGAGCAACATATTCTCAAAAAGTATCAACTAGGAGGAAACGATGACTGTATATTTGCGCACCTGTGCGGCTCTTTCATTGAGCGCCGCACTTCTGGCAAGCACGGCTGCCTTCGCAGAGCCTGTGGCTGAAATCGGCATCAAGGATGCGGATTACTCGCTCGAAGCTCTTATTGAAGCCGCAAAAAAAGAGCCGGGCATTACCGTTGTGGACGCCACTGGCAAGATCGTGACAATGGCCGAAGCCTTCACCGCAAAATACGGTGTGAAGGCTACGGGCGTGAAGATGAACGGCCAAAACCAGGAGCAGGTCATTCTGCGTGAAGCTACTGCGAACAATGTTCGCACGGACGTCTTCAACATGAGCAATTTGCCATCGGTTACGTCGGAAATCATCGTTCAGGGCGCAGGTCTCAGCTGGCTTCCTGTCGATCTCAAAGATCAGGTGCCCGCGGAATATCAGAACCCGGCCATCACCAGCCTTAACCCATGGGTCTGGGCGTATAACTCGGATGTCCATGGCGATAAGTGCCCAATCGACAATATTTGGGCATTGACCACGGAAGAATGGAAGGGCCGCATTGCTATTCCAGATCCGCTTCTGCGCAACGAAACCATGTTCTGGTTCAATCAGATTGCCGAGCATGACGATGAAGCCATGCGCAAGGCATATGAAGAGTTCTTCGGTGAGCCATTGAAAACCGATGAAGCAAGCGCGACCGCGGAATGGGTCAAGCGTTTCGCTAAGAACCGTCCAAGCGTTACCCGCAGTGATACCGAAGTTGGTCCGATCATTGGTGCAAAAGGACAGGAAAAGCCCTTTATGGGCTTCCTCAGCACTTCGATCTTCCGCGATGCCAAGAAGAATGGCTATACGATGGGTATCTGTGCGGGCATGAAGCCTTGGGCAGGGCAGCTTACGCCACGCGTTGCCGTCATCGCATCCGGCACAAAAAGCCCGAATGCCTCAAAACTTTTCGTGCATTATATGATGACCGGAGAAGGCATGGCACCACAATTGGCTGATGGTAAAATCTCGTCGAATAAGGGCGCGAAAATTCCTGAAGGTGAAGTGTCCGGAATCGTCAATGTCATTGACCAGCTTTACGTCCCGCATTCCGAAACAGCCGAAAGCGATTACTCAAAGCTTCAGGATTGGCAGGATTTCTGGACGATCAACTCCCGTTAACTATTTCGCAGGTCACGAATGGAGGGCGGAAAGCCGCCCTCTCCTACAATCTTTGTTATTCCACGGCACAAAAACTGGGTCAACAACACTGGTACACATTGGATCAGACATGAAAATCTTATGACGCAACCTTGTAAGGGTGACGTTTTGGATTGGATTTTCGAAAGACGCTTGATTAAAATTATCAATCAATCAATGTTTAGCACGCGATAATAAGAGCCGGTAAGGCTCGCCGGCATGCTGAGGAGAACCTGAAGTGTCAAAACTTTTGACTGAAGTTGGAGGGATTTTAACGCGACTTGCTGAATCTTCGCCACGCGATATTCAGCTTGTTGCTGAGCGCCTTCATGATCATGCTGTAGAAGAGCGTATGTCTGCGACCGATCTAGGCGTGGTGCTGAATGAGCTTGGGTACAGCGATATATCGAATTTTTGTGAGGCCGCCGATATTCCTGTGCATGTCGCCAAACGCTGGGAGCGCTTCGGCGTTTCTGCAGAAATGCGTGCCGTCTTGTTGATGATGCAAGCTCAGAAACGACATTTTGAGCAAGTCACCAATGAGTTCGAGGCAATTACACATGTAGGCCTGTTAGATTTCTTGCGCAGCCGTAAAGCCTGACATTTGAATTAAGAGCTACAGAATTTCCCCTCGAGGACCGTCAGTCATCAAGGAGGGCTATTGCCGTTTGACTATCGGTAATGAGGACGCTTGCCGGAACAATTTTGAGTGCGGCGTGGATTGCCGTAACTTTAGAGGTGCCGCCGGCTGCTAATACGACGCGGCTGATTGCTGCTACCGTGTGCAGGTCGATCGACATCACACGTTGATTGATCTCGTGATCAACCAGTTTTCCGTGCTTGTCGACGAAATAGCAGAGTATGTTGGCGACCGCTCCGCAATCATGTAACGGCTTTATGAGATCAGACGAAACGATCCCATGCCGAAAGATCGTGGCGTCTTCCGAAACTGCACCTACTGTCAGTAATGCAATATCTGCCTGAGCTGCACGTTGCTGGAGATTACGTAGTTCCGATTGGCGCCATAAAGTCTCCCGTAACCCTTGTTCATCGAGAACGACCGGCGCTGTAATCTGATAGCTGTCCACTTCGTAGACCTCCGCTACTCGCGCGGCAACAACAGAAGGGTTGATCCAGCGTGAGTGTGGAAGGCTTCCTACAAGGGCGACAACGGATGCATCTTGAAGCTTACGATGCTCCAAGAACTGGACGCTGGCATAGAGTGTTGCACCTCCTCCGATCGCAAGCGTCATTCCATCTTGCATTTCCTGATCCAGATATGCGGCAATGGCATTACCGAGCGCTTTCTCAAGGTTCTCGCTGTTTTCGGGAGTAGGGACGACAATTGCAGATGCCAGCCCCCATTTTTCTTCAAGACGGCGCTCAAGCTCGATCTGGGCGGTCGTGGCTGCATTAATACGTGTAACGACAATTCCTTCGGCAGTTGCGGCGGCGAGTGTACGCATTATCTTGACGCGACTGACACCCAGCTGTTCGGCGATCTGCTCCTGCGTCATGCCCTCTACATAGTACAGCCAGACTGTCTTCACCTTGAGGTCTGATGATCTCAACGGCCAGCTTTTGCTCGTCATCTTTGTCTCGCTCCCCCCACAAATTTCTAAACCTGCATAAGTTATAGCAAAAAAAGTGCCCCTTGCGTCAACTGTTCAAATGTATTTGACAAAGAACAAATGAACATTATTATATCATTTAAGGGCATCAAACTGCCCGACTACTGGGAGGAACAGGAACAGCCCGCGATGGCGTTCCTATGGGAGGAATAAATGAAGGATTTAACCCGGAGGATAGGTGTCCTCACGGCCTGCTTTGCGAGCATTATGTTTGCCGGGACAGCTCTGGCTGGAACACTTACGCTTTACACTTCACAGCCCGACGCTGATGCGGCCAAGACCGTTGAAGAGTTCCGCAAACTCAATCCGGACGTCGATGTTCAGGTATACCGTTCGGGCACGAGCGATATCATGAGCAAACTAGCGGCAGAATTTTCAGCTGGCGCACCACAGGCTGATGTGCTGCTCATTGCTGATGCTGTCAGCATGGAGAGCTTAAAAGCCGATAACCGGTTGATGCAGTATTCTGACGCAAACGTCGACGGTTTTGAGGCTGGAACAATTGATCCGGAAAAATACTATTTTGGCAGCAAGCTGATTACGACTGGTATCGCTTACAATTCTGCGGCTGAACAAAAACCACAGCACTGGTCGGACCTTGAAAAGTCAGAATATAAAGGCATGATTGTTATGCCTAGTCCCCTTTATTCGGGTGCCGCAGCATATCTGCTGAGTGGATTTGTGGCTAATGATAGTCTCGGCTGGAAGTTTTTTGACGCTCTCAAAGAAAATGAGGTCGTAAGCGTCAGAGGCAATGGTGCGGTTCTTAAGTCTATTGCCAGCGGCGAGAAACCCTATGGTGTCCTTGTCGACTTTATGGCGCTAAATGCTAAAGCAAAAGGCTCACCTGTAGAGTTCGTCTTTCCTGAAGAAGGCGTACCAGCTGTGACTGAGCCGGTCGCTATCATGTCAACGACCAAAAACGCTGATGACGCGAAGAAGTTCATTGACTTCATCATTTCGGATGAAGGCCAAAATCTTGCTCTGAGGCAGGGCTATCTGCCCGCCAAGTCATCTGTAGGGAAGCCTGCTTGGATGCCTGAGGGGCTGTCCGTTAAAATTATGCCGATAGATACGCAAAAGGTTCTGGAAAAAACTGACGAAGACAAGTCGCGTTTCACAGAAATGTTTGGCGGTTAGGGCCTAGAGACCTATGCAAAAAATATCCGAGACAAACAATCAGAGCCGGGATAAGGCTCTGATTGCAGGGACGATTATTATCGTTTCTCTGCTGTCGCTTCTCCCAATGGGACGGCTTCTCCTTGAAGTCGCCATGCCCGCCAAAGGTACGGCGGTTGAGGCAATTGGGCGCGTCTTTTCCTCTTCAGCGACTTGGACCGCGACTTGGCATTCACTGTATGTCGGGGTTTTCGGGACGATTTTCGCTGTTATTCTGGGAACAGGTGTGGCCTTGCTGGTTAGCCTCACGGATATTCGCGGGCGGTCCGTTTTTATATTTCTCTACGTAACACCATTGCTGATTGCGCCGCAGGTTACAGCGCTCGCATGGCTACAGTTGTTTGGCCCTGCGAGCCCTTTCCTCAAGATGATCGGAATGGCGCCGCCATTGGGATCGCGTAACCCGCTTTATTCAAGCACAGGGATCATTCTGCTGCTTGGGGTGCAATACGGGCCACTTGTGTTTCTCATTGTGCGTGCGGGACTGCGCAAGTTGCCACGCGAACTCATAGAGGCCGCGTTGAGCAGCGGAGCGAAAAAAATGACAGTTTTGCGCACCATCATCGTTCCCCTGATGGCGCCCTCAATCATTGGAGCGACCGCACTCACATTTGTCTCTTGTGTTGGTAATTTCGGTATCCCAGCCTTCCTGGGGATCCCGGCCAACTATCTTGTTTTACCGACACTGATTTACCAGCGTCTGAGCGGTGGCGGGCCAGCTGTTCTTACAGATGTGGCAACCTTGTCTACTTTGATCGGCGTGATAGCAATCGTTGGTATAGTCGCTCAAGAATATGTCTCACGCTGGCGCGATTATAGAATTGCCTCAACGTCGCTCCCCGCAAGCCCGTTTGAGCTCGGACGTTGGCGTATTTGGATCGAAGCCGTCATGTTGCTGATTGTTGTTGCAGTATTGGGGCTACCTGTTCTGGGTCTTGCTTTGACGTCTTTGGTTAGCGCCTATGGCACGCCACTGACATGGGAAACTGCGACGCTTGCCAATTACAGTTTCATCCTCTTTGAACACGCAGCCACCGAACGCGCTTTCCTGAACAGCTTTGGGTTGTCGCTGGCGGCGTCTTTCTTCGCTGTCGTGATTGCTGTGCCTTTGGCTTATATCACAACATGGCGTAAACGTTGGTGGACGAGGCTGTTCAATCTTACTGCCGAACTCCCTTACGCCCTGCCGGGTGTGGTCATGGCGATTGCCTCTTTGCTGCTATTTCTAAAGCCGATGCCGATATTTGGCTTTCACATCTACAATACGATTTGGATTATCTTGTATGCCTATCTGGCTCGGTTCTTTGTTCTCGCTTTACGGCCGACCGTTAGTGGACTTCACCAGATTGATCGCTCGCTTGAAGAAGCTGCACAGGTGGCTGGTGCCAGCCTGTTCATGCGCTTGCGAACTATAATATTTCCATTGGTCGCGCCAGCTACACTTGCTGGCGGAGTTCTGATCTTCTTGACGGCATTTAGCGAGCTGACCGTCTCGGCTCTTCTTTGGGCGTCAGGATCTGAAACCATTGGAGTCGTTATTTTCTCCTTCGAGCAGGGAGGGGATTCCACATATGCCGCTGCCACATCGATTGTAACGATATTGGTAACGATTTTTCTCATGCTGTCGACGAACCTTTTCGCGCGGCGTCTGCCTGATGGAGTGCTCCCATGGCGGGATTAAACATTAAAAATGTCACTAAAAACTTCGGCAATTTCGACGCCCTTTCTGATGTCACGCTTGATATCAAGAACGGAGAGTTTGTAGCTGTCCTTGGGCCATCAGGCTGCGGAAAAACAACTCTGCTACGGGCAATTGCTGGCTTTGAGAAAATCACCAACGGCACAATTTGTGTTGGTGATAAGGTAATGTCAGCTATCGATAGTCACGTCGAACCTGAAAACCGCCGTGTTGGTATTGTCTTTCAGAACTATGCGCTTTGGCCCCATATGACTGTTGCTGAAAACGTCGGTTACAGTCTTCGTGTGGCAAAGGTCGCGAAACCGGAACTGGAGCGACGGGTAAAAGAGGCACTTGCGCTTGTTGATCTCACCGGACTTGGAGACCGCAGACCCGCTAATTTATCGGGCGGTCAGCGTCAGCGTGTGGCGCTTGCACGATGTCTGGTTGCTACGCCATCACTGGTTTTGTTTGATGAACCTCTTGCCAATCTGGACGTGCACTTGCGCGCTTCGATGGAGGATGAGTTTGCCTCTTTTCATAAACGTACGGGCACCACGATTGTCTATATTACGCATGATCAGGCGGAAGCGATGGCTCTGGCTGATCGTATAGCGGTGATGGATAAAGGAAAGCTGATCCAGTTTGCCACTCCGCGGGAGCTCTATGAGCGACCTCAGAGCGAGATGGTGGCGTCGTTTATCGCCAATGGAATGGTTCTGCCTGCACGCGTCTTGAGCGCTGAAAATAATGGGCACTGTGAAGTTGAAGTGTTCGGGCAAAAAGCAGCGTTGCGCTGCGCTCCGGGGCAGAGGTCAAATGTTGAAGCAAAGATATGCATACGATCTCAGAACATAGAGTTGCGGGACAGTGATGGCATAGCACTCACAGTCAAGCGTCGCATCTATCGTGGCGGTGGGGCTCGTATTGAAGCGCACCCGGTAAATCATCCTTCCGTCGAACTCACTTTTGATTTGCCGGATATGGCCGGTGGACAGGAAGGCGATACGATTAACATAGCCATTAACTCCGGTTGGGTAATTCCAGAGGGAGCAGTAGAGAAATGTTGATCGATCTGTACGGTGGCTTTGGAGAAAAGGGCCGAACCAGTGTTGGCATAAGCACTGATAGCAAACTCTTATTCGATGCTGGCATTAAAGTAGGTGCGAAGGGGCGTGACTATTATCCGGCCATTGCGGAACAGGCTGTCTCAGCACTTGATGCAGCCTTTATTTCCCACGCACATGAAGACCACATTGGTGCGCTGTATTGGCTGAATTCCAATGGGTTCAAGGGCACCTTTTATATGACGCAGGAAACCCTTGACGATGCAGGGTCAATGCTTAGTCAATATGCTGACCCATTGCATAAGCAAGCCAACTCGTTGGCCGACATTTCAATCAAAGTGTTCGTCCCGGGCGAAACCATTCGTGTCGGTCAGACAGAGGTTGCGTCAGGGCGATCGGGGCATGTAGCGGGAGGTGTTTGGTTTTCGGTAACAACGCAGTCGAAACGCGTTGTTTATTGTGCGGATGTCGTCCCCAAAAGCGATGTTTTTCTGATGGACCCGCTACCGCATTGTGATCTTGTCATCCTCGATGCGTCCTATGGTGGTGATCCGGTTTCTGCGAAGGACCGTGTTTGCCAGATCGAGAGCTTTATTGACGCGCATAATGGTAAACTGGTGATCCCTGTGCCGGTTTCCGGGAAGCCACTCGAATTGATGGCAATTCTTCCAGACCGTTTTGCAATCCATCACGCGATGCGTCGTTCACTGGAAGCGCAGCTTGATGTCCCAAATGCGTTCTCATCACAGGTTGCCCGGTCGTTGCGATCAAAACTCAAAGGGGCAACTGATTGGAGTGAAGACGCTGATTTGCCTGATTGTCCTTTATTGACCTTTGACGGCATGGGTAGTGTGGGCCCCTCTATACAAGCATTGCGACAAGCGGCAGAGCAAAATGTGCCTGTGCTGCTGACGGGGCATGTACCAGAAAACACACCGGCGCAATCTCTGTTGGAACAAGGTCTGGCGAATTGGATACGACTTCCTACCCATCCCACCCGGTCGGAGAACTTAGAACTCTGGCAAAATGCGGGAAAGCCCGCCGCACTTGGTCACTCCTGCGCACTCGATAAGCTTGAAGAACTCAAACCTTATCTGACAACTCTCAATACGACAGCTTTAACTGGTTTGCAGTTTTCAATCTGAATGGAGATGAAATGAGAATACTCGTAGCAAACGATGATGGCATTGATGCCCCTGGACTTGCGCGGCTAACGCAAGTTGCGGAACGGCTTAGCGATGATGTGTGGGTTGTTGCACCTGATGGCAAGCGCACAGCAGCGAGTGGCTCCATCACGATTGCCCGCCCGCTTACTATGGTGGAAAAGGGAATTCGTCGCTATTCTTGTTCAGGCACGCCTGCGGATTGCGTGGTTGCTGCGATGACATGGCTCTTCGATGGTCAGAAGAAGCCAGACCTTGTGTTGTCGGGCATCAATGATGGTCGTAATGTCGCTGAAGACCTTGTGTACTCTGGCACACTCGGAATTGCCAGAGAGGCAACGTTTTGGGGTGTTCCGGCGATTGGATTTTCGCGCGTTAAGCAAGCCGCAGAAGCTGACAGCGATATTGACTGGCTTGTAAACTTCGTCAGACAGATACTCAACAAGCGCGATACCATATTTCTGGAAGGGCATTGGCTCAGTGTCAATTTGCCTGAGCGTCTGCCGGCAGCGATTGCACAACCACGGATCGGTCGTGACAAAATTGGCATTCGGGCTGATATATTGTCATCTGACGGGCAAAACACGGAGATTATAATCCCTCGTGGCCGTGCACATAGCGCTTCCGATGGAGATGATAATGATCTGCTGGATCGTGGCAATGTTTGTGTCAGCCGGTTGAATTGGTTCGGCCAGACGCCTTTAGACGATGAAAGCCTCTTCGCCTTGAAGTTTGAATAGAGGCGTATCGCCACGGAGGTTTCGGCTCCGTCTGATGAAATAAGCACCAATTGTTTGCAGATAAAACCATCGGAGCCTTATGATGGAATCCACAATCGTCATAATCAATTTGTGCGGTGCCGTGGCTCTGCTGTTATTTGGGCTTGCGCAGGTTAAGGATGGCGTTCAGCGAGCATTTGGCGCCAGCCTTCGATCGGGGCTTGCCCGTGGCACGAGCAATGGCCCCCGTTCCTTCATTTCTGGTTTTGTGGCTACAATTGGTCTCCAAAGTTCGACAGCAACCGCCTTGATGGTAGCTTCATTTGTTGAACGTGATTTCATTCAACAGCGTATGGCTCAAATTGTGCTTTTGGGCGCAAATGTTGGCACCGCAGTAACCGCCTGGATTGTTGCTACCGGAATAGAGTGGTTGTCGCCATTATTGATATTGTCTGGCATAGTACTTCTGAAAAAAGGAGCCGGAAATCGCCGTGGTATTGGGACTATGCTGGTTGGCATAGGGCTGATGTTGCTCTCGCTGCACCTTCTTGGTTTGGCCACAGAGCCAATCCGCCATTCACCCGCAATAGCAAGCTTCGTGAGTATGCTGAATAATGCATGGCCCGTGGCATTGCTTTTTTCGGCGGGGATTGCCTTCATTTCATCGTCAAGTCTGGCAGCGGTTGTCCTGATCCTTTCCCTTGCCACTACCGGCGTATTACCTTCGGCACTCCTCATCGTCCTTGTCCTTGGCGCGAACCTTGGCGGAGCAATTCCACCGGTGATCGCTTCTGTGGGAGGAGAGGTTGCGGCAAAAAGAGTTACATTGGGCAATCTAATTGTTCGGGGAATTGGATGTTTGATTGCACTTCCACTCGCTCAATACGGGGCCGATTTGGCGGCGGCATTATCACTTCCAGCGAGTAAACTGCCCGTGGATGCACATCTTGCGTTCAATTTAATATTGGCGGTCGTGGCATGGCCATTCTCGCGCTTGTTATCCGATTTGATGATCCGGTTACTTCCTGATCCGCAGAAGTCAGATATGGGCCCGAAGTTTCTCGATGTTCAGCAACTTTCGACGCCAGTGATGGCATTGGCTGGAGCAACGCGCGAAGTTTTGAGTATAGGCGATCTCGTGGAGCGCATGCTGATGCGGATGTCCTCAGCTTTTCAGAAAAACGATCCTTCTGCCTCAACTGATATTTCTTTACTTGAAAAGCGTGTCGACTTTCTCCAGCAGGAAGTGAAAGTCTATTTGTCCAATCTCGGTCGCCAAAGTTTGACTGAAGAAAATGACCGTCGATCACTGGAAATCATCGACTATGCCGTCAATCTTGAACATATAGGCGACATAGTCGAGAAGGGGTTGGTGCCTTCATTAGCGAAGAAAGCGGCACTTGGCCTGCATTTTTCTGACGATGGCTTTGGCGAACTCGAGCGATTATTTGATCTGACCGTCGAAAATATACGTACTGCTCAGACTATTTTTGCGACGAGAGACTTTCATCTCGCTAAGCGACTTATGGAGATTAAAATCGAAGTTCGCCGTATGGAAAAATTATCCTCCGAACAGCATCTTGCGAGACTTCGTGACGGAAGGATCGAAAGCCTTCGCACAAGCTCTATCCATCTCGATATGCTACGCGATCTAAAGCGTATTAATGCTCATATTGTTTCGGTCGCGCATCCAATACTCGAAGAGGCGGGACTGTTGAGTGATAGCCGGTTGGTATCTGCGTAAATCGAAGTGGAAATGTTTCAATTTTGCGATTTACGTCTCACACCAGATGCTTGGTGATTGAATTTCATAGAAAATGCTTAAATTAGGTATTCTTGCCAACTATAAACGTTAAACGTTCTCAGCACCCGAGCGGCTGATATGGCGTCTTAGTAAAGCTGACGCGAATTCGAAAGCTTTGTTCTCGATGGCTTCGAGAATGCCTAAGTGGTCTTTACAGGCCTCGCGTGTTGATTGCCGCTGTGAACTGACCCATGGGGGTGTGGACGAAGACTAGTAAAAAACTCAACATGGTTGGCCTATGCCACGACAGCAAGACCCCCTGACATCCCCGCAATCGGTGCTCAAATAAAAAGAACTTCTCCCGAAGACAGACGGAAACATCATGCGGTTTTGCACGTTAAGGGTTCAGCTGAAACAGGATCCTTAAGAATGAAATATAGCCAGGAGCGTATTTTACCAGAGAGTGTGGGTTCTGATCGTGGACGGGATGCCAAATCGCCTGGAGATATACCGCCAAGGGGCCTTAGGGACGTCTTTTGGCGCGTCATTGAGGCTGTGATGGTCGATCGCGTAACGCTTATCGCGGCAGGTGTGACCTATTATCTGTTGCTCTCACTATTTCCGGCGCTGGCTGCACTTGTTGCTCTTTACGGATTCGTCGCCGACCCCTCAACAATTATGGGACACATTGGCTTCCTGGCAAGTGTCTTTCCACCTGGATCGTTCGACGTCATACTCAATCAGTTGACTGCTCTCACACAGCAAAAAACATCTACGCTGAGCTTTGCGTTCCTTACTGGTCTTGTTGTAGCGATCTGGAGTGCCAACAGTGGCATGAAGGCGATATTCGATGCTATGAACGTTGCATATCAAGAAAAGGAGAAACGGAGCTTTGTACGCCTGAACTTCCTCTCTCTGACATTTACATTCGGTGGGCTTATTATCGCCATCGTTCTTATCGTGGCCATCGGAGTGCTTCCAGCGGCTCTGTCTTATCTTTCGCTGGATCGATGGCAGGAGCTCCTGGCGCGGTTCGCGCGCTGGCCTCTCGTTCTTGTTCTGGTCGGCTGTGGTATCGCCGTAATCTACCGCTTTGGTCCCAGCCGCGAACAGGCAAAATTCAGGTGGTTAAACTGGGGCGTGGTGTTTAGCACACTGCTCTGGATGTCTGCATCAATCCTGTTCTCATTTTACATTGAAAACTTCGCGAATTACAACGCGACCTACGGCGCGCTCGGCGCACTTATAGGCATGATGGTGTGGATCTGGCTCTCAGTGATTATATTGATTGTCGGTGCTGAACTTAACGCAGAGCTGGAGCACCAAACCGCTTGCGACTCTACCACGGGGACGCCGCAGCCTATGGGAAACCGCGGCGCGTTCGTGGCCGACACCTTGGGGAAGACCGTCGATTAAGGTTTTCATAATTATGATATCTCCGGCCTTTTCGCGTGGCATTGAAATGCCACGCGGACTGATAGCACGCAGCCTTGGACCGCACGTCCTCACTTGGCGAAATGAACTAAAATTTTGCGCTCTTTTGTGTTATTATTGTCGTGACCGATCATGAACTTGATCTGGTTGGGAACCACTTTGTGAACCATATACCAAATCCCAGAATAGTCAGAACCAGCACAGTTCCCATATTTACAGACAGATCTGAGCCGAAACCAACAATTGCTTCGACACCTGCCATTACGAGAAATATAAGTGCCCACACTCCAGTCATAACGTAATTTTTGCGTTGGAATTCTGGTGACCCCCAATACTTGGCGTCAATCTGATCATGGGCAAATTGCATCGTGAATGGCTGTCTTAAACCCATTGAAGCTACTGCTATGACAAAGAGGCCGATATCTACCCAAAATTTGACGATGAATATCGAAAGATCCTGACCTTGAAGCTTTACATAAATAGCAAGGACAAGAAACAGTATGAGTGTCCCGACTTCCAGAATTCTAACCTCATTTTTATTCCGGAAAGCTTTAACAGTGAGTACCGCAGACACAACTGCGCCTGCCAGAAGACCAGCAAACGCACCGTGGGTTGTGGATACTACAGCGAAAATTAGAAACGGTAGAAACCCAATTAAGATTGTCATTGTTCTTCTTCGAAAATCCAGAGTTCCGACGTCGGCTGAGCTAAACCATTTGAGCTTTCTTTCATTCCCAGGAATGATGGAATTCTCATCTGTTGTTCAAATGTCAGGCTCTCAACGAGTGGTTTCATAGCAGCCGTAAGTTTCTTAAGCTCTTCACCGCGTGTAATCTCAGCATCTGCAGTGCGTTCCAATATATCCGCAATGTTACCAGGTGGTGTTGCTTTTGATCGTTCATGCTTACGTTCAGCAGCCTTAGCAGCAATATCCCGAATTGCTTTTTCAACAGTGTCCCAATTTTTTAGCTGATCATCATTCAGCGCCAGAACTGTCTTTAGCGCTATAATCCGGGCATCGAGTACTGCGGCTGCATCATCTGCGGTATATATTTCAACAATTTCAGGTGCTTGTTGACGAGCGGTTTCAGCAGGTTTGTCTTGGGCAAAGGTGGGCAAGGAAAACAGTGCGACTGAAGTGGAGAGAGTTAATGAAGTCAGAGATCTCATGGTCATATTACTTGCTCACAATAAAATGGATTGAAACTTGTTGGCTTAGTTTTTCCACTGACCGTCAGGAAGCCTTCCTTGATAAGGCGTGTCGCGACAATGCCCCCATGGACCATGCCACATACCGGGAGGACATCCGTTACCCAAATAGTTGAAAGCAGGAGGTGGATTGCCAACCCACGTATTGTTTGGCAGCGGACCCGAGTAAGGCGTATCGCGGCAGTGGCCCCATGGACCACGCCACATTCCTGCAGGACATCCCTGCGCAATCTGAATGATATTGTTATTTTGTGTGGCTGGAACAACTATTTTCATTGTGACAGCGCCTGCAGGGGAGGCAACTGCTACTGCAAGGCTCAACGCCATAAGCTTTATTACAGAGTTCATACTTATCTCCGTGCGAATTAGTGAAAAAATCTTGTTCGAGTTTTTGGAAGAGCAGTTAATTTTCAATTACACGGTATGACTTCACGAACTACGTGACATCACCAGAAATGGTGAGGCGTTTCGGTAACACGCGGATGTCCGGAACTCATGAGTTATTACGGATCGTAACTAACGAGACAATTCGTTCGAAATCCCGCAGATTATTGGCGCCAGATTTTCGCAGTATAACTCTAATTTGGCTTCGAATGGTCTCTAGTGAAACGTTACGTATACGAGATACAGTTTCAGCACTATTTCCACCCAATAAAGCTAAACCGACCGCAGCTTCAGTTTTTGTCAGATTGAACAAAGCGCACAGAAGGTCGTCTGAAGGGAGGTTAATTTCGGACAGGTCTCGAAAAAATATCACAACTGTATTCTGCACGCCGAACAAACCAGCAATTTGAGTCGGATTCGGGGAAACTAGTATAGCCAGCTGACGCTGATTTTCCCATTCATCCAGGTACTCAACGCGCATTGAGCCGCCACTTCCGCCTGTGGCAGCGTCTTTCACCAATACATTTAACTTCAGACTGGCATCACGGTCATTGAGACTAAGGACAGTTTTCCCGACTTTTGTCGGCCTGCTTGGATTAGTAAAACTCAGTGGATGATTTCGCGCAGAAACCATCGATAGAACCGCGTTATTTGCAAGAAGGACGTTCAAATTAACATCGACGACAACAGCACTCGCCGATAAGGATTCAATTGTAGCTGTCCCTAAAGCAGCTTCTAACTGCTTTTGCTGAAACTGACGATTGATTTGAACTGCTCTCTGAAGATGAGGCAACAGTCCGACAAGTAGCTGCTTATCCGTTTCCGCAAACGCTAAATCGTCACGAAAGAACGAAACTATGGTCTTTTCCTTATCTCCAACCGGTGCCAGCAACATGTGATTTTGTCCGTGCTCAACGGCAAATTCTCGGTAAAACTGAGAGCGACTGTAAGTCGTTTCTGCAACCAAATCAGTCGCAGTATAAGCTTGAAAAGTTGAAGGCATATTTGAATAAAGACGGTTCGCAGCAGATCGAACTGGATCAATCAACTGATACTTTTCAGCATAAAGCGTTTCAAACTGCGCAAAAGGATTTAATAAATTTACTGAGCTGCCGTCTATTCGGCCTATTCGAAGTGTTCCGTGATTAGCGCGGAATAGATTGTAAAGTGCTGATTGTGCCCCTGACCAGTCAGTACACGTAGTCGAATAATCATATACTTTCAGTATTGCGGCGGTAAGATCTCCCATGGCAGAATCCCGCAAATGGAAAAAACGTAATTATCACAAATTTATAGTCAATATCATCCCTGTTCAACAGTATTTTTTTATGAATGAATGATATGGGCTAGATGACTTTGTTTGTATTGTTATAGGCAGGTTCGCCATTTTTTGCCGGGACGCGAGGATAGCAATCGGACAGCTTGGCACGTGATTCCAGCCGAAAAAATAGCAACGGTTGCAAGGTCCAAATCCCATCAAGTGTTATCAATCTCTTGGCCGACGGCGAAGTGCAGCTACCGAGAATCTTGACTGGTTATCTGGAATTGTGCGGCTTCTGGATACTCCGACCTCATGTATTCCTACGAAGATCGGATGCGAGCTGTTGCGCTTTACATCAAGCTGAGCAAGCGCCCAAACGCGGCTATTCGCCAGTTGGGCTATCCAAGCAAGAATTCTTTGGAGGGCTGGTACCACGAATATGAGCACCATCTTGATCTGTGTTTAGGATTTGTGCCCCGAACCCCCAAGTTCACACAGGCGCAGATGGAAGTGGCTGTTGAGCACTACCGCACGCATGGTCGTTGTGTTTCTGCAACGATGCGCGCTTAGGGCTATCCCGGTTGTGCAACGTTGACAGCATGGGCTCGTGAGGCGTTTCCCGAAACGAGCAAAGCTGTCACGGGAAAAACTGGATGTCCACGATACCCTTACGCATTGAAGAAGGCTGGCGTCATTGGACTTTATAATCGGCAAGAAAGTGCTCAGGCTCTGGCCGAAAAGCTCGGCGTATGCAGACCTGGGCGTCGATCTGCAACTTCTGAGTAATCGGGAGAAAACGCTGTTGGTTGACATCCAAAAAAATCTTTATCAACTCTGCGATCTGCTTGCTCTGTTGGGACTGGCGCGCAGCTCATATTTTTATCATCAAGCCCGCATGAGGATGACCGACAAGTACATCACTATTCAACAAACCATCACCAAAATCGTCGAAGCCAACCGTCGATGCTATAGCTACCGCAGGCTACAGGCGTCATTTGGCCAAACAATGCGTTACAATCTCAAAGAAGGTTTTGCAGCGCTTGAGGAAACAGGAGAACCTGATCGTTGCCACGCCAAAGCGGCGGCGATACCGCTCCTATCTGGGAGAAATCAGTCCGGCACCCGGGAACCTTATTAATCGCGACTTCCAGGCCACAACGCCGAATGAGAAATGGCTAACTGATATCACTGAATTCCATATGCCAGCTGGCAAGGTGTATCTCTCACCCATCATCTACTGTTTCGCTTTTTAGGCATGCCCGAGCACATCAAATTCTTATAAGAAACTGAGATATGGAATTATTGGTTTAATTTTATAATTTTCAGAATAAATTTTACATCAGACGTTGACACATAAGCTTAAAAGGCAAAGATTGTGCACAGGCTTGCAAGAAGCCGCAGCGTGGAGGCGCTGTAAAACAAATGAGTTAGAGCGCGGATTGGGTTCAAACAGATCTAAGTTGCTCTACAGGGAGGAATAATGATGCGTTCAGCACTTCTGGCCGCGGTTTTTGCCGCTGGCGTTTCATCATTTGCGGTTTCGGCACAGGCTTCTGGTAATCTCAATCTTATCTGTTCGGCGGATGTCGTAATTTGCGAGCAGATGAAGAATAATTTTGAGAAGGAAACCAATATCAAGGTCAATATGGTGCGACTGTCGTCTGGCGAAACCTATGCAAAGGTTCGCGCTGAAGCACGCAATCCGAAGACTGATATTTGGTGGGCGGGTACGGGTGATCCACACCTGCAAGCCGCTTCAGAAGGTCTGACACTTGAATATAAATCACCGATGCTTGACCAGCTGCAGGATTGGGCGAAGAAGCAGGCCGAAAGCTCAGAGTTTCGCACCGTGGGTGTCTATGCCGGCGCGCTTGGCTGGGGTTATAACACCGATCTTTTAAAGAAAAAAAACTTGAAAGAACCACTCTGTTGGGCTGATTTACTCGACCCGTCCTATAAGGGCGAAATCCAGATGGCCAATCCGAACTCATCTGGTACGGCCTACACGGCGCTGGCCACTCTGGTTCAGTTGATGGGTGAGGATAAGGCTTTTGATTATATGTCGAAGCTCAACTCCAATGTTTCGCAATACACCAAGTCGGGATCTGCCCCCGTAAAGTCTGCTGCGCGTGGCGAAAACGGCATCGGTATTGTGTTTATGCATGATGCGGTTGCGATGACTGCCGAAGGCTTCCCCATTAAATCCGTCGCACCTTGTGAAGGCACAGGTTATGAAATCGGCTCTATGTCAATCATCAAGGGCGCTCGCAACCTCGATAACGCCAAGAAATGGTATGACTGGGCTCTGACAGCAGATGTGCAGTCAAAGATGAAAGATGCGAAATCCTTTCAGCTTCCTTCCAACAAGAACGCTGAAGTGCCGAAAGAGTCACCACGCTTTGAAGACATCAAGCTGATCGACTACGATTTCAAAACCTATGGCGAACCGACCAAGCGCAAGGAAATCCTTGAGCGTTGGGATAAGGAAATCGGCGCAAAGGCCAACTAAAACATAGCCGCATTTGCGGTAAGCAAGCCTTCATTTTTATCAACCTTCCGCCGGTTGTTTGGCGGAAGAACAATTAATTGCATCCACTTTGCAGGCCAAGAGCAAAAACTGAGCAGAAAAGCGGATAGAATATGAAACAACATAATCGACGGCTTGATGTAGTTTTGGCGCTTGCTTTTGCTGCGTTCTTTATCCTGCCTTGGTATCGCATTGAGCAAGGGTTCTTCAATTTCAACTGGCTGCAAGGGATTTTCAGTCAGGCGGAAGATGCTCCGGGTATTCTGCAAATATTCGTTTATGGCCGACCTTGGCTTGCTGTTATTGCGGTGCTGATGCTCGTTTGTGGTTTTGCTCGCTTTGCAATGTCTGCCGAAAAACGAACGTCCGTTTTGATCAGTGCAAGTCTTCTCGGCGCTGGACTTCTCGCATTGCAAGGATTGGCCATTGGTTTCACAGGTTGGAACTGGGCCTTTAGCGAAATATTATTTGGTCAGCTAGCCGTCGGACAACCGGCTTTTGGCGCAGGCGCCGTCCTGACAGGCCTTTGTTTTCTGCTGATATTCTCGTTCGCTCTTGCCGAACGTGGTGTGATGAAAGGTGATGCTTTTGTCGTTTCCTCCATCACCCTGCTGGTAGCACTTGTCAGCGTCTTTGTGTTCTATCCGATTTTCAGCATGTTTAGCGCTTCCGTTCAGGATTTCGACGGTTCCTTCAAGCCGGATGGTTTCATTGGAAATATACAGGATTCTTCGATCTGGAGCCTTGCTTGTGTGATCGGGGATGGGCGTTGTGGTGTGGCATGGCGCACACTTTGGCTCGCTCTGATGACCGCAACTGGCTCAACCGTGCTTGGGCTTTCATTTGCACTTGTTGCGACGCGGACGGGCTTTCCCTTTAAAAAAGGGCTGCGTATTCTTACGGTGCTGCCGATCATCACGCCGCCATTCGTTATCGGTCTGGCGCTAATTTTGCTGTTTGGTCGCGCTGGGGTGGTGACAGAGCAGATTTCAAATATTTTTGGCGTCGAGCCGGGCCGCTGGCTTTATGGTCTCACAGGCATCTGGATTGCACAGGTGTTGTCATTTACGCCCATCACATTTCTGGTTCTAATCGGCGTCGTAGAAGGTGTATCGCCTTCCATGGAAGAAGCATCACAAACTTTGCGTGCTGACCGCTGGCGTACTTTCAACCGTGTTTCACTGCCGTTGATGGCACCGGGACTGGCCAATGCATTCCTGATCGCTTTTATTGAAAGCATGGCCGATTTCGGCAATCCAATGGTGCTGGGTGGCAGTCATGGAGTGCTCTCAACCGAGATATTCTTTGCCGTGGTCGGTGCACAAAACGATCCATCGCGTGCTGCTGTTCTCGCGATTGTTTTGCTCAGTTTCACACTGTCGGCATTCCTTATTCAGCGGCTCTGGCTATCGGGCAAGAACTTTGCGACGGTCACCGGTAAAGGCGATTCAGGTATGCATGCCGGTTTGCCAAAACAATTGAAGATCGGCGTTTATGCCCTTGTCATTCCATGGATGATCTTCACCGTGGTCGTTTATCTCATGATCCTTGTCGGTGGTTTTGTGCGCACTTGGGGTCTCGATAATTCGCTGACGTTCGATCATTATCGCCGTGCTTTCTCGGTGGCATGGACCGATAGTGGTTTTGCATGGACCGGTGTTGCCTGGAACTCCTTCTGGACGACCATGGAAATATCGCTGATCTCGGCACCTCTCACTGCTGGAGTAGGATTGCTCACCGCCTATCTGATCGTACGGCAGCGCTTCTTCGGACGCAACGTGTTTGAGTTTGCACTGATGCTGAGCTTTGCCATTCCTGGTACGGTGATTGGCGTCAGCTACATCATGGCATTCAACCTGCCGCCGCTTGAAATGACCGGCACGGCGCTGATCCTGATTGCCTGCTTTGTGTTCCGCAATATGCCGGTTGGCGTGCGCGGAGGTATCGCTGCCATGAGCCAGCTCGACAAAAGCCTTGATGAAGCGTCGCTTACGTTGCGTGCAGGCAGTTTCCGCACGATCCGCAAAGTAATTCTTCCGCTGTTGCGGCCTGCCATTAGAGCCGCGCTCGTCTACTCCTTCGTGCGTGCCATTACATCAATCAGCGCCGTGATCTTCCTTGTTTCGGCGGAGTATAATATGGCGACTTCTTACATCGTTGGCCTCGTTGAGAACGGCGAATTCGGCGTGGCGATTGCTTACTCCTCTGCACTCATTCTGGTGATGGTGGTCGTAATTGCCGGCTTCCAGCTTCTTGTCGGCGAACGCCGGTTACGACGTGAAAACCGCGTTGCCACGCTCACGCCGATCAAAACTGTTCAACAGGAGAAAGCCGTATGACCAAGATCCGTCCCGGCTCCGTTACCTTTCAAAATGTTACCAAGAAATTTGGCAATTTCACCGCTCTGCCTGATTTGTCGCTGACAGTCGAACCCGGAACGCTTGTTACGCTGCTTGGTCCGTCGGGTTGTGGCAAGACCACGACCCTGCGCCTTCTGGCAGGGCTTGAACATCCGACATCGGGTCGTATTCTGATCGGTGGAAAGGATGTGACCATGCTTCCTGCCAATGAGCGCGACGTGTCCATGGTGTTTCAATCCTATGCGCTGTTTCCACATATGACTTCACTCGACAATGTTGCGTACGGGCTTGAATCTTCCGGGTTAAAGAAGAGAGAAGCGCGCGAACGGGCCGAGGACGGACTCAAGCTCGTTGGCCTCGCTGGCATGGGGCATCGCCTGCCTGCAGAGCTTTCAGGTGGACAGCAACAACGCGTTGCAGTTGCACGCGCATTGGTGCTGGAACCACAGGTACTGCTGCTTGATGAGCCACTTTCCAATCTTGATGCGCGTCTGCGCCGCCGTGTGAGAACGGAAATCAGGGAACTCCAGCAAAGGCTCGGTTTTACTGCAGTTTATGTCACACACGATCAGGACGAAGCTTTGGCTGTGTCTGATACAATTATTGTCATGAAAGACGGCGATATAGCGCAACAAGGCAGTCCGCGTGACCTTTATGAGTCTCCCGCATCTGCCTTCATTGCAGACTTCATGGGTGAGGCCAATGTCGTGCCCTGTGAAGTCGTCAGCGCAGAAAATGGAGAAGCTGTCATTCGTATTGGAAAACTCAGTCATCGACTGGCATCGTCACATGTAAGGCTGGGACCCGCACAGCTTGCGATCCGACCAAATGCGGTCAGCTTGAAAGCCCAGAGAGGCGGAGACTTCCCGGGACGCGTGACCCATTCCGCTTATCTCGGTGATCATATCGAATATGAAATCGACACTGAACACGGCAAGCTTTTCATTGTCGATCCGGCCGTGGAAGAAGCGCTTCCGCCACAAACGGATGTGGCTATACATTTCAAGCCGCGCGGCCTTGCCATCATCAACAATTGAGCACATGAACCATGCATCTTCATTCCCTCTAACTGGAAACCAGGCATGACCTCAGACATTTCAAAAGAGCTTGAAGCACGGTTTAAGCTTGCGCAGGACATTGCGCGCGAGGCTGGTGCGCTGGCACTCGACTATTTCAATCGCCGCGAGACGCTGGTGATTGAAACCAAGCGCGACCCGCAGGATGTGGTGTCCATTGCTGACCGCAATGTGGAACAGCTGATCAATGAAAGTGTATCGGCAGCTTTCAGCGACGATGGTTTTCTGGGTGAAGAATATGGACTGAATGCGGGTAGTTCAGGCTATACATGGGTGGTTGATCCCATTGACGGCACCAGCCCCTTTGTGAACGGAATGCCGAACTGGTGCGTTTCCATTGCCGTGCTGAGAGATGGCGAGCCGGTGATCGGTGTGATCAAGGCGCCTTGCTTTGATGAGCTTTACGCATCCGCCAAGGGGCAGGGCGCAACACTCAACGGCAAGAAGCTGATGCTTGATGAAACGCGTACAATTCGTAACGCGGTGACAGGTATTGGTGCCAATAATTACGTAACGCCACAGGTAGTTGCGAAGATTGTCGAAGATTTGCTTGAAGCAGGCGGCACATTTATTCGCAATGGCTCTGGCGCGCTGATGATTGCCTATGTGGCAGCGGGACGTCTGGTGGGCTATTACGAGCCATATATGCACGCCTGGGATTGCATGGCTGGCTTCTGTCTTGTGCGTGAGGCAGGCGGTTATACGCATCCATTTCCAACGGAAGGCGAGCAACTGACCAAGGGTAGCAAGGTTTTCGTTGCTGCACCAGGCGCGGTGGGTGATTTGAAAAAAGTGGCCAAACTGTAAGAAAGAACAGCCGGAAATCCGGGGCTTGTTTAATGCGTTTGAGTGGCTCTATCGCAAAAATTTATGCTACTAATAGCTGCCTTGTTGCACACTACAATTATACTGATAGCCCCACACACTTTTAAAAGCGATTATGATTTGCAATTGGTTCTCATTGACCATGCGAGCCCGCTCAATGCCCAAAACTCCGGTCATATTGGCACTGTGTTGATTGTCTCTTATTAATTGTCACACTTGGCATTGCCTTTTCTGACATGCTCGAATGGATAGTCTGACATCATATCCGTCCATCTGCTTATTGGTGTGACAAGTTGAGTGACATGAGAAGCGATCCAAGCGAAAGTCAAAGGTCTGGTCGCGGTCATTGTGACCTTTGACAACATTCCTCGAACTGCCCATTATCGGCGAGAATTTGGGCCAATTAACAAGATAGCAATAATAATTAAACTCAAATGGAGTAATTATTGATAGGAAATGTTCATAAATCTAGTTAACTGATACAATTTTTTATTTTAACGCATCACGTATAGAACCACTTCAATTTCTCTTACATCTATTTCTCGAGTGTTTTTTCTAACTCGAATTATTCGATCTATAGATGTGCTTCATTGGATTGCTGACATAGGATGGGGGCAGGATGGCCGGGACTATAACCGCTCGCCTACAATATAATGATAGCAATGTGCGGTACGCAAGATGGTGTAGTTGCCGTCCTCCACGCCGCCCAGGGTAATGTACGGGTGGAGAAGCTACTCTGTACGCTACATGCTTCTGCTGAGGGTAGCTAATTATGCTGTTTTTCGCAAAAGAGTAACAAAGATTTTGGCGTTGTTTTAAATCCAACGAACTTGCTTTGGTTATCCTTGGGATTGTGGCTAGGTTGGAGAAGTTCCTCCAGTGAACCAATCAGTCTCATTAAGAATGTTCTTAACTGGCACTCTGAATGCTGCGGATACCCACTGGATTATAGGCCAGGTTTTTCCGGCCTTGTACGCGCATATGGGAATTTCATTGATGGCCTTAAGTTTCAAAAAGGCAGCCTCATTGACATCTAAAAGTATATCCCGTTGACATATCCCAGACAGTAAGCTATCGATATGATATCAGTTTGGATAATGAGGAATTACGAAAATGGAACAGGGAGCAGTATTCCAGAGCAACCGAAGTCAAGCTATCCGCTTGCCAAAGTCAGTAGCTTTGCCTGCCGACGTGAAGCGCGTTGATATTGTTGTTGTGGGGCGCACTCGAATTATTGCACCTGCTGGTGAAGTGTGGGATAGCTGGTTTGAAGGTATTGAGCCGACATCCGACTTTATGATTGAGCGTGATCAGCCTGCATCGCAGGAACGCGAGGCGCTGTAATGCTGAAGTACATGCTGGATACTAATATATGTATTTTTACGATTAAGAACCGACCACAGCAAGTTCGGGAAGCGTTTAACCGCTTCCACGATCAATTGTGCATTAGCTCGATTAGCTTGATGGAATTGATTTACGGGGCGGAAAAATCCGCCAATCCCGAAAAAAACTTTGCAGTCGTAGAGGGGTTCGCAGCTCGCCTTGAAGTATTATCGTATGATGAACCGGCAGCAAACCATACGGGCCAATTACGTGCCGAATTGGCGCGTCATGGAACTCCTATAGGCCCATACGATCAATTGATAGCTGGCCACGCCCGCTCACGTGGTCTGATTGTGGTTACGAACAATCGCAGAGAGTTTGATCGTGTTCCTGGTTTACGGGTAGAAGACTGGGCTGTTTGATTTCTAACAACAGTTCGTGGGCTATTGATAGTCAGTAATTGTTTAACTATCCCTATCACTGGCTGGTTGTAGGATCAGTTCCCTTCAAAAATATAAGGTACCACGTTGTCGTCAGTAAGGGACAACCGCTCCGACCCTTGACTGATTATCTAAGTCGTAGAATACGGAATAATTTTCACTCGTAATAAAACTTTAGGGCAATACGGTTAGTTCGGTACACCTTAATCACTCTGATCGGCGAAAATCAAGACTGTCAGAGTTGCGTAGAAATCAGGAAGGAGAAAAGAAGAGAGGATGCTAAATGCTCGCTCTCCGAAAATGGCTGGTATATGCAATTTCGGTTGTTAGAACGATTTGCTTAATATAGGGAATGGTTGGTAAAATAGCGCAAGATCATTGACTTAGAATGACTCTAAATGATTTTAGTTGCATATGTTTTTTTGATCCACTAAGTCGAGCGCATCCTCAATAATACAGGTGCGTGTTAGTTTACGTATAGGTAATGTGGACAAGTTGAAACTCGGCAATCTTCTTTCAGCCTTTATGAAGGCTCGACCACGTCTTGAGGCGGCCGCGCGGATGCGGACATCCAATAGCTCAATCGCTGAAGATGTTGTGCAAGATGCATGGCTGAAGCTTGAAGCTGCCAACGCTAGTACTCCCGTTGATAATGTCGGCGGTTATCTATCCCGTGTCGTCAATAATGCCGTTACCGATCATTTCAGAAAAGAGCGCAGACGCTCTGAAATTGATCAGGAGCTTTCCGAGATATTATGGGAGAGCGTTGATACAATCTCGCCTGAAAAGATGCTGATCGACCAGGAAAACCTTGCCTTGCTTTGCAACGCACTTGATGAGCTTCCTGACAAGACACGTGAAATCTTTCTACTCAATCGTATGCAAGGGGTGCCTCATCGCAAGATAGCCGAGCAGATGGGAATGAGCGACAATGCAGTTTATTATCATATAAGGCGCGCGCTTGAACATCTTGCCAGATTTCGTGATGAGTTTAACTGCTGATTTTTTTGAATTTCTCTTTGATAAATGCCGCGTTTAAACGTCTATAGTATGAGAGTATTCAATTTCCTACGTTTTGTGTGGGACCAGATTGCAAAGTTATAATGGCCGAACCTGAACAACGCTCCGACAATGAACGTCATACCGCCATGGATGCGCGCGACTGGATCGTGCGGCTGACCTCAGGCGATGTGAGTGAAGCGGACCTGAAGCGATTCAAGGTATGGCGGGATGCATCAGACGTAAACCGGCAGGTATTTGAACGTGAGCGTGTGTTCTGGCAGGAGTTGCAGGTGCTGGATGCAAAGCCTGTAGCGCCTGTTCTCAAGCCAGATCAAATAGCTCTATCGCAACCACGGATCGGACGCAGAGCGTTTTTGGCTGGAGGAGGTATGGCGCTCGCTGCATCTGCAGCAGCATTTAATCTTCCAACGTTACGGACATGGTGGCAAGCTGATTTCGCAACGGGTGTTGGACAACAGGCAGAAGTGCCTCTTGCAGACGGCTCTGTAGCTTTCCTGAATACAGACAGTGCAATTTCTGTCGATTTTCGTCCGGATTTTCGTCTCGTTCACCTTCTCAAAGGTGAAGTCGATTTCCGTGTTGCTCAGGAAAAGACACTGTTTCGGGTCACTTCGCAAGATGGTAACAGTGATGCACTAGGAACCGTATTCACGGTTCATGCAACGAATAAGACGACCACAGTGACTGTTAGCAAGGGACAAGTTCGCGTATCTTCTGGTTCAACCGCGAGTGACAAAGGTAGTGTCTTGCTGACCGCCAGTGAGCAAACAAGCTATGACATAGGTGGTTTGCCAATGCGCACGCATCGTGTTGATCTGGATACAGAGCTTGCATGGACAACTGGGCGACTGATTTTTGAAGGTCGTCCTTTTGGCAATGTGGTCGCTGATATTGGCCGTTATCTGCCTGAACGGATTGTTTTTGGTCCGGGTGTCAATTCGGACGTGCCGGTCAGCGGAATTTTCGCGACAAGTGAGCTTTTGCCCGCCATTCGTGCCTTATCACAGACGCAGGGACTCTCCGTTCATCGTGTTCCCGGCGTCGTTATTCTTATTGCCTGATATAATTTTTTAAATTGTACATTTTTGTCTTTGGGCAAATCGCGCTGTAGCGCGTCTACATATCAGAGGGTTCAGGCAGCATTTCACCCACAATCCTTACAACGGGCTTTTCGGCCCGGAACTTTGACGTCTGTAAGAAGGATTGTGACGTTCGATGATAGTTACTGAAGCAGTTTCTGCAGGTTTTTGGCACATGCGTCGTGGCCTGCTTGCGAGTTTGATGACAAGTACAGCGCTTTGTCTTGCAGTCGTGCCCGCTTCAATGCCCAAGGCCGCTTATGCGCAGACAACACAGACGCATCGGTTCAATATTCCGAGCCAGCCGCTCAATCGCGCTTTAAGGCTTCTGGCTGATCAGTCCGGCATTCAGCTTGCCTATCAGACATCGGTCGCATCGGGCACAAATTCCCCGGCACTTTCGGGAACAATGACCAGTGAAGAAGCGCTTGCGCGCCTCTTGAATGGTAGCGGTCTTTCCTATGGCTTCACAGGTGTCAACACTGTCACCATTCGCAGCAAAGAGCCCACATTGCCTCAGACGATGAGTGCCGAAGGTACGACGCTGCTCGACACAATTACAGTTACAACCGGATTGGGTGCAACACTTGCTGATGCGCCTTATCAGACAGCAGGCTCCAGCAATTATATTTCCGAAAAGGAGATTGAACGCTTTCGTGGGACTTCTGTTGGCGATTTCCTGAAAGGGACACCTGGCGTTCTTTCGGGCGATAACCGCAACAGCGGTGCCGTTGATATTAATGTTCGTGGTATGCAAGGCTTTGGTCGTGTGCCGGTGGTTATTGATGGCGCTCAACAGCAGAATGTTGTCTATCGTGGCTATTCTGGTGTTGCCTCGCGGAATTACGTCGATCCTGACATGATCGGCGGCGTGATGATCGAAAAAGGGCCAACTACTGGTGTTTATGGTGTTGGAGCTACAGGTGGTCTCGCAGTGATGCGCACGCTTGAAGCTGACGACATTATTACGGGTGATAAAAACTGGGGTATCCGTGTTCGTGGCAGTGTCATGTCAAACACCTCAAGTCCTCCACCTGAAGGTACGACCGGTGGCATTTATGGTTACTCGGACAAATCTTACCGCACAGATTGTAGTTGGGCATGCAATCCGGTCGTTGCACCGGAAACGCTGCCAAATATCAACGATTATATGTCACCGACTGGCATGGATCGTCCGGCATTTTTAGAGCCGACATCGGGCTCTGGCAGTGTAGCTTTTGCTGCGCGCTGGGAAAATGCTGAAATCGTTGCCGCTTATACGCGACGTAAGACGGGCAATTATTATTCCGGCACACATGGGGACGTTCCAGAGATTGAGCGCATCGTTGAACGTGTTCCGGCCACACGAGGGCGCTGGGTCGAGAACACGGTTTTCCGTCTCACGGGGCTCAATCGTTATCGTGGTGGCGAAGAAGTGCTCAACACTTCGCAAGACAACACGTCATACCTTCTTAAAGGCAAAATGACATTTGAGGGCGGCCATTCGCTTAAACTCGGCTATATGCGTTATAACAGCCACTTTGGTGAGTTGATGCCATCGGTTATTGTACGTGGCGAAGGCGTTGTACAGGCACCGTTGAGTGAAGTGACGGTAAATACCTTTACGTCGCGCTATGAGTGGAACCCGGATAATACTGATCTCATCAATCTAACGGCTAATCTCTGGCATACCAATACCGAAACGCAGATTCTGACACCCTACGAGTTCTTCGGCATTGATATGAGCGATGGTTATTGGGACATCGCCAAGAGAACAGGCTTTGACCTTTCTAACAAGAGCCTGATCTCGACCGCATGGGGTGATGTCACCCTGAATTATGGTGGATCGTACACCTATGAAACGCTTGCACCGCCAGACGATATTGATCTGGGAGCATCTGGTGTTACGGCACTTCAAACGACACGCGACGGCTGGCGTCGCGAGGCTAGCGGCTTTGTTGCATCTGAGTGTAAGCCGCAGGACTGGCTGAAGCTGGAAGCTGCACTTCGATATACTTGGAGCCATAGCTACGACAACAATCCCGAACGGATTGTCCGAACTGATACCTACATGAATAATGACCAGTCGAATTCTGGTTTTGCGCCGGTTTTTGCGGTTACTGTTGAGCCAATAGAGGGTATTCAATTCTACAGCCGCTATGCGGAAGCAATCCGTTCTCCGAGCCTGTTTGAATCGACCTCTGGCTGGTCATTCGGCGCAGCACCAACACTCAATGTAAAGCCAGAACATGCCAAAAACTGGGAGTTTGGCTTCAACGTTCTTGAAGATGACGTCTTCACCAGTGGCGATAAGGTTCGCTTTAAGGCGGCATATTTCAACAACACGATTGATAATTATCTCACGCGAACCACGCAAACCGTTACCGAAGGCGCCAATGTGCCATCAGTTGCTATGCGCAATCTGAAATATGCCAAATTCCGTGGCTTTGAGGCGTCTGCTGAATATGACAACGGGCGCTTTTTCACGCAAGCATCCGGTATTTATTACAAGCACATGGAATTCTGCACGAAGGAAGAAGAAATCTATAGCATCATAGCGTGTCGTCCGGGTGGTGTATCCAATGGTTTTGCGCAATTGCATCTTCCACCAAAGATGACGGGTTCAATAACGCTGGGCACCCGCTGGTTTGACGAAAAACTCGAACTAGGCGGGCGTGTATCTTATACTGGAAAACGTGCGACAGACACTTCAAGTGCAAATAGCGGGTTCTATACTGCTGCGGTCAACTGGACATCCTACACTCTGCTCGATTTGTTCGGCAGCTATAAGATCAATGATAAAACGACGTTTGATTTTGCGGTCGATAACGCAACCGATGTCTATTACATGGATGCATTGACGCTTGGTCTCATGCCGTCGCCGGGCAGAACGGTGCGGGCCAGTTTGACAGCAAAATTCTAACACTTAATCCGGGTTCGTGCAAAGCTCGGATTTGACATTTCATGCTATGGCTTTTTTTAGCCTTGTCGTTCTGAAAATAGTGTTCTCAAACCTTGACCCCAGCCCCAGGCTCTCTCCAGTTTTTGGGGAGAGTCTTGGGTTTGTAATCCTCCTTCAATGCGGCGATCTCAATACCCGTATCAAGAACAGAGTCTCATTGTGGTATGCATCGTAAAAACTGCCGTTGAAGCTTGCCACAATTTCGTTTTGCATCGGCTTGCCGGGTGCGATTTAGTGCCATTGGACATGAATATCCTTACACCCTTTCAAGCGGTCCCAGCTTGTCATATCCGTGCCTTTGTCCGAAATAGTCGTTCGAGGCCAGCCCCTTCTTGTGATGATTGCATCCCAATTCCTGATAAACCTCCGACGCGACGGAAATGTCTCCGCAAACAACGCCATGCACACTTGTGTGAAATCATCAACGACCGTCAGCATGCGGAAACTGTTGCCATCGGAGAAAGCGCCGCTGACGGAATCCAGGCTCCACTGCGCATTAGGGCGTGATGGCAATACCAATGGACGGCTAGCCCCAAGGGCACGCTTAAAGCGTACAGTTGGAAAAGGTCTATAGAGTGTGTCATCTAAGACGACAGAGAGTTCAGTTTTGCAGTTGTATTTTCTTGACTTGCAATCTGTGCAAAAGGCATCGACGTTCTCCTGGCATGGTGCCGAACATCATGTTCTTGACTTGAAATCTAAAGCAAGTCACGGAAAAGTAGGAAACAGCTTACCGACAACGACATACCCAACAATAAAGAGTAAGAGTGAGTGTAGTGAATATAAATAGGCGCGACACGCTCCAGATCAGTATCGTCCGACACTTAATGACAATAAGGCGTCGTTCTGTTTAAAGGCAGTCGATACTTTCTGCGTTTAAATAATAAACTCGCCACTCAATGACATGGTGTCCACTGCTGTGCACATTGTTAGACGTTTCTCCCTCTTTCACAGGGCTAAATCTTGAAAGAAGCGCTTGCGGCTCGCCGTGGGACAATGACACTTTTTGGTTGCGACAATCTGTCAATTCAGTTATTGGCTTGCCAAGCCATCGATGTCCGTTCGCATCACGAAGCGAGCTTTTTAGGTCTTTTGTTATAGCTGTGCGCCAGAGTCTAACTGATATTTTTATGACAAATCGCAAGCCATTAATGTGGCGCGTCATGAGTATTGTTGGCGATCCACAGACGGCTGAAGACATCATTCAAGAATCATATGTTCAAGTAAAAAAGGCGCTAGAGGGAGGATCCATTCAGCACCTTGAGGCATTCCTCTATGTGACGGCACGAAATCTTGCGCTTAATCACAAGCGTCGCCAAAAGATGCGGGGTAGATTTGAACTTGAGAATATTGATGATGCGGAGCTCGCTCAAGTTCCCTCCGCTGTACCTTCTCAGGAAGCGAGTTTAATTCAACGGCAGAGATTGCAAAGTATAAGTGATGCCATTGCCAAGCTTCCTCAACGGACACAGACTGCATGGATGCTGAGCCATATTGAGAAGTGGACCCATACAAAAATTGCCGAGCATCTCGGAGTCTCTGCACATACTGTGTTCAACGATCTGAAAAAGGCGCATGCAGTTTGTTTGGAGGCTTTGGCAAAAGTTGATCGGTAATGCGCCGAGATCGATGAAGCTTTATTGGATTTCTAAATTCACTCGGCTGAGAATTTATTTTTGTAAGATTTAACACCGTCACTTGTCTTATATATTATAGGCATCAACTGGCGTGTTTTTGGACCGGACCGACTGAGTGACAGAAGAGAAAAAAGAAGACCGTTCTAACCAAAATGGCTCCGATCATAGCGATCAAGCGACGGAGGAAGCCCTTCATTGGTTTTTTAGTCTTCAGGCTTCCAGCGATGATCATGTGGTATTGGAAGAATTCGAAAACTGGAAAAAAGCTGATCCTGCACACGCAAAAGCTTTCGAAGTTGTTGCGGAGGCTTGGAAGCTGCCTGAAATGGAGATCATCGCACAAGATATTGCGCTTGCCTCAGGCTACCGAAAGCAAAATCCGATTATTTCAATCGCGCCCGCCCGTCTCAAAAAAGCCAATCGAAATAGGTTTTTTCAAGCATCTATTGCCGCTGCTGCCGTCATACTCATACTCATAGCCATTGGCGTGCAAAAATATCCAGAGATGATGCTGCAATGGCAGGCTGATTATCTAACAGCAGTCGGTACCCGTGAAGAAGTGACATTGCCTGATGGTTCGCGCATGACATTGAACACCGGCTCAGCAGTCGCTCTTGACTTTGAAGAAGGTAAGCGCGGGGTTCGTTTGCTCCAAGGTGAGGCGTATTTTGACGTTGTTCCCGATGCATCAAGGCCCTTTAAAGTTGCTTCTGCATTCTCTGACGTTGAAGTTAAGGGCACAGCATTTTCGGTGCGCAAGCAATCAGACCACGATACTATTGTGCTTGAGCATGGGCATGTCAGTGTAACCCATCGTGGAACAGTGAGCGATACGGCAAATCTGGAAGCTGGTGAGACTATCACTGCGTCGGTAACACAGCTTTCGTCAGTGGAGAAAGTTGATCTAACAACTGCTCTAGCCTGGCAACAGGGACGGTTTGTGTTTGACGATCAACCCTTTGGCGATGTGATCGATGAAATCGCTCGATACTACGCGCACACGATCATAATCGCTAACTCAGACCTTCGTAGTTTGAAGATCAATGGTACTTATCGCATCGATGATCCGGTGCGTGTGATTCAGTCTCTAGCAGAGGCTGCCGGGGCCGATATAACGCAAATTCCGGGTGGAATTATAATCTTGCATTAAATATTCAACTTTTTTTGCAAGATTTGCTGAGCTCGTTTGTCAAAGGATTAGAGGCCAAAATTCTGCAAAGCAGATTGGTCAATTAATTCATGCATGAGGGCTTGCGATGAGGCATAAGGCGTTCCTACTGAGCACAAAAGTTGCAAATAGTTCAGCCAAATACTCTACGGGAAAACGTTTTGTCGGGCTATTAATCGCGTCCTCGTGCCTCGCGAGCTTGGGTCTGATAGTACCAACTGCAGGCTATACGCAGCAGCAAGCGACCGTTCCGGGTAATTACAATATTCCAGCTCAGCCGTTGTCTTCAGCGATAGCAACTTTCATTCGTATTTCTGGATGGGAAGTAGGTTTCACTTCTCAAGCAGTGAAGGGAAAACGATCGACTGCCGTTAACGGTTCAATGGCTCCAGCACAAGCTTTGCATAGATTGCTTCAAGGCACGGGTGTTAGTGCAAGCATCTCTGGTGCTTCCACCGCAGCCTTGGTTACATCTACAACGGGGCAGAAGAATGATGCACAGCTTGATGATGGCGGCGGCACAATCCTCGACACGATTACAGTTACTGGTGGAGCGAGCGTAACACCGAGTGAGGAGCCATATTATACGGCTGCACCGGCAGATTACATTTCTTCCGTAACGATTGAGCGCTATCGCGGTTCGAGCCCTGCAGATATTTTTCGTGGCACGCCGAGCGTAATGTCTGGCGAGGCGCGAAATGGTGCCGGTGCTATCGACGTTAACATTCGCGGCATGCAAGGGATGGGGCGCGTGACGACAACGGTCGACGGCGCTGAAAACTCGCTGAGTGTTTATCAAGGTTATCAGGGTGTATCGAACAGAACATATGTAGATCCTGATTTTATTGGTGGCATTGATATTACCAAGGGTTCGGATACGCAGAACTGGGGGAATGCAGGTTCAGTCGCCATGCGCACTGTCAATGCTGACGACATTATCAAACCGGGCAATAATTGGGGTATAAGAGTAAAAGGTGAAGTTGGAACGAATAGCTCCACACCCCATGCTGGTGATAAAGCCGGATATTATTGGCCCGCGACGCCTTATGATTCATTGGGTAAGATCCCTATCCTATCTGCAACCGGAATGGACAGGCCGTCAGCGTTCTCGCCGACACGTGGATCGGGAAGTATGATTGCCGCTTACAAGGATGATGACCGTCTTGAGCTTCTGGTGGGTTATGCTCAGCGCAAGCAAGGCAATTATCATGCTGGAAAATATGGCCCAAGTGTAGAGCCCTTTGGAACTGGTCCGCAGAAGGTTAGTTGGTATCAGTGGGACAATTACTACATTAATAAAGGCCTCGTGAACTATCGTGGCGGTGAAGAAGTCCTCAACACGCAGCTTGAAACGCGCTCTTGGCTCGCGAAGATTTCAACGCAGCTCACTGAAAGTCAGAAACTGCAACTGGGATATACGAACTTTCGCAGCGAAGCTGGCGACCGCACCGCATCTCGTTTAACGGGAGAAAAGGGTCAGGCGACACAGCAATCGCAGACCGCAGGGACCAGTGTTGACAGTTTCACAGCGCGATATAACTGGGATCCTGAGGATAATGATCTTATTCATCTGAACGCCAATGCATATTGGACGCATCTGACATTACGCAATCCAATCCGAGTGGAATTTACGGCACTGAAGCCAGAAACCCTGGGGTTACCTTCAACATTTCGTGTGGGTTCCGATAGCGATCTCTGGGGCGCTGATATCAATAACCTGTCGAAATTCTACAGCGCATACGGCGATATCGATCTGACTTACGGCGTCTCTTATCGTGGAGAAAATACACGCGGCAGCAAATATTCAGATGTTCTGGACAAGTTGTCACCAGCCAGAGATGCTATCCGGCATGAAGCCGCGGCATATATAAAGTCTGTCTGGTCACCCACCGATTGGCTAAAGGTAAACAGTGGCCTGCGCTATTCGCATTTCTGGACCGAAGATAGGATTGATCCTGAACAGAAAGTCGGAATTGCACTGGGTGGACTAGGCTCACGTTTTAGCGATGGTGGCTTTAGCCCTTCCGTTGGTCTGACACTTGATCCCCTGGAAGGTGTGCAACTCTACTCCACTTATTCAAGTACAATGCGCGCGCCAAGTATTATGGAAACTGTGGCGGCATTTAGCACGCCAGCAAACCTGGATGTTCGTCCAGAGCGTTCCAACAACTGGGAGCTAGGCGTGAATCTGACCGGAGAGGACGTCGTTGCTTCTTCCGATCGTGCAATGATTAAATTTGGCTACTTCAACTGGGATGTTAAAGACTATATCGGTCGTGAGGCCGATGGTGGTGCCTCCATACTGAAGATTTCGAATTTTGATCGTGCTCGCTTTTCTGGTCTGGAGTTTTCGAGCCGATATGAGAACGATGGATTTACGGCTGACCTGTCTGCTAATTATTTTCTCGGCGTAGAGTACTGTAAGACCGCGAATAGCTGCGTTAACAAAACAACATATGCTGATTACGCGACAAATCATGTGCAGCCAAAGTACATGGTTAACCTCTCGCTGTCGCAAAAGTTGCTAGAGGAGAGGTTAACACTCGGCGGACGTGTAACACATATTGGACCGCGTGCAGTGGGTCATGGCGATGTAACTGTAACGGGAGCGCTAGAGTTTATTGCACAAACGCGTTGGGAGCCTTACACGCTCGTTGACCTTTTTGCGCAGTACAAGGTCAGCGATAGCCTGACTGCTGACTTCCGGGTCGAGAACTTGTTTGATCGCTTTTATGTTGATCCGCTTGGTCTTGTCACACAGCCAGGGCCTGGGCGCACATTCTATGCGGGTCTAACCGGATCATTTGGCGGCGAGACAAACTTTATGTCCGCTCTTTCGTTCCTGCCGAACCTTCGTGGCAATAGGAACTCCGAATCCAAACAGATTGACTGGACAGGTCTGTATGTTGGGGCCCATGCGGGCGGCGGCTTTGGTACGACATGGGGCAGGACGACGAGTTTCGATGGATCTTATGCCGACAATGCTTTGCGAGAGTCCGCTGATGACGTAGCATTGAATGGCGCAATGTTTGGATTGCAGGCTGGGTATAACTGGCAGTTCAAAAATGGAGTTATTCTTGGCCTCGAAGCTAATGCCAGCAAGTTTTATGGTAAACCAACCAAAGAGGATGTGTTCTCGCTGGATCCAACACTTGCTAAGGACAACTATCGAGATGCCAGCATAAAATACGATATCGACTGGATAGCTACTTTACAGCCTAAGGTGGGGTATGCGTTCAACGACAGATTTATGGCATACGCTTCAGGTGGTCTGGCTCTTTTGAAAGAGTCTCAGTATCGAACGCAGTATAAATCCAATGCTTACTCATCAGACCAGCCATTTGGTTATGAAACAGATGCGTCTGGCGTTGAAAGCGCTTCCAAAACAAGGATTGGTTATACGCTCGGTAGCGGTCTGGAATACGCCCTAAATGAGCATTGGTCTATCCGTGGAGATTACTCCTACAGTCGCTTTGGCAAAACAAATATTAAATTCGACACAGCAAAAGCAGGTACCAGCAAAGATTACACAACTAATAACCCAATTGGGGAAGAGGTTAAGCCCCCGATCCTGCCACCTGATAATGAAATATGCGTTTCAGATCCTGACGACTTTTTCTGTAAGCCATATACACAGCCAGTTTATGAACAGGTCAACCACCAAGGTTCATCGAGTATCACAAATGGTCGAAAGGCGGCCAATTCGCTTGATATGCATACGTTTAAAGTAGGATTAAATTATAGGTTCTGATCGCTAGTTATACCCCCGCAGGCATATGGCATGGCGGGGGCACCTTCTTCTGGTGCTATTTTGCTACCAAAAACTGGAAGGAACTTGGGCTCAGGCCAATTAACATCTGTTATGACATCAAATCTGAAGGTAAATAATTATTTTGAGATCTATTCTTTATTATCCTCGGTATTTTTTGATATAATAGTTTCTACATAGATTCCATTTTCATTCATTTTGACATCAAATGCACCATTTTCAGATGCTGGTGGATGCGATATTACAACAACTTTATCACTTTCTGAATGATTGTGCGCTAGAAGATCCATTCCCGCTTCCTCTTTTTGTTTCTCAAGATAATAATAAAGAATTCCCGACATATTTCTAATTAATCCTCTCGTTCTGAAGTATAATTATCTCATATAATTTAGAGAGTTAAAATTTACTTTTTAAATTCCTCATATTTTATCGCATATTGTGCTACGCAATTTGCCCATATAGGAGAAATATATTAAAGCAAAGAATGGATTCCATTAGGTATGTTACAATAACGATTATTGGTCATAATTCCTACGTCACTGTTTTACGCGATATAGAATTGAATTCAGGCGGCTTCGTTGGTGTTCCAGATAGCGAAACCACCGACTTAAAACGTCATAAATCATCTTGAATGCGCGCGATCACAGAAACTGACATCTTGATAACGAAAGAACTTAGGAATGGCAGGCAGTAACGTATTCTAATCAGCGGAAAGCATGTTCATATTACGGGCTCATTTATTTCTGTAAACGACGGGAAAGCAACCAGATAGTCGTAAGCTCATTTGTCTGCTTTAAACCGAACGCAATCTGCGCTTCCGAGAAATTTGATGCTTTCATGGAACTTTCTTCTCCCAGATTAGGGATCATAGGTATAAAATTCCAGCTCTGAGTGGCCTAATTTAACGGGAGCACGTGAATTTTGGCGCAGTTAATTGGCGAAAAAGTTGCAAAATAATCAGTTTCATTTCCGGTGAGATGATAGCTCACCGGTGTTATATTCATACCTTAAAATCAAGCGCTACTTAAAGATGCAGCTTTGCGATTTCCTCAATCCCCACAGCATCTAATATAATGGCGATAGAGGTGGGTCGGAGGAACGATGAGGCTGTATTCGTCCATGATTCCGTGACGTACCAGCCTTGCCTTTGAAGGCTGTTCAGCCAATACTTCAGCAACTGCCGAGCCAAGTCCGCCAAGGATATTATGCTCTTCGACGGACAGGATAATTTTTGGATATTTCGCGGCTTCATGCACAGTGTCGACATCAAGCGGCTTGATCGTATGCATATTAATAAGACCCACAGAATGGCCCATTTCATTCAGAGCTTGGACCGCAGCCTTGGCACCATGGACGGCCATACCACAAGCGATGATGGTGACGTCTTGGCCCAGTTCATGAACCTTTGCCTTGCCGATCTTGAATTCCTCTCCTATCTCGTAGACGGCAGGATCCTGACCGCGTCCGGTACGGAAATAGATTGGCTGTGCGTAGGTTGTGTTTCGGCGGGGAATATTGACCCCACTAGCGGGCGAATACTTATTCAATTTTGACCCCTGCTAGATTTCAACCGAGTATCCGACTTTTAGTCAGCGGATGGAGTAGGGAGTTGAAAAGAGTGGATACGATTGCTCGTGTCCGCCGCGCCGTCCATGTTCAAGGCTGGACGGTAAAGAAGATCACCAGAGAGCTTCATGTTTCTCGTAATACGGTTCGCAAAATACTGCGATCTGATGCGACGGAGTTTTCTTACAAACGGGAACATCAACCTTTTCCTAAGATTGAGCCTTGGAAGGGAGACGTTGAACGTTTTCTTATTTCCAACGAAGGTAAGGCATCTCATGCCCAACATCCGCTGGCCCGTCAAATGGGCTTACTATGTCGTCGCATCGACTAAAGCCCTGCGTCGATATGAAGTCAATGTCTTTCACGACTGGCTTTCCAGCCAAAGCTAATGCATTGACACACTGATCAATCAAAGGAAACCGTAAGCGATCTGCTGACAGATCGTAGCTCGTGCAATGAAGCCAGCTTTTGGAGCCGGCAACATAAATTGCTTCTGCTTTGAGCGAAATTCCGCCTTCGCGTTTACCGAACACGGCCGAACAAGTATGCGCGCTGTGATCGTATCTGGTTTTAGTGTGTTTTGGTATTCACGTCTCGACTCTCTCTAAGTCGAGCGCATATCGCTCTGAGGAATAAAGGGAGGGTAGTCGGTGTATCCCTCACCCAACTTATCCGTGGATGTTCGAGGCTTTGGGTAGAACATCTCAGGTTTGGGCTCGTTAAGCGGCCAATGATTGCGAAGTCGCTCAACTAAATCGGGATTAGAGATAAACCAACGACCGAACACGATGATATCGACCGTACCTTCAGCCAAAAGCCGATCTGCACGCTCGCGAGTCATGGCGCCTGCCACCATGAGAACAGTTTCTTTCGGCAGCAGTGAACGGTAATTCCTTAATATTATTTCGATCCGATTTGCGAGCGGCGACGGCTCGGGAGCGTTGACGCTCGATTCAGTATGATCCATGACGTGGACATAGGCGATACCCCTTGCTCCCAATTCTTTCACAAAAACGGCGAAAGTTTCCTCTGTATCATTAAATAGAGGCATGCCGAAATCTAGCATATGGTGAGATTCGGATCGCAGTTCGATTTCGACCGACGCGCTCGATGATTGCGTCAACAACTTCAAGGGGGAACTTTAGTCGGTCATCCACGGTTGCGCCGGTATATTCGTCTGTTCGATCGTTGACTTTTGGGTTCATGAATTGCTCAAGCAAGTACCCATTTGCCCCGTGAATTTCGACACCATCAAAACCTGCTTCAATCGCGTTTGCGGCAGCATTTGCGAAGTCACGAACCACACGCTTGACTTCGTCCGTTGTCAGCGCCCGTGGTTCCGACGCAGCGATTTTACCCGGTGTACCGTCGCTCTGATAGGCGTAGGTCCACGCAGGCTTTGCGATTTTGTCAGACGCGCCTACCGGACATTTACCATCTTCCTGGATTGAGACGTGAGAGACGCGACCTACATGCCAGAGCTGTGCGAAAATTGTTCCTCCCAGCGCATGAACACTGTCAGTCACCAAGCGCCAGCCATTAATTTGCTCCTTTGTGTAAATCCCAGGGGTATAGAGGACCGCGCACGGGTCAGTGGAGCCATTGCAACCCGGTTTTTCAGGCGGCGATCGCCCAGTTGCACTTCATCGAAGAGAGTTTTCACTATTGTATTCCTTTTAAAAAAGTAGCGAACGTTGCAACGGTCAAGCTATTTCAGCTTGTATCCGGCCTTCTCCACAAAACGTCGCAAGTTTTGTCGGCCTCCCATGTAATCCATACTGGTCATCGCCTCGACTACACTTGCGGCCCATGTTCGTGGACGCATGCGTTGACCGCTACGGAAGCTCAGATAAGCCTCTTCGTAGTCAGCCAAAATCTCACCGCCTTCATCTGTGTTATAAGTGTTCTCATGAAGCACGACAGACTGTGGCAGTCGCGGACGTTGTACACTTTGCCGTGCCGGATCGGGGATGCCCAAAGCCATACCAAAAGGGATAAAACTGTTAGGTGGGAGGCCGACGATGTCCGCAACTTCCTCCGCTGCGTTTCGCATGACACCGAGATAGACAAAGCCAAGTCCCATGGACTCCGCTGCCAAGGCAGCGTTTTGCGCTGCGAGCGATGTATCTACTGTCGCCATCAAGAAGGAATCCAGATGATCAAGAACCACGGCATCTTCACCGTTCTCCTCCGTGATCTCCGCACTTCGTGAACCGTCGGCTACCCACAAAAGAAGGGCGGAACATTCTTCAATCCATGGGATGCGATCCGTTGGCACGGTTCGGGCGATGGTGTCGGAAAGCTTTTGCTTCAATGCTTTGTCCGTGACAGATATCAGACTCCACTGTTGTAATGCTGAGCCAGTTGACGCCGACTGAGCGGCAGCCACCATCGTTTCCAGCGCTCCTTCTGGCAGTGGCTTGGGAAGGAAGGTGCGGACAGACTTGTGAGCGATCTGTAATTCTGTGACCGGATTCCAGATAATATTGTGGGGCTTGGACTGGTCGCCGTAGCGTTGAAATAAGAGTGCGTCGTGATCGTGTGACATAGACATAACTGCTCCAATACTCGTTGGTGCAGAGGTAGAAGTTGCATGAACTATCCACAAGATCGAACAGATGGACTCTATATCCATGAGTATGGACAATTACTCGGTGGCGGTTTAAGTTAACGTGATGGATCGTTACAATGCTGTTCGTATATTTATTCGTACCGTCGAAGCCGGGTCATTGAGCCGCGCAGCCAGCACGTTGGACATGCCAAAATCCACTGCAAGCAAGTTTCTCGCGGACCTGGAGGCCGACTTGGGAACCAACCTCATTCAGCGATCTACCAGGTCGCTGTCACTTACGGAGGAAGGCGAGGAATATTATGCTCTCATCGCACCTCTGATTTCTCGATTTGAAGAGGTCGATGAAACTCTGCGCAATCGAGGTCATCGCTTAAGTGGTCGCGTTCGTGTCGATTTACATTCATCAATGGCAAATATGGTGCTCATACCCGCCCTTTCTGAGTTTCAGGCTCTGTATCCAGATATCCAGATTGCTGTGGGCATCAGCGACCGCCCCATCAGCCTTATCGAAGAAGGTGTTGATTGCGTTATACGCATGGGCAAACTGCATGACTCAACTCTAATTGCCCGTAAAATATACGATGACCGTATAATAACTTGCGCAAGTGCCGCTTACCTTAAAGATCAAGGGGTACCTTCCACTCCCGCCGATCTTAAAAAGGACCATACGCTGATCGGATACTTTTCCGCTCTAACAGGGGAATCTCGGCCTCTCGTTTTTGAGAAGGAAGGGGAGCGCATCGAAATCAGAAAGGTAAACATTCAGGCGAACGAGAGCACTGGTCAGGTCAACATGATCCGTACCGGCCTGGGGATCGGTCAGACTTTCCAATCGACGGTGAAATCTCTTTTAGCATCCGGCGAGCTAATCACTGTGTTGGATGAGTGGTCAACCTTGTCTGAACCTGTTTCGGTCATCTATCCTCCATCGAGAAGGCTCAACGGACGGACACGCGTCTTCATTGATTGGTTCACGACATATTTAAGGGGGTATTCCACGCAAGTCGGGGAGGGAGGCATCAGCAATCGCGTAGTATCCGTCTGACAATGGTCCGCCTTAGGCCAAATAGTGGCGTCGCTGCCAATGGAAGTAACGGGTTGGCTCATAAGTTAGCCAAAACTCTGTTTTTGCGGTTGCGCGAGCGATGTTCTTGACTTTGACTCAAAAACAAAATCACCGCCTATAAATCTACCTCGGTTACCTGTTGTCGCCCCTGAGATTCGGTAGAAAGGCTCTTGCCCCTTCCCCTGTTTCTGCAGAGCTTGACATCACACGCCGCGCAGCGCTGCGCCTTCGTCGAAGAACTCAACCTCCCGAATTAGCGGGCAGGGGCGGTTTCGCGCGTGGGGAATATCTTCCGGTGATATGATGACCCCGAATAGTCACTTGCCGAGAGTTCAGCTAAATGATCATCCAGCGTCGTCTGGCGGCCAACTTTCAGCGACGGCGGTCACGCTTCTCTGCCTCGTCCTCGAAGCCGGGCGATTTTGTTTTCACCCAAACGACAAACTTCTGAATTGTGGGGTCCTCAAGAATAGCAGCAATCGTCGAGAACTTCTTCGCCAATTGAGCGTCGGTAAAGGCAGCGTGGATGTGGCTGTGACATATGCGGTGCAACGGAACCTTAATTTTACCACCTTTACTCTTGGGAATAAGGTGGTGGTCCTCGATCTGTTCGGCTGGTATTGATCGCTCGCACAATGCACAGATGACGGGCTCCGCCTCCACGTCCTGCGAAGCTAAATCTTCTCTGTTCTTGCGTGCCATAGAACTATTGTCTTTCTATCGTGTGTCAGCAGGCGTCCGAGCTATCTTCGATAGACCATCCCCGTCAAACCGGCAACACCGGGCTCGTTGTAACGAAGTCGGTATCTTCCGCAGCGGCAACGCTTATGTGTTGTCGCGCACTGAGAACATGGGTCGACGTCACCCAAACTGTGGTCACAGTTATCAAGCGGTGTTTTCCTCGACGAGCGGGCACGACAATTTGGGCAGGTCGCGTTCCGATAGGCGGGCCAGTGGGGTTTTGTCGCAGATTTTTGATTGTGTTATAAGCGGTCTTATCTCTGGACACAGTTATGCTGCGAGCTCGGCAAAAACCTCGAATGGCGAACGATTGTCGTTTGCGAATTGCTTTTCGCGGATCATTTGAGCAACATTGATGCAAGCGATTGTAGCTGACGCTGACGGAAAGGCTTTGAAGCCCAACATGTGGTTGATGATCTGTTTGATGAAACGCTGATCCTGCTCAAGAATGTTGAGGTATTTGACCTGTAGGATTCAATCAGCTTGTCCGTACCCGCGATCTTCAGGATAGTGTTTATGGCCTGTGCGCCAGCCAAATTGGCCCCGCTTTTATCAATGGCGATCTTGTGCGGAACATCATTGCTTACGATGGCTTTTCTAAAGAAATACCATGTAGCGCCGAGGTTCAGGCGCTCAGAGAGCATAAAATCAAGGGTTTGGCCATCCCGATCAACAGCTCGCTAGAGATAAGTCCATTTCCCTTTGACCTTTATAGGTCTCATCAAAACGCCACCAACCCAGTGTTGGCCGTCTACGTCTTTGTGCGTGAGCCGAAATCTGCAGCGAGTATTTAACAACCCATCAGTTCAATGTTGTATGGTCAATCTCTCCGCCACGTTCAGCCGTTGTTTCCTGAAGTTCACGATAGGAAACCAGGTCACGTGCGTAAAAGAACACGGCATGAAGTATGACACTTGAAGGGAGATGCGCCCCCTTGAAATCGACCATTCCCAATGCCTCGCTTCAATCTGAAATCCACAAAATTCGTTGCACAGATCATAAGACATGAAAAGTTTGCGACAAAACCAATTATACCCCCCCTGATAAAACAAGCCCCAGCCCAATCACCGGGGTTTTGTTTTGGCTTGGTTTTTCGATTGCTCATCCGACCGAACAAGCGGTAGGCTCAAGTCTGTTCGCTTTAAAGGCATTTTAGGAGGTCGGAATATGTCCACAATAACGAGGTTCGCTTTAATTGTCTTGGCTGGCTCACTGTTCACACACCCGGCGACCGCAGCAGTGGATTGCACAGGAGTAGATCAACAACTGACGAAAGACCGAAAGACCAAATACGCGAAACTTATCTCTGAAAGCCTCAAAGAAAAGGTCAAACCAGCCAAGGTCGAAGTTGACAGTTTTATGCAGTCGGGTGACTGGACTGTAGTTTATGCCACAACGCCTTTGGCCGATCCCGGATATTTTTTCTTTGACAATTCCTCTGGCAAGCCGACGTTCAAAGATGTTTGGGGCGGTATGGCTGATGACGGGGACGGGCCTAAGCTGGTGAAATTTGCAAAGGACCTCGGCGCCAACGAGAAACTCGCGGCTTGTTTTTCCAAGGTGGTCATGAGCGATTAAGCATTTCAGTGGCAAAATAGACCCGCGGACCAGCCCAGCCCTCGCTGGTTTGGAGCTATCTTTCACCGTTGACCACCCGCCGCGCCTCTGCCAGCTTGTGGAAAACAGGGCTACCATGAAGCAATTGGTTCTAATCACTGTAGGCATCTGCGCAGTTGCATCGATCACGGCATGTACAACAAATGATGCGTCCAAAGGCAGCAGTTCACCACATATACCGACGCACGCAGCAAACGGCTGAACCTAAGCTCATTGATAGCTACACTGCTCATATCAGTGAGAAGGATAAGGTCGATAGCAAGGGCGTTAAGCTCACCGATGCAAAAGCAATTCTGTTGCAAGACCGTAAGAACTATTACGATTTCAACCTGCGGGATAAGGGCGACACTCCGAGCAAAGTATTTGCCAGCAAAGAAAATAGGTGGGGCGAAGGCAAGCCAATTTCTGAAATGAAATGGGAGCCTGTTTCTTCGGGCCATCCTGAAAAGGGCTATCAATGGAAAATGCGGCAGGGGGTTGAATATGAAATCATCGAAGGCAATCCTGATTTGACAATCCAAATCTACAATGATGGCAACATTCACGTTGATCAGATGGAGCCGTATTGACCGTTGCGGACGCAGATAAGGCCATGATGTAAATCGGCAGTCATTCGCTGTGGACGCACGAGAGACGCAGGCTGGAGACCTTGCTTAGACCGGAGCAACCTGCTCGCGGAAATTGGCAGACCGCGTTCATCCTACGGGCTCCCGCAAGATTGAGACTGGCAATAAACTGGAATCCTTTTCTGCTAATATTGCCGGACGGCATGCACCGGCAAGGCCTTTTCGAGGTGATGGTTGTTGTCTTATATTGACATCAGAATCCTTGTTCACGCCGCTTCACTTGGGAAACTCCTCACTGGGAAGCGCAATGCCTAACTACGATTACCCAAGCGCAAGCCTAGAGTGACAGCGATATAACCGAGCACGATACTCAACGCCAAATAGAGCAACGCTGACATCATTCCGACTGTCGACCCTGACATGAGCACATATGCCCCGTAAACAAAGCTGGAGAAGGTCGAAAGCCCACCCATTATGCCCGTCGCTACTAATGTGTTAACGCCTTGGCTGAGCGTGCCTTTCTGATAAAGGCTGGTCGTAAGTCCGAGCACAAAAGAAGCAACGACGTTAGCGACAAGGATTGACATCGGAATGCCATCTGAAAGGTTTGGCACGCCCAACATTAGAAATTCACGGAGCATGGCACCCACAGCGCCGCCGACGAAAACGAATATGATTGTATTAATCATCGCGACACCCTCACCCTATCCATCTTGCTAACAAGGCACCGAAGGCTGCTGCGGCCAAACCGGCAATAACAGATCCGAAAAGATAAACGATGGCCAAACTCTGGTATTGTTCACGCGCCAGCTTCACTGCATCGAGCTGCATCGAACTGAACGTCGTATAACCGCCGAGAAAGCCGGTTAGAATGCCAGCTTTCAAGATATCGCCAAAGCGCTCATACCACTCGACAGAAAACAACACTGACAGAAAACCTATGGCAAACGCGCCTGTTACGTTGATCAAGAATGTTCCGAGCGGAAATTTCCCCTGATAGCTTTCACCAGCCAGTTTACCAACCCACCACCGAAACAACGAGCCAAGCCCGCCTCCGAGGCCGACCCACAATATATCCAACGGCTGCATATGAACCCCTCATCGCCAATCCAGTTAGTAGTAACCAGATTTAGACCGCAGGCAAGATGCTAGCACGGGTCGCCTGAACAATAGCGAGAGGCGCATAGTTTTATGCAGACTCACTTTCGAACTATCCTGAAACCATAAGCTTGTGCTTGACCACCCGCCGCGCCTCTGCCAGCTTACGGCAAACAGGGGGTGATTATGGGCATGTTCATAAAAATTATCGGAATACTGGCAATAATCCCCGGATTGACGATTGCTGTTTTCGGCGTTGCGACGACGGGGAGTGACAGGCTTGTTCTGCTGTCTTGCGGCATGAGCTTATGTTTATCAGGCTTGGTATTGATCTGCCTCGGCATGGTTATAGAGCATCTCTACGATATGAAGAAAACGCACGAGCGCCTTATCAAGCTTTTGGAAGAACGTAAGTAGACTGACAAGCTAAAAACCCAATGCTAAAATCGGCCATTTGAGTATCGCCGATGCAGATAAGGCCATGTTTTAAATCCGCAATCAAGCACGCCGGACGCATCGCTCAAATCTCACGGATCCGAGATTTCCCAGTGGGGAAAGCAAGTCAAACCCAGTGATGCAGCATGCAAATGGTGCAGCAAGGTCTTTAATGGTAAGTGTGTCTCACTCCCACCGCGCCGGTATAATTTCATGGTAATAGTTGGTCGATCTGGCTCTGCTTATGGCCATTGACGATTGAAGTGAGCGTAGTGGTAAGCCGTTTTGACATCAGATCTTTGAAAAGACATACGGCCAAACCTATTGGGTAAACTTCTTTTTGCATGGTTCATTGTAGTCGTTAGTGCGGTAGGTGGCGATTGAGAATCCTGACTGGCGATCAAATATTCCAAACTATGCGGAGCAGTACGATTGGAAAACTCGGGCATTGAATTCTGCATTGGTTGAATGCGTCCATTTCGGCTTGAAAGACTATCTCTTTTGCGCTATATAGCAAATATGCGATGGATAGTTGAAACGCTTGACGACACTGTGGATGCTGAAATCGAGGAGCTTCCCGCTGGATTGCAGGCACGACTCATCCGTTTAATGGAAATGGTCGAGAATGTTGGTTTAGAACAACTGCATGAACCTCATGTTAAGCACCTAGAGGGAAAGCTCTGGGAGCTTCGCGCTAAAGCAATGGAAGGAATTGCGCGGGGTTTTTACGTTACTGTTGCCGGACGCCGCGTTGTCATTCTTCATGTTTTTGTCAAGAAAACGCAGAAAACACCTAAGAGCGCCTTAAATTTAGCGAGGCAGCGAATGAAGCAGGTAAAGCCATGACCAGGATAGCAGACCTTAAAAAGCGCCTTATGAGCGATCCGGAATTTCAGAAGGAATATGAAAAAGCGGATGCAGATTTTGCTCTTGTCGAAGCTCTTGTGAGGGCGAGAACCGACGCAAAGATGTCGCAAGCCGATGTAGCGAAACGTATTGGCACGACCCAATCGGCCATTGCTAGACTTGAAGGTGGTAAAGTTTCTCCGTCCATTTCGACATTGCGTCGGTACGCAGAGGCCACAGGGTCGAAACTGCAAATTAATCTGATCCATCATTGATAAGGCAGTGATTTCTCGAGGGAATGCTTTGGGAGATTGGCTGTAATATATTTACGGTTACAGCACTCCAATCCAGAATTGTTCCTCGGTGTACCAAAGTGACGTCGCTGTGTTAGTTTCTAGACTTGGAATTTAAATCCTCCCAGCTCCCCATAAATCTTAAGCGGATCTGATTTGGGGGCGGTACTATTTTATAATAAGCACTGTGCTGGGTCAGTCACACTCATATTGCACAAGGTGATCCTGATAGTTGATGCTAATGAATAAGCAAGTCCCGATGTGCAAAGATAGTTTCTTTCTAACCTCCGTCGGCAAAAAGCGTAAAAATGATGGTCATGCCACTCAATTGATCAGAACGCATAATTGTTTCATGTGATTGCTCAAAGCCGCCAGGACACTAAAGCAGCAAAGCTGCTTACTGGTTCGTGATTTGAAACGAGCAGACGATAAGTTATCGCTAAACTCGATCATTCTCAAATTGATGCACCGAACATAATAGTGATGCAGAAGCGACAGTTTCATAATACAGTCGTTCTTCAATCCAGTTTTATATTCACGTTTTTCGTTTGCGTGAGAGCATTGGGCCATATTCGAGAACATAGAGACCGAAGGCGAGCATCCATAGCAGTGCTGAGCCTGCGAGGAATGTATGGAAGAAGTTCGGCATCATTTCTGCAAATGGGCGAGTAAGTGCCGCGAGAATAATGCAGAGATAGGCAATTTGTGTTGTTAGAGTTGCCGTCAATGGTCTGCCTGTATGTCCGCGTGTGGCTCGCGTCATGACGGCTAACATCATGCAACCGATAACACCCACCGTCATGATGTGAAGTGCGGAAAATGGATTGAGATGGCCAAGCGCTGAGCAAGCGATCGCAATGTAACCAAGAGGTACAAAGGCATAGGCAATGTGCAAAACGAGCAGCAGCTTTTCGCGCGCCACACTCCAGCCTCGCCAACGGTAAAGTCGGATTGTATGAAGAACGGCAGTGATGATAGCGAGAATGGCAGTGATTGAAGATTCCGGTGCCGCCACCCAGGCAACGCAGGTCACTGCTCCTACAATAATGCACAAGCCGTCATAGCGGTTAAACGAGGTTGGAAACTGCGTTAATCCGGCTTTGTTAAGCCAGTTGCGGGTGAAACTTGGAATAATGCGACCGCCAATCAGCATGATCAGAAGCACATAGGCACTGACCCCAATACGGTTTGCCATCGCCACATCACCGCCGCTCAGTGCCAGATAGTGAAAGGTCAGATTAGCAAGTGTAACGACAGCTACAGCAATCAAAACTTTAAGGTTTTTCCATTGACGACCTGCAACGATTTCACGCGCGCAGATGAAAAGAAGTAAGGGCAGGAAGAGGCTCTCAATGGTAACCGCGACATAGATATTCGTTATATCCGGATTGAGAAACACCAACCGACCGACAAACCATGCTCCGAATAGCAGAGCGAGTGGCATGCCGGAAACGGGTAATCTGCCGGTCCAGTTGGGTACTGCGGTCAGCAAAAAGCCAGCAAGAACTGCGGAAGAAAAGCCGAACACCATTTCATGGGCATGCCAGTTGAGCGCGCCATAGGCACCGCCGACCGAAAGGCCTATGGTGAGCGAGAATATCCAGAGCAGCATGGCCAGAACTGCCCAGATGGCTCCACCCAGAAAAAATGGGCGGAAGCCGTAGCTGAAAATTGCGGGTCCGGTCTTTTTAAACCCCCGCGCAATTGCGCCGCGTCGTTCGGAGGGCATCACTGCGGGGGTGGCCAGCAGGCCTTCCTGTCTTGTCATAATATCCTCGTCACCTGACCAATATCTGCAATTTCCAACAGCCTGTTACTGTGCGCTGGCGATTGCTTTCTCGAGCCGTGCCTGCACTGGTTTTGGCTTCTTGGCTGCAACGATCTGTTCCAGGTTTGAAGGGTTGTCGCCGACAACCAGCAGAGCCACCATGCCCATGGCATAATGCGGTGTGCATTTAACGAAATAAGCGCCGGGTTGTGTGACGTTCAGTGTGTAATTTTCATTGATCTTACTTTTGAAAGCTTCAACGCCTTCGGGGATCATTCCTTTGATCGACTCGACATTGTGGCCCTTGTCAGTGGGAATAAACGTGATCGTGTCGCCGGGATTGGCCTTAATGTAAGAAGGCTCGAAAACCATGGCGCCGTCTGCGCCTTTGTTGAGCATATGGACTTCGATATTTTCAGCCATAACGGGGGCCACCATCATCAGGCTAAGGGCCGCTGCGGCGAAGGAAATAGCACATTTACGCATTTTGTTGATCTCCAAAGCTGGCTTGGGCAGTTTCGGAAAGATGCCATTCACCAGTGCGATGAAAATTTAGAATGCCTTTCGGTCGCGCTCTTTGATTGGGATCAAACAGATTTCAATAGTGGAGAGAAAAGATCAGAAATCGCTGGTCGCTATGTGTTTCAGTCGCTTGAGATCGCGCACAATAAGCGATTTTCTACCGCCTTCAACCAAGCCTTTGCCTTGCCACTGGCTAATAATGCGTGAGACCGTGTGCAAAGTGGTGCCTGTCAGCTCCGCAATATCTTGCCTTGAGACAGGAAAATCAATTCGGATACCGCTATCTTCTTTCACACCCGCTTCATCAGCAAGCCGGATGATCGCATGAGCCACACGTTGTTCGACTTCCTGCGTAGAAATTTCGCGAATACGCGAATGAGCCGCATCCAGACGACTGCCGATCATTTGCATTGTTTTGACGGCCAGTGTTGGATGGCGTGCCATGAACTCGCTCATCAGGTCCATTGGCCATGCAAGAACTCTGCTATCGACCAAAGCAAACGGAGTTCCGGGGTAGTCCTTGCGACCCAGAGCAAGCGCAAATCCAAACAGATCGCCGGGGTTGACCACGCGCACAATCAGCTGTTGTCCGTCAGCTGTCACCTGCGTCACTTTCAGACGTCCATGGACCAGGATGTAAAAAAGTTTGGCCTCTTCGCCCTGCTGAAAAACAGTATGCCCTTGTGGAACTGTTCTATGGGTCGATTGGTCGAGAAGCTTTTCAAAAGCGGGCGCATCCATGCCTGAAAAGACGGGCATTTCGCGCACCAGTATTTTCAAGGGTGTGTCGGTGGCCATTTCCTACTCCGGTCACCCGCAAATTTATGCGAAGAGCAAACATTGGGGCAGGGAACTGGCTATCAGACACAACGCATGAATGAAATAGCGTTATGCCCCCTTTTGCATATTCGTTGCAGATAAGGGGGCATTGGATGACTTAATATTTGGCTTTTAGGCCAACAAAAAACCCGCGTCCGTCACCGGGAAGGAACGCTGCCTGATCGGCCCTTGCCTGATCAACAATGAGAGTTGAGCTTGCGTATTTTTCGTCAAAGACATTGGTGACTTCGCCGAAGAACAGTAGATTTTCACTGATTTTCAACTCCGTGCGCAGATCAACCACGGCATAGGGGTCAGAATAAAGCGTATTCATGTTATCGACAGGCGTTTTCTCTGGCACCCATTGAACAGCCCCCTGCAAAGTCCAGCGTTCGTTCACTTCATAATTGAGTACGGTGTTGATGATCTGGCGCGGCGCACCGGCAAGCTGGTTGTCACCGCGAAGTGGATCATCATGGAAGCGGAAGTCCTGATAGGTATAAGCAATGCGTCCCGTTATATGGTCTGTAATCCGTGCTGCAAGTCCAAGCTCGATACCAAAATGCCGTGTATCATCAGCATTGATCGCGCCAAGTGACGCGCCGGTAACATCGCGTAAGCTCAGCAGTTCATTATTGACCCATGAATAATAAGTTGTCACATCCCAAGCAAACTGACCCATTTCGGAGCGCCAGCCGGCTTCAATGGTTGTTGCGCTCTGCGCATCAAGGTCGGGTATGCGGAAAGCATCGGCAACCGCAAAAGGCGCTCCGGGCGTTGGTCGTCCGGCACTGCTGTTAGGCGTGCCATTGATGGTTGCCAGAAGATCGTCATGTGTGGGCGGTTCAAAGCTACGGCTGACGGCTGCAAAGAAAGTGTTGATATCATCTGGCTTGTAGCTCACGCCAAGGCTTGGGCTCCAGCCCTGATAATTGCGGTCGTAGCTGTTATTGTTCGTTGGCACTGCGCCGCTAGGCAAACGCACAGTAGGATTAGCTGGATTGTAGGCAATGGTTGGCCGCGTCGAAAGGCCGTAAGTGTCGTCGTTCTTGCGCGTTGCATAGGCGTAGGAAAGCGCAGGCGAAACGGTGATTGTGTCGTTAACGGGCACGTTGAACCCTGCATGAAGCGAAAGTGTGCTGGCATCGAGATCGTTTTCACCGAACTGCGCGCCCTGTGTACCGGATTGATTGAGGTAATAATTGCGATCTGCCGAACCGATGGAATACTGCGCGGTGGTCTCAAACAGCGGCAGAGGTGCAGCATCGTCAGGGCTATAGGCGTAACGCACAACGCCGGTGAAATCGCCACCTTTGGTTTCACGGATCCCTGCGGAAATAGGGAAGCGGAAGGTATCGTCCGTGTAGGTGTATCCCATGGCGACATCAAAGAGATGTGCATCGAATTCGGCTGTGGTGCGTGAACCGATCAGAAATTGTTTTGCATCGCGTCGTGGCCTGTCACGCAGAACATTGGGGCCGGGATTGATCGCGCCGCCAGGGGTAACTGTCGGGCCGGTGTGAACCTGACGGGGATTGGATTCGAGCTGGCGTTTGGTGAGTGGCCCCGACACATCAAAGCCAAGGTCAGTATAACCCCAGAAGAAGCGGGTTTTGATGTTATCCGTGACCTCGAAGCCCACATTGCCGCCTACGCTCACGCGTTCAGATTGATTATAATCGCGGAAGCCGTCGCGGCGTGTGTAGTCTGCCTGAAACAGCCCATCCGTCGTGCCGGTCTGGAAGCCTACTTTGCCAGAAACGCCAACCTGTCCGAATGAACCGCCGCTGACCGTTCCCTGTACTCCCTGATATTGCACGCCTGTCGGTGATACAAAATTAAGCGCTCCACCCAGTACGGAAGCGCCGAGCCGATTGGCCATATAGCCGCGATAGACTTCTATCGTTTCTGCAAGGCTGGGATTTGCAAATCCGACCGCGTAAGAGCCGTCTGCGCGATTGAGCGGTAATCCGTCCTGAAGCATCAGAATGCCGCGCTCGACCGGATTTTGTTGCAGGCCGGAACCTCGTATCTGAATTCGTGGCTGGTCGTTGCCGCCAAAGAAGTTCTGTACAACCACGCCCGGAACAGAACGCAGTGCGCGTGACACAGTCTCGTTTGCGGTGACGACCCGATCACTCTGTTCGACAAGTGCAACCCCACCCGGCATCGCATCGAAGCGCTTTTTTAGCGCCGCATTGTCGTCGGCACCAATGACGATCGGATCGAGCACAATCGTTGATCCGGGCAATGCTGATTGTGCCAGAGCAAAGCCGCACGCGCTGATCAATATCAATCCGGTCGATGTCAGAAGTTGCAGCATTCGCTTTTGATGAAAGACCTCTGGCTTAGGCGCTCTCTGTTTGATGAGCATGAATATTCCCCTGCAATTGCGAGCGCCCCGCGCTCAGAGTGACAGGCGGTAAATAAACATGAGGGAAATTCTCTTCTTTGATCTAAATCAAAGAGGGCCGCTAACCACAACTATAATAGTGGGAAAAATCTGAACCCCATTGGAGTGGACAATGAGTGAAACGCTGAGAGCTGCGATGGCTGCGCCCTTGAACAGACGTGCTTTGCTTGCTGGCCTTGCCGCCATTCCGACAGGCTTACTGGCATCTCAACTGATGGGCGGCTTAGGCTCAGCACGCGCTGACACACTCGATGAGCTGGTGATCTATGGGCCGCCCGCCGGTCCGTCGATCATTCTGGCCGAGGCGCTGGCATCAGGTGAACTCAATGGCCTTGCCAACAAGACCAGTTTCAAAGTCTGGCGCAGCCCTGATGAAATGCGTGCCGGTCTCACCTCTGGCACAATGTCGGCGGTGGTGCTGCCGGTTCAGGTAGCGGCAAATCTTTATAATCGTGGCATGAAGCTCAAGCTTCTCAACACGATGACCGATGGCCTGATTTACATTGTTTCAGACGATACAGAGCTTAACTCAATTCCTGCCCTTAAAGGCAAGCGGCTGGCTGTGCCATTCAGGAATGACATGCCTGACCTTGTTTTCAAGCGCTTGCTTGCTCATTACGGATTAGCGCCTGAGAAAGATATTTCCCTTGAGAATACGTCGTCGCCGATTGAGGCAATGCAGATGCTTCTGACAGGCAAGGTCGATGCGGTTCTTGCGCCTGAGCCAGCAATTTCTGCTGCTATAATGCTTGGCAAAACCGCGGGCAAAGATATCAGCCGCACCATCGACGTGCAAAAACTCTGGGGAGAGGTGACGGGGAAGGCACCTACTCTACCGCAAGCAGGATTGGTGCTGACAGATAAGCTCCTTATAGAACATCCAGATTTGGCCGATCGTTTGCAGAGCGCTCTTGAAGCCGCTTCGCAGCGCGTGAATGCTGATGCTGCCAAGGCTGCGAGCATTGCAGCGCAGTCTCTTGATTTTCCCGAACCGGTTCTTGCCGCATCCATCGCAACGTCGCGTCTTATGGCAACGCGTGCCAGCAAGGCACGGCCCGCAATTGAAACGATGCTTGAAACGCTTGCATCAAATGATCCTGCGATTATCGCCGGAAAATTGCCGGATGACGGGTTCTATCTTTAATTGGAAACACAATGACAAGCTGGGCTGAAAGGGTAGGGAGGACAGGACGCTTTCTCTGGTCCGCATGGTCGGGCCTCGCAGCTTTGATGTTGTTGGCAGCACTTTGGCAGTTCGGACATGAGACCTATGGCGATTTTATCCTGCCATCGCCCTTAGCGACGTTTCACGCTGCAATCGGATTGCTGGGTGATCAGCACGCATGGGAACTCACGTTTATGACGACGCGTCGCGCGCTGAATGGCTTTGCTTTTGCAGCTGCTTTTGGTGCAGGTCTTGGTCTCATGGCGGGTTATTTTCCGGCAGTTCTGCGTTTGGCAAGACCGCTTGTCACAGTATTGCTTGGGGTTCCGCCCATCGCATGGATCGTGCTTGCAATGATCTGGTTTGGTTCAACAGATGTTACTGTTGCTATGACCATTCTCGTATCGTCATCGCCACTGATTTTCGTATCTGTGGCCGAAGGCATCATGACCCGTGATCGTAAGCTTGATGATATGGCGCGCGCCTTTGGTGCAAGTGGCTTAAAGCGTCAGACGACACTTAGTCTGCGCCATGTTTCGGCCTATCTGTTTCCTGCGCTCGCGGTATCGCTCGGCTCGGCCTTCAAAGTGGCGGTCATGGCAGAACTACTGGCCAATGTCGGCGGCATCGGCGGTGAACTGGCGCGCAGTCGTGCCAATCTCGATATTGCCGGTTCGCTTGCCTGGGTGCTGATAGCGGTAACCGCGCTGATCGTGATCGAATACGGGCTGATCCATCCAGTGCGTGCAGAATTCGAACGCTGGCGTGTTGCAGCCCAACCATGGGGCGTTAAGCGTTGAGGTGGTTGTCATGACAGTGCTGGAACTTGATCGTATCGGACATGCTTATTTCGGGCGCACGGTGCTCGATCATATCAGTCTCGATGTAGAAGCGGCTGAAATAGTCGCGCTGGTGGGGCCGTCAGGCTGCGGTAAAAGCACACTGATCCATATCGCCGCTGGCATTGTCGATCAGCGCCGTGGGCGCATCAGGCGCAATTACAGCCAGCATGGCATGATTTTCCAGGACCCGCGTTTGCTGCCTTGGGCAACTGCCAATGATAATATTGGCTATCCGCTGCGCATTGCAGGCATGAAGCGTCGGGACCGTGATGAGGCTGTGAAACGTGCAGCAAATCGTGTTGCTTTCGAGTTAGCTGATCTTGATAAATATCCGTCTGAACTTTCGGGCGGAATGCAGCAGCGTGTCGCCATTGCGCGTGCGCTGGTCATTGAACCGGACTTCCTGTTCTGCGACGAACCCTTTACCGCGCTCGATGTCGCTCTCAAACGCCGGATGCAAGACATCATCATTGATGCCGGGCGAACAACGCGCTTCGGTTCAATATTCGTCACTCATGATCTCATGGAAGCGGCCCGTATCGCGCATCGCATTGTTGTGCTCAACAGTGATGGCAACGGTATTACGGGCGAACGTAGGCTACCGCTGTTGCCGGGCCAACGCTCTGATGACGACGTGTTTGTGCTTGTGCAGGATTTTCTCAAATACGATCCAATTTTCCGTCATATTGATGATGTCGATGAGCGGAGACGGCCATGACTGCCATCACGGAGCGGCCCGCACAGCCATTATTGGCCATATTGACGGATGAAGGCTTTCGGCTTTTCTTCCCGCTCGCAGCACTTTATGCAGCTATCTGGCCTTTTCAGTGGGTGCTGGTTTTTGGTCTCGATCTACCGCTTGTGCGCTCCACGCCGCCTGCGCTTTGGCATGCGCATGAAATGATTTTCGGTGCCTTTGGTGCGGCACTTCTCGGCTTTCTCACCACGGCAGTGCCTGAATGGACCGACACGAAGCGCCTTCAGGGCCGACCGCTTTTGGTACTCGCAACACTATGGTTGACCGGCCGCCTGGTCGGTTTTCTGGGTGCCGACAGCCTTGGACTTATTGGCGCATTAGCCGACCTTGCATGGCTTGGCTTTCTTATTGCCTACATGCTCAAACTCACGATTGTGCGACGCACAGACCGGCTACTGGCATTCGTCGGCTGGATTGTGGCGCTGACACTCTGCGAGGCGCTGGTGCGATATGGTTTTTTTGTTGAGAATATTGAGCTTGCAAGCCAGATGCTGCGCATCGCGGGACTGGTGTTTCTCGGGCTTCTTGGCATTGCACTGGCGCGTATTACGGTGCCGATTACCAATCTGGTGCTGGACCCAACACGAAGCACGGCGCCTTTTCGTCCGCATCCCGGCAGACTCAATCTGGCGCCGGGGCTGATCGTTATTGCAGTTGTGGTCGATATGTTTGGCTTCTCGCCTGAGACATGTGGCTATGTGATGATTGCGGCGGGTGCCGCTTTTATGGACCGCGTGGGCGAAGCCTATATCGGCAAAGAGGCTTTGCGCGCTGAAATCATAGCGCTTGCTGGTTCTTCAGCCTTGGCGGGTATCGGATTATTATTAAGCGGTGCGGCCAAACTCGGCGCACCTATTCCCGAGCTTGCAGGTGTGCATGTGGCTCTGATGGGTGGTCTGGGGCTTGGTGTTCTTGCAGTCTTCTGTATCGCGGGTCTGCTGCACACGCATCAGACGCTTGGTCTACCGCGCGTCGCAAAATTTGCGATTTTCCTTCTTGTTGCAGCCGTTGTTTTCCGTATTTTGCCCGATACGGGTTTTTTACCGGAGCTGCCGGGCTCGCCTTATGCGCTGGCGGCAGTTTTATGGGCGTCGGCATTTTTGCTGTGGCTCAAAAGCTATTGGCCCGCGATACGGGTGTTGCAGAGTGGTGATAATCAGTTTGGCTGAGAGGATGTGGCGACTATAGTTTTGCATCTTGGTGCTGTGACATGGTTTGAAGTAGGCCCGTGTCGAGCCCACTAAGTTTTTGACAGGACCAGAAGGCGGGCTCTCCATGATTACTCATCATTTGTTGAATATTTGAAAATATGCGGTCCAGTGTTGTCGTGTTTGATTAATGTCAAAGACGGCGAACCAATTCGGTATTCAAACTTGACGCATGAGAAATGCTTCTGTTTTGCCGCCGAATTATGTCTGCTTGCAAAGCTTCATGCGTGAGCTGGAAAAGCGCGGCGATCTGGTTCGTATCAAGCGTCCGGTTTCGTTGGTTCACGAGATAACGGAAATCCATAAACGCGTGCTGCACGCGGACGGCCCGGCGCTGCTTTTCGAAAAACCGGTCGATGCTAATGGTTATGTTCAAGCGATCCCACTGCTGGCCAATCTGTTCGGCGCCGAGCGGCGGATTGCCTGGGGGCTTGGTCGGGAAGTCGAAGAACTGCCAGCGCTGGCTGAGATGCTCGCAGAATTGCGTGCGCCAAAGCCACCGCGTTCCGCAAAAGAAATTTGGAGTAAACTTCCGCTTGCCCGTGCAGCGCTCGCGATGCGTCCACGCCGGATAAGCCGTGCACCGGTTCATGAAACGGTTCTTCTGGACGATGAAATTGATCTTGGTAAACTGCCGATCCAATGGTGCTGGCCGGGTGAGCCTGCGCCGCTTGTGACATGGCCGCTGGTAATCACATGTGCGCCCGACGATCCGTCAGACGTGAATGTCGGAATTTACCGGATGCAGAAATTAGGACCAGACCGCATGATTATGCGTTGGCTCGCGCATCGCGGTGGAGCGCGTCACCATCGCATGTGGCAGCAGCGTGGGCTTGATATGCCCGTCGCTGTTGCCATCGGTGTTGACCCTGCGAGCATATTAGCGGCCGTCATGCCGCTGCCCGAAGGTATGAGCGAACTCGCGTTCTCAGGCCTCCTGTCACGCCGCAGACCTGTTATCACCGACGCATGCACAGTTCCGCTGAGTGTGCCTGCTCATGCAGAAATTATTCTCGAAGGCCATGTGTCAGCATCACATACGGCACCTGAAGGGCCGTATGGCGATCATACCGGCTATTATAACAGTGTCGAAGAATTCCCCGTAATGCAGCTCAGCGCGATCACTATGCGTAAAAAGCCTGTCTATTTATCGACCTATACGGGACGACCGCCAGATGAACCGTCGAAGCTTGGCGAAGTAATGAACCAGCTTTTTGTGCCGGTTGTGCATGCGCAGTTTCCGGAAATCGTTGACCTTTGGTTGCCTCCCGCTGCTTGCTCTTATCGTGCTATGGTGGTTTCGATCGACAAACGGTATCCGGGGCAGGCGCGGCGCGTGATGATGGGGCTATGGTCGATGCTGCCACAGTTCAGCTATACCAAACTTATCATCGCAGTTGATCCCGACATTAATGTGCGCAACTGGGATGATGTGCTGTGGGCTTTGTCTACAAGGTTCGATGCAAGCCGCGATCTCGTCACGCTTGATAATACGCCAGTCGATTATCTCGATTTTGCATCGCCGCGCTCTGGTCTCGGGGGCAAATTGGGGCTCGATGCCACTAATAAGATCGGGCCCGAAACCGATCGGGAATGGGGCGAGGTGCTGACCATGAACGACAGCACAATCGCGCGGGTCGATGCTATATGGGATGAACTTGGTCTAAGCGGAGTACCAAGAACATGAAGCGGATTGTTATCGGTGTCTCCGGTGCATCAGGCTCTATTATCCCACTCAAAATCCTCGAAAAGCTGGCAAAGCTAGAAGATGTAGAAGCACATCTCGTCGTCTCGGAGGCCGCCGAACGAACCTTGCGCTACGAGCTTGGCCCCAATGGCTATTCAATGCTGCATCAGCTTGCAGACAAAACCTATTGCGTTGAAGATGTGGGTGCGACAATCGCCAGTGGTTCGGTGCCAACCGCAGGCATGATTGTGGCGCCGTGTTCGATGCGCACACTTGCATCTATTGCACATGGCTTCAGCGACAGCTTGTTAACGCGCGCTGCTGATGTGCATCTCAAAGAACGGCGCCGACTGGTTTTGCTGACCCGCGAAACGCCATTGCATCTGGTTCATTTGCGCAACATGTGCACGGTTACAGAAATGGGCGCAATCGTGATGCCGCCGGTTCCGGCTTTTTATCTAAATCCTCAAAGTGTGGAAGAAATCGTGGATCATATTGCAGCGCGTGCCATTGATCTTGTCGGCGCAGGCATTCCACAGGCGCAAAGCTGGAACCCAGATAGTTTTGCGAGCGGATACGCCATTTCTGATTAAGTGGAGCTCTTGCCTTCACTAGCGTCAAACTCATCTATATGATCGGTAAATAACATGCTGTTTTTGCAGGTTAGAAAACATGCTTCCTCAACGGGCGTTTCGAAGCACTTTCAGCGTAAACGCGTCCAAATTTAAGCCGTGCTCCCTTCAGAATAAACGTTAGCAACCCACGAAGCTATCCTCTACTTGCTCTGCAACAAAGAACACGGCGCATAGATCACTATTCATCAGCGTAAACGGCTGCCTTCCCCAGAAAGGCGACCAGCTAGGTTGAAGTGAATATGTTGACTACGGACTCCAAAGTTTTCGATTATGTGATCCGACAATCTCAGAGCGTCGGGGAGTTGGCTTGCAGAACGTTCTTCAATCGCTCTTTAAATTTTCTTTGTGCAGTTTTGATTGCGCTGACCGCGCTAAGTATTTTTACGTCTCCTTCAAATTCTGCCGACCTGCAAAAATATATTCCCGCTTTGGACGTCACGCAGGTCTTCCCCGGCGCAAACAATGTTGGCCAACCTGTTGGTGAACCACCGATTGCGCCTGTGACGAAGGGCGGGGAACTGCTCGGCTATGTATATCTCAATTCCGATTTCACCAGTTCGATCGGATATTCCGGTAAGCCGATCCGCATCCTTGTTGGAATAGATACCAAAGGTGTCATTCGCGGCATCAAACTGGTGGACCACAAAGAGCCAATAGTCCTCATTGGCATTCCTGAAGCCAAGGTTGTCGCAGCACTTAATTCCCTTGTGAATAGCGATCTGGCTGCGGTCTCAGCAGGTCAGGCGAAACCGCCACAGGTCGAGATTGTCAGCGGTGCAACCGTCACGGTTCTTGTGATGGGTGATAGTATTGTGCGCTCGGCAGTGGGTCTTATTCGCAGCGGTCGTTTGGGAAATACACCTGTGTTTGCCGCAAGCGTTGATGCTCCGCGCGCGATTAATATGGAACTGCGCGAGCCGCAGGATTGGCAGACGCTTATCGGTGATGGATCAGTTCGCAGCCTTAAACTCAATGTTGGCGAGGTCAGCCAAGCCTTTCGCGACGCTCAGCATGAACAGGCTGCAAACAACGCAGAGACTTCCAACCCCGAAGATAACTTTATCGAACTTTATGCCGCTCCTGTTTCCGTGCCCGGCATTGGGATTAGTCTGCTTGGTAAAGACGGTTATGAACGGCTGGAAAAACAGCTTAAACCCGGTGAACAGGCAATCCTGGTTGCCGGTGACGGCGCTTATTCCTTTAAGGGATCAGGCTATGTACGCGGCGGGATTTTTGATCGCATCGAGCTTTTGCAGGACGGACAGGGCGTTCGCTTTCGCGATAAAAATCATACGCGCCTCGGTGACATTGAGGCCGATGGCGCGCCGCAATTGCGCGAAATTGCGCTCTTCCGCGTGCCAGCTGGTTTCGCCTTCGATGTAACAAAGCCATGGGATTTGCAGCTTCTCGTGCAGCGTGGATTTGGTGCGCGTGACAAGGCTAATCTGAGCTATGATTTGGGCTATAGCCTGCCAGAACGCCATCTGCTCGCAAAGCAGGTTCCCTCACCCGTGCAGCCAGAATCTGCTTCCGAGGCACCACGTCAACCGCAGCCGGTGGGAGAAGCAACGGCATCCGACATTTTCGGCGACAATAACCCGCTTTGGGTAAAAATGTGGGAGATGAACCGCGTCAATGTAGTGATTGCGGGGCTCGCAATCTTTATTCTCGTCGGCATTTTCTTTTTCCAGAATTCTCTTGTCGCGCGTCCGCGCATTTTTGTCTGGGTCAGACGCAGCTATCTGCTTTTCATTCTGCTCTGGCTTGGATTTTACAACAATGCGCAATTGTCGGTGGTCAATGTTCTGACCTTTACCAATTCGCTGATTACCGGCTTTAACTGGGAATTTTTCCTCACGTCGCCGTTGATCTTCATTCTGTGGGCATCAGTGGCTGCGGGACTGTTATTCTGGGGCCGCGGACCATTTTGTGGCTGGCTCTGCCCGTTCGGTGCCTTGCAGGAGCTCAGTAACAATGTCGCGCAATGGCTAAAAATACCACAGGTCAAACTGCCATGGGGACTGCATGAGCGCCTATGGCCCGTCAAATACATCATATTTCTGGGGCTGTTTGGACTGTCACTCTACTCGGTGGCACTGGCAGAGGTATTCGCTGAAGTTGAGCCGTTCAAAACCTCTATCATTCTCAAGTTCTCACGCGAATGGCCGTTTGTGATCTATGCACTAACGCTGCTTTCAGCTGGCCTTTTCATTGAACGCTTTTACTGCCGCTACATGTGCCCACTCGGGGCTGCCCTTGCGATCCCCGGACGCATCCGCATGTTTGAATGGCTCAAACGCTGGCCCGAATGCGGCTCACCCTGCCAGCGCTGTGCCAAGGAATGCCCGGTCGAAGCCATTCATCCCGAAGGCAAAATTAATGTGAATGAGTGCATCTACTGCATGCATTGTCAGGAGCTTTATCAGGACGACCAGCGCTGCCCACATATGATTCAGGTGCGCGTGAAACGGGAAAAATTCGCAGCACGCAATGCACCGCTGTCTGCAGCTTCTGAACGCGGCGGCGGTCCTGCCAAGCCCGTGATTTCCATCAAAGGTCAACCGTTGGATGCCCAAATGGGCTCCGGTTCGCCAACGTAATTTCTTAAGGAGAGAAATATGACTGAAGAAATCTCAAAATCCCGTTTCAACAGGCGGCAATTGCTGGGTACATCAGCATTCGTAGCAGCCGCAGGCGCGAGTGGCATCGGTGGTGCTCTTCTTGCCGGAACAAGCACACAAGCACTTGCAGCTGGCAGCGGACACGCAGGCCGCGTTGAGGTCAAGCCCGGTGAGCTTGACGAATATTACGTCTTCTTCTCCAGCGGCCAGACGGGCGAAGTGCGTATCGTCGGGCTGCCTTCGATGCGCGAACTGATGCGTATCCCGGTCTTCAATCGTGACAGTGCGACGGGCTGGGGACAGACCAATGAAAGTCTGAAGATCATCCGTGACGGTATGTTGCCGGAAGACCGCGAATTCATGAAGGACCGCGGCGGCGTGTTCCAGAATGGCGATTTGCATCACCCGCATCTGTCCTTCACTGATGGCACTTATGATGGCCGTTATCTCTATGCCAATGACAAAGCCAACACGCGCGTCTGTCGCATTCGTCTGGATGTGATGAAATGCGATAAGATTATCCAGTTGCCAAACCAGCATACGGTTCATGGCTTGCGTGTGCAAAAATACCCGCGCACAGGTTATGTGTTCTGTAACGGTGAAGACCGTGTGCCAATTCCAAACAACGGGACCAATCTCACAGATACCAAACAATATCATGCGATTTTCACCGCCGTTGATGGTGATACGATGAAGGTTGCGTGGCAGGTGATGGTTGACGGCAATCTTGACAATGTCGATTGCGATTATCAGGGCAAATATGCTTTCGCGACCTGCTATAACTCAGAAGAGGGCGTAACGCTTGCCGAGATGATGAGCAGCGAGCAGGATTGGCTTGTTGTCTTTGACTTGAAGCGCATTGAAGACGCTGTCGCAAAGGGCGAATTCAAGGAAATGAATGGCGTGCCCGTTGTGGACGGTCGGCATGGCTCCCGCTTTACCCGTTACATCCCGGTACCAAACAGCCCGCATGGTATCAATACGGCTCCTGACGGCATTCATATTGTCGCCAATGGCAAATTGTCGCCAACCGTTACAGTGTTCGACGTCAGAAAGTTCGATGATCTCTTCAACGACAAAATCGAGCCTCGCGCTGCGGTTGTCGCAGAACCTGAACTTGGCCTTGGGCCATTGCATACCGCATATGATGGCAAGGGCAATGCCTATACAACGCTGTTCATCGACAGCCAGATCTGCAAGTGGAACATCGAAGATGCAAAGCGCGCCTTTGCAGGCGAGAAGGTCGATCCGATCCGCCAGAAGCTCGATGTTCATTATCAGCCCGGCCACAACCACACATCAATGGGACAGACGAAGGATGCCGATGGCCAATGGCTGATTTCGCTCAATAAATTCTCGAAAGATCGCTATCTCAATGTCGGCCCACTCAAACCCGAAAACGATCAGCTGATCGATATTTCCGGTGAAACCATGGAGATTGTCCATGATGGTCCAAGCTTCGCAGAACCGCATGATGCGACGATTGTTCATCGCTCCAAGATCAACCCAGTCAATCTCTGGAGCCGAGAGGATCCATTTTTTGCCGATGCGGTTAAACAGGCGGAGGCCGATGGCGTCGATCTGATGATCGATTCCGAAGTCATCCGTGATGGCAACAAGGTTCGTGTTTACATGACCTCTGCCGCTCCTGCTTTCGGGCTGGAGGAATTCACCGTCCAGCAGGGCGATGAAGTCACCGTCTACATCACCAATATCGATGAAATCGACGATCTCACACACGGCTTTTCCATCATCAATTACGGCATCAACATGGAAGTGGCACCACAGGCCACCGCCTCCGTTACCTTCGTGGCCAATAAGCCGGGTGTCTGGTGGTACTACTGCTCGTGGTTCTGCCATGCCATGCACATGGAAATGAAGGGCCGTATGCTCGTCGAACCGAAGAAGAGCTAAACACCATGACGATCCCCCGTTTGCCGCTTTCTTTATGTATGACAACCATCCTGTCACTTGGGTTTTGTTCTACCGTCATGGCGGCAAAAGTCGATGTGGCCGCAGGAGAAAGTGTGCAGGCGGCCATCAATAAGGCTGAGCCGGGCGATGTCGTCCGGCTTGGCAAAGGCACCCACAAAGGTGCTGTCGTGATCGATCAGCATATCGAGCTAATCGGCGAGCCGGGTGCTGTCATAGACGGACAAGGCACAGGAAATGCGATCCTTGTGAATGCGCCGGATGTTGTTGTGCGCGGCATTGAGGTGCGCGGTTCGGGCCGCAATATGTCAGAGCTGAATTCCGGCATTTTCGTTGCCCGTACTGCAACGGGCGCGCGTGTTGAAAACAATCGTCTGATCGACAATCTTTACGGCATATATCTGCATGGAGCCGCCAACTCCATCGCTCAGGATAATGAAGTCATCGGGCAACGCGGCGTGCGCATGAGTCAGACCGGAAGCGGAATTTCCATCTGGAATGCACCGGGCGCAAAGGTTATCGGAAATACAATCCGTTATGGCCGCGACGGTATTTACACCAATGCCAGCAAGAACAATGTCTTCCAGAATAACCTCATGGAAAACGTGCGCTTTGCCGTGCATTACATGTATACCGACCGCAGCGAAGTCATCGGCAACATCTCGCGCAATAATTCGGTTGGCTTTGCCATCATGTACACCAATCGCCTGAAGGTGATGAACAACATCTCTGACGGTGATCGTGATCATGGGTTGTTGCTCAACTATGCCAATAGTTCGGTGGTTTCCGGTAATCAGGTGATTGGGCGAATGCAGGCTATTGATCGCTGGCTTAATGCCGGCGTGCAGAAAGCCGAGCACGGTCTTCCTAACGAAGACCAGCAAGTGGCGCGAGCAGGCGAAACCATGCGCCTTGGACCGGAAAAATGTGTCTTCATCTATAACGCAAACAAAAACAAATTCACCGATAACAGTTTTGAAAATTGCAGCATCGGCATTCACTTCACTGCCGGTTCTGAAGGCAATACCATGACTGGTAATGCTTTCATCAACAATCGCAATCAGGTTAAATATGTCGGCACACGCAATCTCGACTGGTCACATGAAGGGCGTGGCAATTATTGGAGCGACAATCCCGCATTTGATCTCAATGGCGATGGCGTTGCCGATAATCCCTACCGCCCTAATGATCTGATCGATCGGGTATTGTGGACCTCACCACAAGCCAAGATTCTGATCAATAGCCCTGCTGTGCAAACTATTCGCTGGGCACAAACACAGTTTCCTGCGCTCCTTCCGGGCGGTGTTGTGGATAACCATCCCCTTATGAAGCCACCCTTTATCGAAGCCAATAGTGACGGAAGGAAACCACAATGACAGAGACCGTCATTCTTGATCGTGTCACGAAAACCTATGGCAATTTCGACGCCATAAGAAATGCGAGTTTCCAGCTCAATGCGGGCGAGACTATCGCCCTGGTTGGCCATAACGGCGCTGGCAAAACCACAATGATCAAACTGATGCTTGGTCTTATTCGCCCCACAAAAGGCAGCATCCGGGTTTTGGGTGACGATCCCGCAGCCGGAGCTTTTGCCGCTCGCCTGAAGCTTGGCTATCTCCCCGAACATGTCTCCTTCAATATGGCGCTGACGGGCACCGAGACACTCAAATTTTATGCAAGGCTCAAAAATGTATCAGGAAGCCAGATTTCCGGATTGCTTGAACGCGTAGGTCTGGCGGATGCATCCAAACGACGGGTGGGGACTTACTCCAAGGGGATGCGTCAGCGACTGGGACTGGCTCAAGCGCTTTTAGGCCAGCCATCGGTGCTGCTGCTGGATGAACCAACAACCGGACTAGACCCCGCATTGCGCCAGAGCTTTTACGACATTCTCGAATATTTGCGGCAGGAAGGCACAACGATCCTGATGTCATCGCACGCGCTCACCGAACTCGAAAGCAAAGTCGGGCGTGTGATCATTGCCAATAAGGGCAATATCATCGCCGATGGATCGATCGAAGCATTGCGCAGGATCTCGCAGCTCCCTCTGCGTATCCGGGTGCAGGCAGAGGATACACCACAGCTTCCCGACAGATGCAGACAAATTGAACTCAAGTGGCATCAACTCAATACAGGGCTTTTTGAAGCCGAAGCACCTGCAGAAGGCAAGATGGAGCTTGTCCGACATATTATCGCAAACAATAACGATCTGACAGAACTCGATGTGGTCCCGCCCACACTTGATGAGCTTTATGCGCATTTTCTGAATGCAGGTGATGCGTCGGCAAAGGAGGCGGCAGAATGAACAACATCGCCATCATCGCATTCAAGGAAATACAGGAAGGGCTTCGCAATCGCTGGGTATTGGCGACCACGCTTCTTTTGGCAGCTTTGGCACTCAGCATGACATTTCTGGGCAGCGCCCCAACAGGAAGCTCCGTTGGTGCGAGCCAGATGGATGTGGTTATTGTCAGCCTATCCAGTCTGACGATTTTTCTCATTCCGCTTATTGCACTGCTCATTTCACATGATGCCATTGTCGGTGAGATGGAGCGCGGCACGATGCTGCTTTTGCTGAGCTATCCTTTGAGCCGTGCACAGGTTGTCTTAGGCAAGTTTTTCGGCCAGCTTGCCATTCTCGCCTTTGCGACTTTCTTTGGCTACGGCATTGCTGCACTTGCTTTGTTGGCAAGCGGCTCGGCAGCCAACGCCGAAAGCTGGCTAGCTTTTGCAACCCTCATCGGATCATCAATACTGCTGGGTGCCGTTTTCATCGCTATTGGTTTTCTGGCAAGTACACTTGTACGCGAGCGCAGCACCGCAGCCGGTATTGCCATTGGCGTCTGGCTTTTCTTTGTGCTGATCTACGATGCAGCTTTGCTCGCACTTCTGGTTTTCGATCAGGGAAAGATGATTGGAACGGGCATCCTCAACACGCTTCTCGGAATTAATCCGGCTGACTCTTATCGTCTGCTGAATTTTGGTTCAGGTCAGGCCGGTGCACTGACAGGCATGGGCGGTGTGGCCGGCAATGCAACGCTTGGACCGCTCATTATGACGTTGACACTCGGATTGTGGACCGTGCTGCCACTCGTATTTTCAATGCTGATTTTTTCAAGGAAAGAGCTATGAAAAAGTCTCTGCTTCTGATCCCCGCCGCATTTTTCATAGTCCTTGCGGGTTGCTCGCAAGAGAAAACGGCAGAAATTATACCACCGTTCGCCCTAACGGATTCAGCCATGGGCCGCTATTGTGGCATGAATGTTCTTGAGCATCCCGGGCCAAAAGGTCAGGTCATTCTTTCACCAGCCAACGAGCCAGTGTGGTTTTCGTCCGCGCGTGACACAATTGCCTTCACCATGCTGCCGGAAGAACCCAAAAGCATCGGCGCGATTTATGTTTCCGACATGGCCAAAGCTCCAAACTGGGAAGAACCCGGCGCGGAAAACTGGGTGAATGCGCGTGAAGCTTTCTATGTCATTGAAAGTAAAGCCGTGGGCGGCATGGGCGCACACGAAGCGGTTCCATTTTCGACACAGGAGGCTGCGGATAAATTCGTCGCAGAACAAGGTGGTCGGATCGTCCGCTTCGCTGAAATGCCTCAAGCCTATGTGCTGGGCGATCAGACGGCTCTCAATAAAGACGCTGATACAACTCATGCGCATTGAAGGGAGTTGGCCATGACTATTACGCGTCGTCATCTGCTCGTCGGTGGGATTGCTGTCACGGCGCTCAGCGCTCTTCCGTGTTTGGCTCTAGCTTCTACTTCGATGACCCCAGTGACATGGCAGGGGCAGGCATTGGGTGCACCTGCAAAAATCATGGTCTATCATCCAGACCGCAATACGGCAGAACGGTTGGTTCGCGCCAGCGCTTACGAGGCTGCGCGCCTTGAGGATATTTTCAGTCTCTATCGACCAGACAGTGAGCTTTCACGTCTTAATCGCGCTGGTGCGCTGGCATCGCCTTCGCCAGAACTCATCGAGCTTCTCAAAATTTGCCATGAGTGTTGGCAACAAAGTGGAGGGCTTTTTGATCCAACAGTTCAACCGCTTTGGAATTGCCTGAAGAAACATTTCTCGCAACCTGATCCCGAACCCGGCGGGCCATCGCGTGGAGATTGGGATAATGCACTGACGAAAGTTGGTTTTGATCATGTTCGGTTCGACAACAACCGGATCGCCTTTACCAAATCATCGATGGCATTAACGCTCAACGGAATTGCGCAGGGCTATATCACCGACCGTATTACAACTTTGCTCAAGGCAGGTGGTGTCGAACATGCTCTTGTGGATATGGGAGAATATCGCGTCATTGGTCATCAACCTGACGGAAAGCCTTGGCAAATTGGTATTTCGCAGCTCGAAGCGGGATCAAAAATAGAAGCCTCCGTCGATATTGCCGATCAGGGGCTTGCGACGTCGAGCTTTTCGGGTTTCCAGTTTGACGATACTGGAAAGTTCAACCATCTTCTCAATCCAAAAACAGGCTATTCAGCCTCGCTCTATCAATATTTAACAGTTGTGAGCAATGACGCGGCGCGAGCGGATGCCTGGGCGACAGCATTCAACCTCATGAACGAGCAGGACATTAAGACCACGCTTTTTAATCAACCTGATATGTGGGTTTTCGCCCGACGACAAAATGGCGAATATTTTACATTGAATGCACCAAGTAATTCTTCGGTAACATTTCTATAATTCGTCAGTTAAACATCTGTCTTTCTTGACCAACCAGCTTAAGCCCGCCAGAGCGTTCTCAGCGTAGATTAAATCGCTGGAGATGCTCTGGTTTGCCGTCTTACGCACATCTTGCTCCAAAAGCCTATGCTACATTCGCGGATTTGAAACAAACACGGTTATTCGAAGACATTCTAAAACTTCACGCGTGCGCTTATGTCGATGCTCCGGCCCACTCCGGGGAGCTCGCCAAATGTCGGGCGGTATTCCTTGTTGAAAATATTGTTGACATTCACAGCGAATGTAAGCCGCTCGTTTTCACCAAAGCTGCCGCCGAAAGCAAAATTAAATGTCGCCCATGATGGAAGATTTTCAGTCACGAGTCCGCTCGTATCCAGATAAGTCTGCTTGTTAGACGTAGCGCCACGCATATAAAGATCAGTCCAGAACGGATGCTTCTGCACTTCTCCCTCATAACGTACGCCTAAGCGACCGGAGAGCGGTGGGGTGTCGCTGTTGTAAGTCGAAAACGTTGCGTATTCCAGTTCACGCCGCATCCAGCTTCCGCCGAAATAAGGCGTAAATCCAGTGGCTGCCAGTTCGTATGATGCAAGAAACTCAAGACCATATGACGAAGCCCGGTCAGCATTGATGTATACAGACGATGTTCCGGTGTTCAGGCAATAATCTGTAACGGTGAGACAGGGCGTCGTGGTGATGTAATCCTTCGACTTTGTATAGAAAGCCCCCAAATCAAATGTCAGACCGCGGTTTTCGTAACGCGCCCCGATCTCGAAATTACGCGCGGTCTCCGATTCAAGTTCAGGATTGCCAAAGATTGTACCCTGACCGCCAGCCGTCGTTGAGCTGAATAATTGCAGCAATGTAGGCGTAATGTAACCTTCAGAATAGCTGGCGCGCACCGTGACGGGGTCTAGTCCGGCCCAGGTCACACCGAAGGACGACAACAATCGCGTGTCATTCTGGGGCTTAAATTCCGCCCGTATCATATCTGAGCTGTCATCAAGTGCAGTACGGATATGACTGAGACGTAATCCCGAAATAAACTTCAGATCTTCTGTCACATCCCATGCGTCTTGTGCATAGGCAGAGAACGTATCGATATGCGCCTTATCCCGCGACGCTGAATTCGTTGCGATAGGAAATGGTCCAAATCCGGTCATGACAGTGGCGGAGGTCTTATCCGTCACAAGATTGTCTGAAAGATACTGCAAACCAAAAATAGTCTGATGATCTGTCCAGAGATCAAGATCGATTTGGGCATTCATGCCGTAATCAATAATACGATCATCAGATGTTGACGTCACATCAACTGTGCGCCGCGGCATTGGAGAAACTGTCACCTCATTTCTGAACAGCCGATCAATGGTCTGATAATAAGCATCGACGTGAATCTTGCGGATCGTATCGCTGATGTCCTCGCCATCGTAATAAATGCCGACTTTGCGAAGATCACGCTTTGGCAAATCAATCTTGAAGCGCTGGATGGGCGCCGCGAAAATACCTGTCCAGCCCTCACTTTCAAGGCGATGCTGCTCCAGTTTAAGCGCTAAGTAATGATTGTCACTCTCACCAAACCGATAGCCAAGGTGGGCATAAAGATCACGATTATTATAAGACGTATCGTCAAGTGTTCCGGTCGATGAGTAAATGCCTTCCGGGACAATGCGATTTCCGTGCTTATCGGTAGATGCAGACAGCCGGTAATCAAATCCACTCTTGCTTCCAGATATAGCAGCCCAGCTTTGCCAGCCTTTGCTGCCAGAAAAATAGCTGCCACCGGCTTCAAACTGGATGGGCTTGTCTGCTCCCTTTTTGGTTGTGATATTCACCACACCGCCGATTGCTTTCGCGCCATAAAGAACCGAAGACGGCCCTTTGACGACCTCGATACGCTCAATCGTGTATGGATCGACCAGAATAGGCGTTCCGTAAGTGCTGTGGTCGGTAATTTCCTGCCCATCGACAAGAATTGTCACGCGGCGTGAGCTCTCGCCACGAATACGCAAACGCTTCATGCCCGCAACGGATTCATCGCTGACCTCAACGCTTGGTATATCGCGCAGAAGTTCTGCAACACTGTCAGTCGGATGTCGTTCAATTTCTTTTTCATCAATGACCGCGACAGAGCGTGGATTATCCTTGATTGCAAGTTCGGTTCGCGTGCCAACCAAAGTGATTGTATCAAGCCATGTCATCGGCGCAGTTTCCTGCGCACGTACTTGTACCGATCCGACGCCTACAAATGACGCAGAAACCAGCAAGGCTGCTACAAATTTGCAATGCGTTAACGCCGTTGGTTTCAGACCCGTCCCACCGGAAATCTGTGTCATATACCCTCTCCGTTTATAGCAGTACGCGGATAGATTTCACCCGCCTAGAACAATCAAATCTTGTGTTGATGTGGTGCAATACTTCTTCTGTCCGGCAGTTGCCCTGGGCAAAAGTTCAAGAGACGTCTGGCAATCTGCAGCACTCTTATGCTTCCTGATAAGGGCGTGATCGCCATCGATATTCACCAGAAAACTGTAGCGTGGCGCGTCTTGCGGCATCGAATGATCAAAATCATCAAACTGCGCAGAACTATCGAAGCAGCCAGCCTCTTCAAGCTTTATTTCTCCGCTTTCCAGCACAGGACGAATGCGTGCCAGTCTTTCATTACACTCGGCACGCGTGTCGACATTGACGAAGGTTGAAGAAATCTCGCCCCCCAGAAAGCAGGGTCAATATAATCATGACAACGCCGGCATCCATTTTGATGGCTCCTGAAGCTTCTGATCTTTTGAAAAAGCCGTCAGTCAGAGCGCTGCTAACGGGAATGGTAAAATGGGATTGCTGCATTGCATTCGCGCCGCATCCACAGCTGCAAATGTGCGACCAGCGGTTGCTGGATCACGCAAAATTCGTAACGCAAGCAATGCGACGTCCTCCCGATGAACAAAACCATGAATCTCAGGATCATCGGACAGAAGTGCCTTATTGGTTGCAGGTTCTGAAACAAGCCCTCCAGGCCGAACAATTGTCCAGATCAGGTTCGACTTTCGCAAATAAGCTTCCGCGTTCGTTTTTGCGTCAACCGCCGCACCGAAGGCCGCGATTGCGCGTTCTGAACGATAAGGAGCCATGTTCCCGCAGCCGATTGACGTTACCAACACAAATCGCCGCGTTATCCCTCCTGCAACTGCCGCGGCAATCACATTGATATTGGCTTCATCATCTGCGCGGCGACCGTCTTCCATGCGCCCACCCAATGTGGAAATCACATCAATTTCTTCGCCGGATTGTGCAAATGCGCGCGCAACATCTTCAATGCTAAAGGCATCGCCACGAATAATTTGCGCGCCGGTTTTTGCCAGTGCCGTTGCGTCTGAAGCTTCTCGCACCAATGCTCTCACTTGGCGATCATTGGCGCGCGCGTGACGCGCTAACTCCAGTCCAACGCCACGGCTTGCACCAAAAATCAGAAGTCTCGACATATCAGGCATTTCCCGCGCCTGAGGCAAAGCGCGTTGCGAGCTGATTGAAGCATTCGACCTGATCCTGCTTCAGTTGACGCTTTTCATCACGGCCAACGTAGATTTTGAAAATTGTCTCGCCATCGGCGTTGAAAAACTGAACAGACAAAGTATCAACACCCATGAAGGGGCGGCGAACGAGAAAAATGGTTTTGCAATTTTCATGGCGAAGGTGACCGGAAAGTCCGCTTGAGCCGCCTTGCAAATTATACATGCCATGGCCGATTTTGCCGTGAGGTACCGGCCCGCAAAACTCCACAATCGCATCTTTAGAATGGCAGATGAATGTGATGTCACCCCAGTCCGCAATATCGCTCATCACGTCGACAAACAGGCTGCCATCAATACGCGTGACCCCACCTGCCGGAACGCACTCGAGAACGGTCTGGATCGGCACATTATATTCGGTAGCTAGGCTCTCCAGAATGCCATCGGGTTTTTCAGCAATATTCTGACGGATACGTTCAACTTTTTCCGCATAGCTCACTGATTGCATATCTGTTCTCCATAATTGCTGTGGTTGGGATCAGGCGGCGTTGCTTGTGGGCAATAACCGGCCTTGAAGAATGTCTTGAAACGCTGAAATAAGATTGGCGTACCAGAAACGTCCGGCAACGCTGAGCTCAATAATATTGTCGTGAGAAGTAAGCAGTCCCGAGCGCTGCCATTGCTGCACAAGCGGAACAAAATCACCATAGGAAAGCCGGTGATCGGCAAGCTGCAACAATTGCGCAAGATCGAGAAAGCCCACTTCAAAACTTGCGGTGATGAAGTTGCGCAGATGCTGATTGCCGTCAGATCTGTTCAACATACCAAGCGGTTTGAAGCCTGAATTCACGCTCTCGGAATAACTGCTAAGATCGCTTTTTAATCCATAACTATACGGCCCGATTGAGCCGCCAGCACCTGAGCCAAAGGCCAGGCAATCTGCGCCTTCCTTAATCAGAATATTGTAGAGATTACGTTCGCGGGTAGTACGCCCCCAATGATTATTGGTCAGTTGGTGCCAGTTTCGGCGCCGGAAAAACTCAACGCCAGTCTGATAGAGAGCACCGATGTCACTCAACCCGGCTGTTGCTGGAAATTTACCCGCAGAAATCGCAGTAAAAAGTGGCGTACCCGGAATGAGATTAAGGCCATAAAGGTCGATGCCATCAGGACAAAGCTCTGCCGCAGTTTCCAAATCGCGCTGCCAGACATCTAGCGTTTGACCAGGCAGACCATAGATCAGATCAATAATCAGCGCTGCGCGATCACGATCCCGGATACCCTCCAGAAATCGAATAGCATCCTCACGACTGGCTTTTCGTCCCTGTCTTCGTCGCACGTCCGTATCAAAGCTTTGAACACCGATTGAAAAGCGGTTGGCTCCCGCCTCAAGACATGCATCAATCTTGTCATCCGTAAAATGGATGATCCGCCCCTCGACTGTGATTTCGCAATCAGGAGCAAGCGGTAGCTCCTCACGGACCGTCGTTAGAAGCCGCGATAACTCATCAGCCGAAAGCGCTGTAGGCGTACCCCCGCCGAGATAAATCGCATGAATAGGGTTATTGCGCAGCGCCAAACGGGAGGCGTCGCGACATATTTCGTCAATGACCAGATCAACATAGCCCGCACCAATTTGTGGAACATACGCATTGCGGTAGAAGCCACAAAACAAACAGTGATTGGCACAAAATGGAACGTGAATATACGCAAGGCGCTTGCTGCGTTCAGACGGCTGAGACAGAATATCAATCCATGCCGATTGCAAATCATCACATTCAAGCTTTGATGTACCGCGAAACGGCATGACTGCGCGGCGTTTCGAAAACGCATCTTTTAAAGGATCAGCACCGTTTTCATTGGCATAAAAGCTTTGAACATCAAACTTGGACGGCATGCAAAACGGGCCCCATACGCAGTCTTTCGTGGGGCAAAGCAGTAAAGCAAATTAAACATGACTTATTTGCTCCAGAACAAATAAGTTGACTATTTGACGCTAGTTTTATGATCCTTCTGGAGTGATGGCTCTATGTATTGCAGCACGTGACATTATCAGATTTAACGCGCTGCACTTATCGGAAGAATTGCCGTTCGTCCTGATGCAGAGTGGATGATTTCACTGTCTATGCGATAAACGTCACGCAGGCTTCTCTCAGTTATAACTGAGTTAAACTTACCTTGTCCTACTATGCTTCCTTTGCCCAGCAACAGCACTGTCTGAGTATGCCGGGCGGCAAGATTGAGATCGTGGATGGCGATGATGACGAGCGCATTGGTTTTTTCAACGTAGCTTTGCAATTGATCGAAGACCCGCATCTGATGGCGAATATCGAGCGCGCTTGTAGCTTCATCCAGCAATAATAAATCGGGCCTTCGAATTAGACGCTGCGCCAGAATAACAAGCTGTTGCTGCCCACCTGAAAGGCTTTGCATAGAACGTTTATAAAGATGTGCGATGCCGAATTCTTCGAGGATATTGATAGACTGATCCAGAAAATCGGACGATATACGAAGCCCAAGGCGTTCATGCATTCCCAACAGTACTGTTTCGATCACCGTTAGATCAGCGCGCACCTGACAGTGTTGCGGCATGAAACCAACAGTCTTCATATCCACCTTCTTTTCCTGCCAGCTAATTTGACCGGTGTAAGCAACCAGTCCCGCGACTGTGTTGATGAATGTCGATTTGCCGGTACCATTGGGCCCCACAAGGCCCACGATTTGCCCCGGGGCAAGCTCACACTCCAGATTGTTTAAGACGGGTGTATTTCCGCGTTTTACACACACGTTTTGCATCTTAAGTGTCATTTAAAGCTTCCCGCCCTTACCACGTCTCAGAATGATACCGAACAGCATTGGCACACCTGCGACTGCTGTAATAATGCCCACTGGAATAACTGCCGCCGGTGAGATCAACTTTCCGAAGACCGACGCTCCAAGAATGATAATGCCACCAGTTAATGCAGAGATCGGCAGGGAGTAACGATGATCTTCTCCAACCATGGTCCTTGCCATGTGTGGCGCAATCAATCCGACAAAGCCAATTGTTCCGACAAAAGAGACAGCTGCAGCCGTCAATAAGGCGACGAGCAGGAAGGTTCGCCGACGAATAGCCTCGATGGGTAAACCAAGACTAAGCGCGTTGGCATCGCCAAGGCGTAATGTTGTTAAGGCCCAACTGTCTCGCATGACGAAGGGAAGGCAGACGGCCAAAATTGCGCCGGTGACATAGACACTTGTCCAGGTCGACTTTAGCAAGCTTCCAAATAGCCAGAAAACGATCTGCTGCAGCACTTCGGGCGAAGCCATGAATTGTAACAAGGATTGTATGGACTGAAAAAAGAACAGAACAGCTATTCCGCCTAAAATCAAAACTTCGGGTGCAGAACTTCTGACTCTTGCGATGAGGTAGATCATACCGCAGGCGCTTAACGTCATGGCAAATGCAGCGATTGGCGTGACGATATAAGCGGGCATAGCCAACATCCCGCCAAACATGATAGCGAGTGCCGCTCCAAAACCTGCTGCAGCTGAGAAGCCAAGCGTAAAAGGGCTCGCAAGTGGATTGCCCAGAATAGTTTGCATTTGCAGACCAGCCAAGCCCAGACAAGCACCAACAAGCACACCCATCAGAGTTTGCGGCATGCGCAGCTGCCAGAGAATAGTCGCAACGGCCTTATCCGCGCCAGATGGTCCGTCACGAAGGCCATTTATGACATCGCTGAACGACATGCCCGATGGTCCGGTTGTCATGTCGAGTATCATGAGCAATGCGAGGATTGATGTGCTGATTAGAACAGCGGCCAATCGCCGACCAGCTACGCGGCGATAATCGCCGCGTATGGTCTGCGCATTAATTTGCACAATGGCCATGGCACTCAGTCCTGATAGCCGCTTACAAACACGCCGTCCGCTTTAACCGGCAACCATTTATCATAATAGTCGCGCAGGTTTTGCGCTGGATCGACATCTTTGAACGCCTCAGGATACAGTTGCTTTGCGATATACTGCGCGTAAACGAAATCAGACAGCGTACGTGCGCCGCCATGATAAATCGCATGGACATTCAGGTTTGCCACAGCAGGTAAATCAGCCCAGCCGGCACGCTTTAAGTAAGCGCCTATGCGCTCATGAAGAACGTCCTCTTTAGCACCAAAGCCGACAGTCACCGCCTGCGGCTTGTTTAACCATTCAGAGCCCGCCAAAAAAATCAGATCAGGTTGTTGTGCAATGACATATTCAGGGCTTAACGGTCCCCAGTTGCCGATCTGACCTTTTGCGATGTTCGTTCCGCCGAGTTCCGTTACGAGTGCGCCCCACATCGTACCACCATAGGAGTTTCCTACGGTGTCGGGGCCGTTTTGTGCCAGTTCGACGTAGACTTTTTTATTGGATTTCGGCTGTTTTTCGATGCGGGAATGAATGTCATCCATAGCATTCTTATATGTATCGGCCAGTTGCCCGGCGCGATCTTCGGTGCCCATCAGTTTGCCAAGCGCCAGGGTAGACGCAACGTGCTTTTCAACTGTCTGACTGTTGTAATCGAGTGTTACAATCGGAATTCCAGCAGCTTCTATCTGCTTTATACCGTCACCGAGCGTATCGTAACTCCACGCCGCCAGAATGAGCAGATCGGGTTTTGCTGCAATGACCTTTTCGATTGAAAATGTGCCGTCTTCTGTGTTGCCGATGTCAGCTATTGTCGAAAGTTTTGGGAGAGCAGCTTCGTAGGCCTTAAACTGATTGGGCCGCCAATCTTTCCAGGTTGAGAGCGAGAGTCCCACCACTTTGTCCAATGCACGACTGCCGGCTATTGCCAGGTAGTCTTCGTAGTAGAAGCCCAGCACCACACGTTCTGGCACTTTAGGAATCGTGACCGTTCGGCCTTTGACATCTGTCGTTTGAATATCGGCCAGCACTGGCATCGACGTGACTGCAAGAAACGCTGCAACACCTGCGGCGAATTTAAGGAGTGAATGTCTCATTACGAGCTTTCAATATATGGAAAGGCTGCACGTTTAGCGCGCGCCAGAGGACTATCATTCCAGGAAACGTCATTCGGAAAGAAATCACGCTTTGGAACGGGGCAAACAGAGTGCCCCGGCTATCGAACCTTTTGCAGAAGGAGAGTGCCGCATTTTGAACGAAAGCGCCGGGGTTTAAACCTGGCCCGACAATGGTGGCGCTCGCGGTAGGGAAATACCAAATAAAATTGGCCCCGGGGAAAATACATTTAAATCAACAAAATAGCGAAGAGGGCTTGATTGAATGCGAGGGGATGCACCGCTGGCCAGAATACGGGCTTCAAGCGATGCCGCAAACATCCCGCAACCAAGATTACAGCAATCTGGAATATGTTTTTGGCTATCTGAAGTGTCATCTGGCGCATGTCCGCCGCCAAAGCAGATTACATTTCCATAATAATCGAGATTATCAGGCGCTGCTTGTGCGGCAGTGACGTAGGAGCCCAAGAAGGCTTGAACAACAACGAAAAAGGCGACGAGAAGGGTCGTCCATTGTTCGTTATGTGTTCGTTTATAGCTGCGCAACGTCAGACATCCAATGAAAGAACTACCCCTCCCTAGCATTTGGGAGGCTTATCGCAAAGCTGAAATCTGTATTCAGCTTTGCGATAGCGAAATTCATAGCAGGTTTCTTTTCGGATAACGTTGTCTGAAATCAAAGAGAGTTATTTTTCTCGCAGAATGCGCGTACTTGCTCTGAATGCGTGCAGAGATTTTATAAGCGCGCCTTTAGTTGTAGCGTGATATTCCTCGGCGCTCCGTAGTAATGATACATCCCAGAGTTACCCAGGCGCTCGTAATATTTTTTATCGAGAATGTTTGAGGCTTTTATCGCAAGATCTAAGTTCGGATTAATTTTATAGTGAAGAGCTGCATCCAGTGTTACATAACCCTCGGCTTTCAATCCGTTGTCGTAATCTTGAAAACGACTGACAGCCGTTAACCCGCTGCCAATCTGCAGATCTTTAAGACGCTCATTTTGGAACTGATGATTGAGCCATATATTGAATTTATGGCGCGGCGAATTACTTGCCACTTTTCCAATTCGGTTCGCATCTTTTGAATCAGTGACTTCATTGAGCATAAAGGTGTAACCGGTAAATAGCTTCCAGGCGTGGTTCAATTTACCCGATACTTCCAGCTCGACACCTTTGCTTTGTGTTTCACCATCCGCTTCATAAATTTGCTCAGCCCATCGTCCAACAATATGAGCCTGGTTTTTTCTTGTGATGTGAAATACGGCGGCGGAAGCGTTCAATCCGCTATCAAAAAGCTCAGTTTTTACGCCAGCTTCATATTGTGTCCCCGTTAACGGAGGTAGCGCGTGTCTGTCTTTATCACGCTGAAACTGAGGTTCGTAAATATCGGAGTAGCTTGCGTATAGCGATGTAGACGGGTTGACGTCATAGACGAGGCCGAGAAGGGGGGTGAAAAATGCGTTCTCCCTGTAATCCTGAACAATTGTTCCGGTGATATCAGATGACATTTGCGCCCAGTTGATGCGCCCACCTGCAATGGCAGCCAATTGAGATGTTATCTTATAGTTGAGCTGTCCATAGATACCGAACTGTCTGTAATCTCTGTCTTGTCTGATGCCTCCATCTGCTTGACCGGGTAACGGCAGGTCATGCTTAGGATTTGATATCTCTACCGGGAAGCCATCATAGCCCCAGCGCTCATCCACCTTCAAATTCGAATGAATGATACTCGCACCTACAACGAACTTGTGTTCTTTATCCTGCAGGTTGAAATCGCCGCTGAGCGAGGTGTCGATGTTATACCCTCGTTCGCGATCCTGATTCACATTTAAACCCAGAACGACATAGGTCTTGCCGTCCGTTGTGTAAGCAGGTCCAACCGTCATGAGATCAAACTCATCAATCTTCTGATCGAAATAGTTCGCCATAATTTTCCCTGTCCAGCCATTATCAAACTGATGGGTAAGGTCTCCGGAATACATGGAATAATCAGTATCAAACCGACCATAAGTCGATCCAAGGAACGTGGAGCGGTCGAGTTTTAGCAGATAACCATCTTCGTGAGATGGAACGCCCCAAAACGGTGTGCGCTTATCTTTTTGATGCACAGCTGACAATCGCACTGTTGTGCTATCTGTTAAGTCGGCCTCGATCGTGCCAAGCAAGGCTAAGCGCTGATGATCCGCGACATCGTAAAAGAAACCTCTGTCAGTAAAAGCACCCGCAATTCTCGCGCGAACAGATCCATCTTTATTCAATGGCCCGCCCATCTCGAGCTCTGTTCGCTTGAATTGATTGCTTCCGTAAGCAATCGATCCGCTTGTTGAAAAAGAACTATTTGGGCGTTTGAGCTGACGATTGACAACTCCGCCTGGTTGACCCGCCCCCTCCAGCAGACCTGCTGGGCCGCGCATGATCTCAATGCTATCCAATAAGAACGCATCTAAGACAGGGGTAAAATTGCTATCCTCGCTTTGCATCCGGAGGCCGTCAACATTGCTAAGTGTTGCAAAGCCGCGTGAACTGATACCGGATGCGTAAGGCGCACCCTCTACGTACATACCACTCATCCGAGAGATGGCTTCCATATCGTCGTAGATCAGTTCGTCCTCCAAATGTTGGCGGGTAATAGTGCTCACAGAGAGGGGAATTTCTTTAACTGCCATCGGCAGTCGGCTTGCGACGCTCGAACTGCTTGCTGAGTACGAGTTGTTGTCACCACTAACTACGGTGATTGTGTCGAGCGTGATTTCAGGTTGGGAACTGCTATCTTCGGCAAATCCAACGATCGTCATCCCTAATGTGAAAGACAACGTTGACATCAATGATGATGGACCAGCTATTTTGATTAATCGGCGAAAACCCGATTTGATTCTGGATGACGTCTGCATATGTAAGCCCCCAATAGTAAAAATCCTATTGCGATGTAATGGTATTACGTAACATAAGCAAGTCGCGAAATTTCAACAGGTCAGTTGAATGATAGAAGAAATGGAAACGGTGTTGAAACAAACTGTCGAAGCCAATGGAAATCGCCTGATTTCCTCAGCGATTGCTTCAAAAAGCATCAGCTGGCGATTGAGCAAGTCCAAATTGTATTGGGTACTTGAATCGTGACCAGATAAAGTCAGATCCCCTCGCAGTGATGATGCGCGAAATAATTAAGGCTTAAAAAATTCTGATAGCTGAAAACCTTTAGCAAGATTGATGAAATCTCATTTCCGATGTGGGCTGTGTAGCATTCACCATTCCATCTGGGCACCAGATGAGCGAAAAATTAGAGACAAAAAAACGGGTTGCCTTGACGTAAAGGAGTGCATAAACGTAATAACGTTACATTTCGCTTCGTATGCTGAGGTTATCATTTTTCATGTCAAACGCCTGCTTAATATTTGACGACCTGACGCTTGGTTATAACAAAAATGCCGCGGTTCAGAATCTGACTGGTACTGTTGATAAGGGAAGCTTGATCGCAGTCGTTGGGGGGAATGGATCCGGAAAATCAACGCTGATGAAGGGGGTCAGTGGGCTATTAACACCAATATCGGGTGCATGCATTGTGGATGCATCAGTGCGGGTCGCTTATTTGCCTCAACGTTCTGAATTAGATAACACATTCCCTGCTCGCGTGCTGGACCTTTTAACGCTTGGGCTTTGGCCTCGCCGAGGACTTCTGGGTCGATATACCAGTGAAGATCGCAAAGTCGTGGGCAACGCGCTCTCCTCAGTTGGGTTGGATGGCTTTGAGAATGTTTCAATCGATGCTCTTTCGGGTGGACAGCTACAGCGTGCACTTTTTGCTCGAGTGATTATTCAAAACGCAGATCTAATTCTGCTGGATGAACCATTCAACGCTGTGGACGAACAAACAATTTGCGATCTGCTTGCTCTGATCGAAGGATGGCATCAGGAAGGTCGAACGATTATGGTAGTCATCCATGATCTCCAATTAGTACGAGATCATTTTCCAGAAGCACTGCTGCTCGCTAACTACCCTGTCGCTTGGGGTGATGCTAAAAAAACCTTGAGCTTAAAAAACCTCCGTCAAGCACGTGAATATAGTCTTTCTATGCCTGGAACAGGCGCTGTTGCGCAAAGCCAACGTGCATATGCACGTCACTCAGCTGGCAAAATGAATACAGTTCAATGATATATCTGGCTGTGATTATCGAACCTTTTGTTGAGTTCGCTTTCATGCAGAGAGCTCTTTTGGGCGCTGTGATGTTATCAGTATGTGCGTGTCCGGTTGGGGTTTTTCTGACGCTAAGGCGTATGAGCCTGACGGGTGATGCCATGTCTCATGCGATCCTGCCAGGTGCTGCCGCTGGTTTTCTGTTGTACGGGCTAAAGATCATACCAATGACGATTGGTGGCTTAATCGCCGGCATGTTTGTGGCTCTGGGTGCAGGTGCAGTTGCGCGACTTACTATTCAGAAAGAAGACGCCTCTATGGCTGCATTCTATCTGATTTCCTTGTCTCTTGGAGTGTTGTTGGTTTCATTGCGAGGCTCAAGCGTCGATCTCATGCACGTACTTTTTGGGACGGTGCTCGCCTTGAATAATGACGCTCTGCTGCTGATTGCATTGGTCTCAATAACAACGACCATCCTTTTATGGGTTTTCTGGCGCGCACTTGTTGCAGAATGTATGGATCCACTTTTTCTGCGGTCAGTGTCGCGTTTGGGAATGCCCGTGCACTTTATCTTTCTGGGACTTGTCGTGATCAATCTGGTTGCAGGGTTTCAGGCCCTGGGGACTCTTCTTTCCGTTGGTCTGATGATCCTGCCTGCAGCAGCAGCCCGCTTCTGGACGCAACGCGTATTAACTATGTGCTTGTTTGCAACATGTATAGGACTTGCGTCTTCGGTGGGCGGCCTTCTGATGTCATATCATTTAGCACTACCTTCAGGTCCATCCATCATTTTGTCAGCAGGAGTATTCTACTTCGTCTCAGTCGTTGTCAGCCCACGCGGCTTGCTTTTTTCACGACTGTATTTGCGCAACTATCGACGCGCGTAATCTCTAAATCTACAGGAAATACCATGAATAGATTAACGGCACTTTTTGGCGGGATTCTCGCAATGTCGTTTAGTACATTCGATCAGTCTGCATTTGCACAGCAGGAGAAGCTGGATGTCGTGGCCAGTTTCTCCATCATCGGTGATTTTGCTGAAAAGGTTGGCGGAGATCGTATTAATCTGCGAACGCTTGTCGGTGCTGACAGCGACGCACACGTTTATGAACCCCGGCCTTCTGACGCATTAGCGTTGGCGAAGGCTGATGTTATTCTGGTCAACGGTTTGCTTTTGGAAGGCTTCATGGAGCGTCTGATTGAGGCCAGTCAGTCAGATGCCCCGGTTACAGTTGTAACGGATGGTACTGCCATTTTGAACGATCCCAAAGGTGGGCATTACCACTTTATCGATGGCAAGGCGATATTTCACGCCACACCGAATGACCCACATGCCTGGCAGTCGGTATCAAATGCTAAAATTTACGTGCAAAATATTGAAAAGGCGTTTTGTGCAGCGGACTCCGACGGATGCGCTACATATAAAAACAATGCTGAAGATTATCTGAAAGAGCTTACTTCGCTTGATACGGATATTAAGGCGGCAATTCAAACGATCCCGCAAGATCGCCGAGTTACAGTCGTAGCCCACAATGCATTTCGCTATTTTGAGCGGGATTACGGAATTTCGTTTTTGTCACCTCAGGGCGTATCAACTGAATCTGAGGCATCGGCGGCAGATGTCGCGTCTCTCATCAGGGAAATTAAAGCTAAGCGTGCTGCTGCCGTCTTCGCTGAAAATATCTCAGATTCACGTCTGGTAGAGCAGATAGCTTCCGAGGCCGGCCTTCAGATGGGTGGAGTTTTGTATTCGGATGCTTTGTCGACAAAAGATGGTCCTGCACCGACCTATATCGACATAATGAAGAGCAACGTCAAAACAATCGTTTCAGCCATTCATGAAGGCTGAAACCTCATCATATGGGCAAAAACCTTGCCTGTTAATGTTATGTAATATCATAAAGGAGCGTTCGATATGAAACGATGGGTTTTGGGCGCATCAGCCCTTGCGATCTCTGTTAGTCTTATAGGATCTGGAGCTTTTGCTCACGATGATGAAGATGTGACGCTATACCGTGTTTTCGTTGGCGATCACACAGACGGAAAGGTCACAGCCTTTGATCTCAGCAAACCAGAGAACCGTTGGGATTTTAAAACGACTGGTCAAAATAAACTCTACAGCGTCAACGATGGTGCATCGATTGCTGCCGTAGAGTCAGACAACGACACAGTTCATTTCATCAACAGCGGTATCTCGCTACACTCACATGGCGATCATTCCGACATTGATATCAGTGAACCAAAAGCCGTCGAGACACCTCTTAAGGGACCGCGGCCTTTTCATGTGATCGATCATGATGGGAAAATTGTCGTAAACTTCGATAAGGGCGGTTACGCAGAAATTCTGAATGCTTATGAGCTTTCTCAAGGTGAGCTGAAAGGTAGCCAGTTAAAACAGGGTAAGGCTCATCATGGTTTTGCTGCACCGGTCGGAAAAAATTGGGTAACTACAGTAGCATCAGAAGAGCCTGTTGAAGGCGACAAGGCTCCAGCGCGTGTTGGTCTTCAGGCTGTAAAAGCTGACGGCACTCCGATAGGAGACGTTGCGACATGCACCGGCATCCACGGAGAAGCTTTTTCCGGCGTTTATCTGGCCGCTGGCTGCAAAGAGGGCATTTTGACAGTAACTGCCGGTCAGGATGGGCCAAAGACAAAAATGCTGACCTATCCAGCAGACTTGCCGGGCGGTCAAACAACTGGCACGCTGCTTGGTGCAAAAAGTATGCAGGTATTCCTCGGAAACTATGGGCCTAAGGGTCTGGTTGTTGTGGATCCGGTTGATGAACCGAACTTCCGGTACATTGAGCTTCCATTCCGCCGTATTGATTTTGCACTTGATCCGGCAAATGCCCGCTTCGGTTATGTGCTGACAGAAGATGGTACTCTGCATCAGATTGATGTTCTGGAAGGCAAACCTGGCAAGAGTGCAAAGGTAACAGAACCTTATTCAATGGATGGTCATTGGAATGATGCACGCCCACGCATTGCTATGGCCGGCGATGAAGTCGTTATGAGTGACCCTAATGCGGGTGTCGTTCGCCGCATCTCCAAAACTGATCTGAAGGAGCTTGGCACAATCAAGGTCGAAGGCAAGCCGTACAATATTGCGGTTGCTGGAGGCAGTGGTAAAGTTCATGAGCATGGTCATAGCCATGGAGATCCTCAGATTAATAAGGGTATCTTTGAAGATAGCCAGATCAAGGATCGCCCGCTTTCCGACTACGAAGGCGACTGGCAGTCAGTTTATCCATATCTTCAGGATGGAAGCCTCGATCCTGTATGGAAACATGAAGCAGAAGGCAGCGATAGAACGGCTGAACAGATTCGGACAGAATATGACGCTGGCTATAAAACGAATGTAGAACGCATCACCATTGAAGGCGATAAGGTCTCCTTTTACGAGGATGGCAAACCAACCGCAGGTCATTATACTTACGACGGTTACGAAGTTCTGACGTATAAGAAGGGTAATCGTGGCGTTCGCTTCATCTTTAAAAAGACAGAAGGCGATGCAGAAGCTCCGCAGTTTATCCAGTTTAGCGATCATGGGATTTATCCTGCGAAGGCACACCACTATCACCTTTTCTGGGGCAATGACCGCACTGCCCTGCTCGATGAAGTTGTCAATTGGCCGACATATTATCCGTCGGCTTTGAACTCGAAGCAGATCGTTGAAGAGCTGATCGCTCACTAATTTACTGCAAGTTTTTTGCGGCGCCCGTCTTCAAATGGGGTGCCGCAAATTGCAAAAGATAATATGAGCAATCCATTATCTTCAGCAGCCGTGTCCCACCAGTACCTATAGAAATCCAACTATGTTTTCAGCATAGTTGAATGGCGCGACGTTCATTTGGTAAGAGCTCTGGCGTGACTTTTGCTTAGCTGGCTTGATCAAGCCCAATCAGCCATAGTTTTTCCTTGAGAGTACGTTGGTGCTTTCAAAGCTGCAAGTAAGTCATCTCGAGTTCTCTCCATCATGGCTAAGCCGGTTCAAACTACGTTGTCCTGAGGCATGAAAAACAATGGCGTTCAGGAATTGGTCGATAAACGATAAGTTGAAGCGCACTTGACCGGAGAGTTGTGCTTGAAAATGAGGTGTTAAAGGCTCATCAATATCAAATGCATCATTAAAGACGACAGACCGCTCAAATGCTATTGACTGGCTATCAAATTACCGCCTAATGGCAGTTAACAGTGGCTCATAAACCTTCGAGAGATTTCAGATGACTTTTTGCCATGGAGCCTCTTGTTTGATTAGTTTTATTTCAGCGTTTTTAGAAATTGACCTTAACGGCATTCATGTAGGCCATTTAGTCGTTCTCGCAGATACGAAAGGCTAGACCGAGCAACTCCAATGGGGTCTATGTTTCTATTGCCGAAGCCTGTTTCTACTGTAAACACACCCTTGTAGCGATGATCCGCAAGCGATTGAAGCAAAATATTCCAATCCATATTGCCTTTCCCGATGGCTGTTCGACCTGTATCTGCAGCGTGAATATGCAAGAGTTTATCACCCATTGCAGTCACATAGGATGGAAGGCTTTGACCTTCATATGCAACATGGCAAGTATCAAACATCAAACCCACATTGGGGGCGTTGCATTCATTCATCATGCGTTGCGCGTCAGCAGCACTGTCAATGAGATTGGTGTCAGCTGTGGTAGGTTCAATTGCAATCTGGATTCCTGCTGTATTGGCATAGGCTGCAACCTGCAGCAGACAATTTAGACTGTGAGCCCAGCCGTCAGTCTGCGACATACCCTGTGCGCGCCAGCCGCCGATGTAAAGAACCATGCCGGCATCAAGATCATGTGCGAGATCGATAATTTTCTTGTAATGATCGATAGTCGCTTCCCGTTCAGATGCGAGAATCGAGCAGGGGTTGCAGCCGAACCCCCCACCAATGGCTGGCAAGAGGCTTGATATGGCAATATTCTCCCCCTTCGCTGTCTTTGCGATCTCTCTGCGATCATCTTTGGATAGGTGATCTGGCCATGCATGTGGCGCGCAGCATCCGATCTCAACTGCATCATACCCAATTCTTGCCAAAATGCGGATCGTCTCTTTAAGGGAATATGTTGGCAAGAATGTTGGAAAACTGCTGAACGCAAAAGTATTAAAGCCAAATTTCAAGGTACACCTATTAAGCATGCAAAGTTAAGCTGTCTGTCCCAAAGGCTTTCGCGTCCATGGGCTGTTCAATGCGTTGTCTGCAACACTTCCGTTGGGGGTTGCAGGGCTCCTGTCATCATTGCGACCACATCTGACATTGAACATTCGGTTGGGCGCACTACGGCTAGTCGCTTTCCAAGCCGGTGGATATGGATACGGTCCGCCAATTCGAAAACGTGGGGCATGTTGTGGCTTATGAGCACAATTGGAACGCCACGAGCGCGCACCGCTTTTATCAGATCAAGCACTTTTTGGGATTCTTTGACACCAAGCGCAGCTGTCGGCTCATCCATAATGATGACTTTTGACCCGAAGGCTGCGGCGCGTGCTACGGCGATACCCTGACGTTGACCACCGGAAAGTGTTTCCACTGGCTGAGCAATGTTCTGAATTGTCATCAAGCCAAGTTCGTTAAGCTTTTCACGTGCTACGCGATCCATCGCTTGGCGGTCGAGCTGTCGAAAAAACTTACCCAAGAAGCCCTTGCTGTGGATTTCGCGGCCAAGGAACATATTATCGCTGATCGATAGGGCTGGTGACAGAGCGAGTGTCTGGTATACAGTTTCAATTCCTGCATGCCGCGCCTCGATTGGCGATGAGAAATTGATCGGTTTGCCGTCTAAAAGGATTTCGCCACTATCGGGTTTTAGGGCTCCCGAAAGGGCGCGTATCAAACTCGACTTGCCGGCTCCATTATCACCAATCACTGCCAGAATTTCGCCCGGCATTAGTTCAAAGTCCGCGCCGTCTATAGCTACAACACGTCCATATTTTTTGGAGAGGCCTTTTGCCTGTAATACTGGAGTGACGGTCATGCTGATACCTTTCTGATCCACTGGTCTACAGCCACGGCAAGGAGGATAAGCCAGCCGATGGCGAATAGTTGCCAAAGCACATCGACGCCAGCGATGCGTAAGCCAGACTGGAAAACGCCAACAATGAGGGCGCCGATTAGTGGACCAAGAATAGAGCCACGGCCGCCAAACAGCGATATTCCACCAATTACTACGGCGGTGATCGACTGTAGATTTCCCTCAAAGAAACTGGTCGGAGACACAGATCCCACACGCCCGATCGCTGACCAGCCGGCAAGAGCACAGATGAAGCCTGCAACAGCGTAAACCGAGATCAGTACACGATCAGTGCGAATACCAGCGAGCTTGGCAGCTTCCGGGTCATCGCCCACTGCGTAGACATGCCTTCCCCAGGACGTCCGCGAAAGTGCGTACCAAAGGATTGCGAACACAGCGATCAGCAAAAGAGAACCGTAGCTGATTTGTGCCCCCAGAACTGAAATAGTATTGCCGAAGAACTTCAGCGCTGGCGCTGTAGCATCAATCTCAGTTCCCCTGATCGACTGGGCGCCGGACAAATACAGGTTGAGTGCATAAAAGATATTCCATGTGCCCAAAGTGGCAATGAAAGGCGGCAACTTGACCTTAGTAATAAGAAACCCGTTGAAGAGACCAATTGCAGTTCCGCACAAAAAGGCGATCATAAGTGCGAAGCCGACTGGAACCCCAAGCTTAACAGCAAGATTTCCTGCAATAACCGAACTAAGAACCATAATAGCTGCAACAGATAAATCGATGCCGGCTGTTAAAATAATCAGGCTTTGGGCTGCGGCGAGAATTCCGATGATAGAAACCTGCTGCACAATCAGCGACATGTTGTAGGCTGAGAAGAACCGGTCCCCAGCTACCATGCCGAAACCAATTAGTGAGAGGATGAGTACAACCAGTGGAACTGCGGTGGGATAACTATGAAAGAAGCGCTGGATACGGACGAGAAATCCGGCGTCAGATGTTTCAAACTGCGCATGGGCCGGTGGGTTGCTCGTAATTTTAGGCAGGACTTCCTGCGATGGCTGGGCGTTTGACATGACAACCTTCCGTTCATGGCCTCGGCGATCGCGGATGGTTTCTGAGGAGCCATCCGCATCTCTCGTCAGGTTTTTTCAAAATTTCTGGCTAACCCCAGCATTTTTTGAGGGCTTCTTCCGATGTCATGGATTTTGTACCGTCTACCGGATCGTCTGTAACAAGTTCGGTTCCAGTGTCGACGAAATCAAGTCCATCCGAAGCCTGTGGCTTCTTACCGCTATCTACGAATGTCTTGATAGCTTCTACGCCCATTGTAGCCATCTGCAATGGGAACTGCATTGACGTCGCTCCGATAATGCCCTGTTTGACATTATTGACGCCGGGGCAACCACCATCAATGGATACAATGGTGATCTGGTCTTCAAGTCCAGCAGCTTTAATCGCTTCATACGCGCCAGCTGCCGCAGGTTCGTTGATGGTATAGACTAGATTTATCTTCGGATTCACTTGCAGCAGGCTCTCCATCGCAGTGCGCCCGCCTTCTTCATTGGAGTTGCTGGCTTCATTTCCAACAATTCGGCTGTCGTCTTCATCTCCAATTTTGGTCTTGTCTTTGATGTCAATACCAAACCCGGACATGAAGCCCTGGTTGCGCATGTAATCGACTGTAATTTGTTGGGCATTTAGATTGAGGAGAGCAATTTTCGCGTCGCGGGCTTTCTCTCCCATACGTCCTTTTGCCCATTCGCCGATCAGAACACCCGCTTTAAAATTGTCGGTAGCAAAGGTTGCATCGGCAGCATCGGCTGGCGCCAGTGGTGTGTCGAGTGCGACGACCAGTATACCCTGATCTCGCGCTTGCTTAACGACAGGTACAAGTGCACTTGAGTCATTTGGCACCAAGAGGATGCCTTTCGCTCCGGCCGCAATACAGGACTCAATCGCTGAAATCTGTGTGTCGACATCTCCTTCCGCTTTACCTGCATAGCTGAGCAGTTTCATACCCAGTTCTGTAGCCTTTGCGGTGGCGCCTTCCTTCATCTTTACAAAGAATGGATTGTTTTCTGTTTTCGTTACCAAACAGACGCTCGTTTCATCCGCTCGGGCACTCCCAAATGAAACGGCAGAGACAGCGATTGTTGAAAGCATAAGTGTCAGATATTTGCGCATCATTCCTCCCATTACCGGTGTAATCCGGTTTTGAACAAGTGCCTCCAGACTGACAGTTCCTCTTCCGCAGTGCTGGCTTTCGGATGCAATCAGCTATCTGCATCAGTGTCAATATATAATACCGGATGATTTAATAAAAAGATATTCACACAGAAATCGGCCGACTTATGCGGGATATAGAGATTTTATGGTTAAATATCTCATTCGGTATGATTTATATATTGACGTGTCGAAGAAAGTTTTTAATCATGAACATCAACATTCGTACGATATGAGAGTAATCGCCATGGCATGTCTGGAATTGAAAAAGTTCATGCACCAGCTTGTGCAGTTTACGGTTAAAGAATAGAGCGGATATTTGAATCGGGGAGGTGACTTTGTTTAAGATGGGTGGACTTGAAGAGTTTCAGCCAAGCTTGAGTGATCCGAGCCGTGGTACAAATCAAACCGGTATGAAACTTTATAACGAACGGCTGGTTTTGTCGCTCATCCGCTCGCATGGCCCTTTATCAAAAGGCGAAGTATCTCGCATGACTGGGCTCTCAGCGCAGGCGAGTTCAGTGATTATGGGTCAGCTGGAAAATGATGGTTTGCTTTTGCGTGGTGAGCCTCAACGGGGCAAAGTGGGGCAACCTTCCGTGCCGATGTCGCTTAATCCAGAGGGTGCCTTCTCGATTGGAGTGAAAGTAGGACGCCGGACGGCTGAGCTTTTGCTGATGGATATGGCGGGGCAAGTGCGCCGTCTGATCAGCCTTAATTTTGCATACCCTACACCGGCTGTGCTGGTAGAGTTTGTTAACAAAGGCATCAATGAGATTATTGATAATCTGACCCGGATTCAGCTGGGGCGGGTAAGAGGGATCGGGATTGCGATGCCATCTGAGATGTGGAGCTGGGAAGAAGAAGTCGGCGCACCGCATACTGTCGTCGATGCTTGGAAGGCTTTTGATCTCAAAGCACATATTGAGCAGGTCTTTTCTATGCCTGTTCATTCTTATAATGATGCCACTGCTGCTTGCGCAGCCGAGATGGCTTTTGGCATTGGGCGGAAATATCAGGACTTCCTTTATGTGTTTTTCGCCACCCTGGTTGGTGGTGGGGTAGTGCTTGATGGCGCTTTGTACCCGGGGCGCCGTGGCTATGCGGGCTCTATTGGTTCTGCGCCCGTACCTTCACCTGTTTTAGGCGAAGCGCCCAAACGTCTCATTCAATGCGCGTCCATTTATCTTCTTGAACGCATGATCGTGGCGGAGGGCGGTGATCCTAGCGTGATCTGGCATAAGTCCGACGACTGGAGCCATTTAGGTACCGTGTTGGATCGCTGGACGGAACAGGCTTCCGACAGCCTGGCTTTTGTGATCGCTTCAGCAATTTCGGTGATCGACTTTCATAATGTAGTGATCGACGGTGGGTTTCCACCACACGTACGTGCCGATCTGGTGCGCCGGACACGCGAGAAAGTTGCCAAAATGGAAGTTCAGGGGGTTGCGCCTGTCGAAATAGTTGAAGGAAATATTGGCAGCGATGCTCGTGTTTTGGGTGCGGCGAGCCTCCCACTTCTTGCAGAATATGCCCGTGACAGGGATATTCTCTTTAGTTAGCCGGCAATTTAAAATGAGTGAATACGAGCGGCAGTTGGCTATCCATGTGCCGGAAGGGAGGAGCATGCTTATTGGGATTGATTGGGGTGGCACTAAAATTGAAGGTGTTGCCATGGAACGAGATGGTCGGGAGCTTTTGCGTTTGCGTGCTGATACGCCACGCCACGACTATTTTGGTTGTATCAGTGTTATCAATGATATGATTACCGCACTGGAAAAGAAAACGGGACGAACTGGGTCCGTGGGTATCGGTATTCCTGGTTCGCTTGAGCCGGTCAGTCGTGTGGGTAAGGGTGCCAGCTCTACTTGGTTACTCGGACGTCCGGTAGAGAAAGATCTTCAGGAATGTCTCAAACGTGACCTCAGGGTTGAAAATGATGCAGATTGCTTTGCAGCCTCTGAAGCTATGGATGGGGCGGGAGCTGGTTACAACGTGGTATTTGCCGTCATTCTGGGATCTGGAGCTGGCGCAGGTATTGCGATTGGAGGAAAAGCACATCATGGACCCAATAATAGCGGTGGCGAGTGGGGACATAATCCGCTGCCGTTTCCTGATGTAACGGAGTTGCCAGGTCAACCATGCTATTGCGGTCGCCACGGTTGCATGGAGACATGGGTTTCTGGTCGCGCATTTGAAGCGGAATATTTCCGCCACACTCAAGAGGAATTGAAAGCCCGAGAAATCATAGAACGCAAGCGATCCGGTGATCGATTGAGCGGTCTGTTGTGGTCACGTTATATAGACAGAGTGGCACGTGGACTTGCAACGGTCGTCAACACACTCGATCCGGACATTCTTGTTATGGGCGGGGGTATGTCGAATGTCGACGAGCTGTACGAGGATTTGCCTGTGGCGCTTGCCGAGCGAACTTTTTCGACTGTGTTTCAAACCCCGATTTGCAGGGCTGTTCATGGCGACTCCAGCGGTGTACGCGGAGCTGCCTGGCTCTGGAGCGCTTGAAAGAATCTGCCGTTGGCGTGCTTTTAAAATAAGGGAGGACTATCGTGACTGAATCCCATGCAATTGATGAACGTTTTGAGTTTTCGCTCGCTCTGATTCGTGAAGCAGGCGATCTTGCAAATCAATTTTTTAACAATCGGCAAGCATTGACTATTCAGAGCAAGGGTCTTCAGGATATGGCAAGCGAAGCCGATCTACAGACAGAACTTCTCATCAAACAAAGACTTGCTGCCTCTTTTCCTCAAGATGCTTTTCTGGGAGAGGAAACGGGTATCACTGACTTTAAACCTGGCCAGGGTATTTGGGTTGTTGATCCGATTGATGGAACGCAACCATTTATCTCCGGCATGTCGAGTTGGTGTGTATCAATCGCATTTGTAAAAGATGGAGAGCTCAAATTTGGGATGGTATATGCTCCAGCGAGAAATGAACTCTTCGCTGGTGGTGAAAACCATGCTGCCACGCTAAATGGTAAACCGGTTGAGCGACATCCAGCGCAATCAGTGCGCGAAGGTATTGTAGGTGTTGGTTATTCCCCTCGTGTGACGCCCGACGAGTTTCTGCCAATGTTTGAACGTCTCCTCAAGGCAGGGGGTATGTTCAGCCGTGAAGGCTCTGGAGCTTTAACGCTGTGTTATGTGGCGAGCGGCCGTCTCATTGGATACATTGAGCCCCATATCAATTCCTGGGATTGTCTAGGCGCGATCGCTGTGGTTCGTGCAGCCGGGCTTAACACTAATGATTTTCTCGCGAATGGCGGTTTGAGGAGAGGAAATCCCGTTATTGCGGGAAATGTTTTTATTTATGCTGAGTTGGAAAAAATCTTCGATGGGATCTAGTTATTAGAGGATAATAAATTAGGCCGTCGGAAGCCTAAATTGGATCAGTAAACGCGTGATCCACACTGTGTCGGCTCCAATCTCCCTATTGTTTGCTGATCAGGTTCTGTACCTTTCAAGATAAGTCTTTATTGGTGCCGAGAGAAGTAGAACTAAGGATCTTAACTGGTGATCGGCATCAATAGGGTTGCGCACAACGCAAGGGGGAGAGCTGATGTTAAATTGACAAACTTTGCCAAGCTGTGAATATGGCTTGCACAGACAGGAGAGTTTGATGGCAACGATGAATGTATCGCTCCCTCACCCTATGAAAGAATGGGTTGAGGCTCAGGCCAAAACAGGACGCTATTCGAACGCGAGTGACTTTGTTCGCGACTTGATCCATAAGGATCAGATGCGTGGGGATAAGATCGCAACAATGCAGCATTGTGTCGATGAGGGCCTACAAAGTGGAAAGGGAACTCGTTCGCGGGATGATCTCTTTGCTATGGCAATTGCTAACGCGGAATAATCTCTGAAACGCAACTGAAGGAATTAGCTCTCTCGCTTCAGGCGGAAGAAGACATCATTGCTATTGATGCGCACGGCATAGCAATGTTCGGGCCTATACAGGCCAAACGATATCATTCGGACTCGTTTAACACGTTGGACCTGATGGCCAAAAATCCACAAATGGCGCGCGAACGAGAAGAAATCTCTCCACGGACGTATTTATGATTAGGGTACCGAATGCATTTGCGTAGTGTCAGAGCGCAGACAGGCATTGTCGGTCGTCTGATTGGTCATGCCCACGACCAAGCTTCCCCACCCAAGCGGAATGACAATTGCGAGACCTATTCCGGCGACAATCACAGATGCGCGGGCAAGGCTGAGATATGTCCGGCGACAACGCCGGGTGTCGGCTTTGTTACTCTCTCGCTTGTTCATAACACGCAGTTCCTACCCGAATTGTGTGAGGTTGATACCTTGGTTGTCAAACCAAAATGGCGAAGCAGGAAACTTGCCTTCGCTTTCAGAGCAAGTCGAATAACATCAGTTTCTGAAGCTTGAAGGCGAAGCATCGTCAAAGCCATGTGCCCATGACCACACAATCTGCAGTGAGTAATAAACGACGCATCGCCTCAGGATCGCATGATCCACTGACATGCTTCTTTTATTAAGGATCTCTCGCAGTTCTCGATATGAAACCGGGTAGCGAACGTAAAAGAAAACCGCATGTAGGATGACGGATTTGAGAAAAGGTTTTTCTTTGAAGTCAGCCGAAACGCGCGCCTGTCCCGGTCAATTCCTACATAGATCGACCTATAACTTATCATATGAGATATAATTGCGACAGCACTGGTAGCAGTCACATAAATTCCGTTGGGGTTGATTAAGGATTTTTTATTTTCATTTTTTATTGTTAAAATTCATTGACATAAATCTCTTTCCGAAAAGAATATATGAATTTATTTCCATTATGAAATCTATTCTGTATGACTTATGTATGCAAATCGAAAACAGTGGTAATTGCTGATTTCGCTTTAGGTACTCCTAGGGTCGTTCCAGAGGTTTAACATTCAGATTAGTAATTATCGCCAGTGTTGGGAGTGATGATATGAGTTGGGATTTTTGCTGGAATGAACGTAATTTAATGTCGGATTTCCTTATCTGTTGTCTCCACCATGCTAATGACCGTTTCTGTGTCAGCTCAGGCGGAGGGTGAAGCAGAGAAGCCAAAAGCACCAGCAGTCCAATCGGTCCGTTTTGATAATTGACATGGTTGCGCTGAGGTTAAAGCCGCATAGAGTAAGGCCGTTTCGTAGTGATTAGTTGTACTGACTGCACGGTTCAAGCAAGGTGAGGAAAACGTGAATGTTCTCACATTGGCAATTGCGAGGACCGCACCGGAATCTGACAAAAAGTCCTCTGATAACGAGTTGCTTCAGATTGCTTTACGGCTACGTTTGGTTCTATCGCTGCTGCCTCGATTGTCAGTTTCCACAATATGACCCTTACCGCCGGACTGGATGTTGGTGTTTCTGACAGTATCCCGACTGGCGGGGCGCTCGTCGCGACGGCCACCCTTACCATCGTTGCGACGAGCGCCGCTTCCGATATTGTTTTTGTCGTGAGTAAAGCCTCTACAAATGGAGCTGTAATTGTTGGCGGCGATCATGATTTGCGGCCTTAGGTTGAAGGCAGGGCCATTGATGTCGGAGCGTCAGTCTCTGTTGGTGATTTAGACACGGATTTAATCGCTTTTACGCTGCCACTGTTATGAGTTATGGGGTGGTTAAAATTGCCGACACCACAAGAATAAACGGCAAATCGCTGTCTGGTGAGGACACTAACGTTGACGGTCAGGAACTTTCTATGGGAGCTGCTTTTGCAGGTTTTGATCTTGATGCAGTCCAACAAGCAATATTGTTTAGGGAATTTTCGCATGCACGCGTAGGTCCTGAACATAGATGCTGGACTGTTAGGCAACTTAAAATGCTCAACCAGTAACTGGTGCTTTCCTGACCAGGCACAGCAAAGTTCTCACTCCAATAAAATTGGAACTATTTTACCCGCGCGGCAAGCCCGCTGAACGTAAGTCTCCTGCGCGATTAAAACGGACACTCCCCTGGTAAAGGAGAGGTAACATCTGAAAATGGAGCAAAATATATACACTCCTAGAAAAAGTTACTACTACCGAAAACCTTGAAGCCAATAACATCGCCCACATTGTAAGACAGAGCTTCGCCAGGCAGCACTAAGCAAAAAGTGATTCGTTTAGTCGACACTGATAGCCGGGTCGAGGCGCCTAGGTAATTCACTTGACTAACCGTTGCTAAGAATAGCGCTTCAGCATCGTCTTGCGCTACCGGTTGCAGTTGATTACAGCGAATAAGCAGTTGCCCTATTTTTCCACTGTTCGCTGCTGCTTCATGACATTGGACGGGTACGCGGTCTACAAGTGTACAGGTCGCATAACTTCCGTCTTTGGAAAGACGGGCGGGTAAGAGAAGGTATTCATCGTAAATGAAGTCTGCCGCCTCCCTTGAAGTCGGATTGTTATAAACTTCCTTTGGTGTGTCGAGCTGGACGAGTCGTCCGTTCTGGAGCAGGCCAACACGATCAGCGCAGCTGAAAGCTTCCTTGCGGTCATGAGTGACAATAATTGCTGCAGAGCCACTCTTGCGCAGTATCTCGATAACTTCGTTTCTAATCCGAGCTCTTAGATGCTCGTCGAGAGCACTGAATGGCTCATCGAGCAACATGACCTCAGGCTTTGGAGCGAGTGCCCGAGCAAGCGCCACCCGTTGCTGTTGCCCTCCCGAGACCTGATGCGGCATATAATTGGCCAATTCTGAAATTTGGGTAAGTTTCATAACTTCAATTATCCTGTCGCGATCCTCACGCGACCGCCCCGTACCGTCACCCAGGCCATAGGCTATGTTACGATAGACATTGAGATGCGGGAATAGCACGCCGTCCTGCACGACGTAACCCAGATGCCTGCCTTGAGGCGGAATGAAACTGCCGTGTCCAAAAACCATCCGATTGCGGATTTGCATGCTGCCCTGGTTGGCTTGTTCAAATCCGGCGATAATCCTCAGTAGGGTCGTCTTGCCGCAGCCTGATGAACCCAGCAGGAAAATTACTTCACCCTCAGCAAGTATCAGTGAGACATCATTAAGGACGGTTTTGCCTGAAAAGCTTTTATTGACATTGCTCAAGCTTAGCAGACTGGTTTTTTTGTCAGTGGAACGCATATTTCCTCACAAAAAATACTGGAATACCTGAGAAGAGTATGTGTGCCAGAGCATATGGGCCGACGGCTCCATACGAACCATCCTGAGTCAATTCCCACACAGATACTGCTACCGTCGGTACTGTCGTGGGTGTCAAAACCAGTGTAGCGGTGAGTTCCTTTGTCATATTGAGGAAGACAAGGGAAAATGCAGCTGCGATGCCGGGTAACATAGCTGGGACTACCAACGTTCGAAATACAAAGGCCCGGGACCGCCCTAGAGAATATCCAACATCCTCAACTGCTTTGGGTATGATTAGGAACGATGCCCTGAGTGCTGTCTGTGCCATAGGCAGAAATAGCATCAGGTAAGCCAGTAATACAGGAACAAATGTTTGATAGAAGGGGCGGGCATAATGAATGGAGAAGTATGTCAAAGCCAAAGCGATGACAATTCCGGGGAGCGCATGCAACAGAAACGGTAGCCGGTCTATCCACAAGGTGAGCAAACTTCGGTATCGTACCGAGCACCAGACAAGCGGCGCTGCTACAAGCAGGGTAACAAGCGCGCCTACAAGCGATATTCCCATGGTGAGGCCAATAGAGTCAGCCAATTCCCAAAACGCAAACTTTGTTTGCAGAGACGAACCCATCGCCGTCCGATAGACGACCACGGCACCTGGGATGATCACTCCGACACCGAACTGAATGAGAAAAAAAAGTACCGCTAAGATGTGTAGCACTCCGGGCAGTTCACGCGGAACCGGTTGCGTTGCTACGCCGCGCCCGCGGCGGCTTAGTTCCTCGTTACCGCGAATGAAGAACTCACCCACAACAATAACAAGACAGATGAAGGCCAGAACAAGCGACAAAAGGGCCGCTGTAGCGTTATCGAAGGCCATATCGTATTCTTGAAATATCGCCGTTGTGAAAGTCGGGTAATTTAAGATTGAGACCGCTCCGAACTCAACGAGCAGATGCAGCGATATAAGCAGGAAGCCACTGCCCAAAGCCGGGCGAAGTTGCGGTAACACGGCATGGCAGAAGGTGAATACGCGACTACGTCCCAACGAAAAACTGACCTCCTCCAATGATATGTCTATTCGTCTCAAGACTGCTGCGACTGGAAGATATGCCAGCGGAATAGATACCATGGACATAACCAGTACAGAGCCAGCCAATCCCGAAAAGCGAAAGCTTAAGCTTAACCAGCTAAAGCTTGATACAAAAGCCGGGATGCAAAGCGGTAAGGTGATTGTTAACGAAAAGAATTGCCGCCCGCGTATCCGATAGCGTTCAAGGAGTAATGCAGAACATGTGCCGACGCTCACAGAGATCAGGGAAACGAGGATGGCAAGTATCATGGTATTACCGAGCAAAGACCAGGTACGTTCTCGAAAAAGTAGGGCGACAGCACGATCCATGCCGACATTCGATGTTCGAATAGCAATGTAAGCAAGAGGGATCAGCATCAGAACGCTGATCCCCATCACCACTAACACCAGCCCCAGGGGCGGGCGCTGGCTGCTTCGACTACTGACGACATATCGTTTTGAAATCACTTGAGGCCAACTTCCTCAAGCAGCTTCAGAGCGGCCTCGCCATCCAAAAACGTTGTCGAGGGCACCACAGGCGCTTCCAGTTCCGTGTAGGGCATCATACCGAAAGGAGATTTGACATCCAAACGAAGCGGATATTCAGCTCTGACGTCCGAGAATACTTGCTGTCCATTCTTGCTGACGACGAATTCAACGAACTTATTAGCTTCTTCTTTGTTCACAGAAGCCTTAACAACGCCGATCCCTGCGTAAGTTATCATCGCACCCGGGTCCTCATGACCAATGAAATGCAATCTGCTTCTGACCTTGTCCAGGCCGCCCTGTTCGCGGAGCATGTTGTACCAGTAGTAGTTATTGATGAGCGCAGCAGGGAGCTCTCCAGCTTCAACTGCCTTCAGTGCGACGGAATTCCTGGCATAAAGCTTACCATTCTCCTTCAGACCCGTGAGCCAGCTGCGAGCGACTTCCTTGCCCTTCAGCTTTGTAATAGCAATCACCTGCTCCAGGAACGCACCCGACGTGGGAACATAGCCGATCCGGCCTTTCCATTCTGGCCTTGAATAGTCGAGGATTGATGCCGCCAGTTTGGATTCAGCGATTTGCTTTGGATCATAAACGACCACGCGGGCTCTTCCGCTTGTTGCAACCCAATCCCTGCCAGCCGCCTTAGGGACATATTTGAACCCTTGACCGTTCGTTTGAGCAATCAACGAAGCGTTCAGTGGAGCAAGCAAACCCTTTTCGGCAAGAGCCAGTAACGGAGGAATTTGCTCTGACCAGAAAACGTCAGCGGGGGATTCATTTCCCTCTTCAGCGAGTTGACCTGCGAATTGTTCTGTAGAGCCGCGCTTTACGACAACCTTAATTCCAGTTTCTTTCGTAAATGCTGAGGCAACAGCCTTCGTACCGGCCTCGTGCTGACCGCTATAGATGGTTACGTCGGCGATCGCAAGGGTGACGGAAATGACTACGCTCAAAATTGCGGGAAGACCAAAAATCAGACGCATTATTTCACCTTTTGATTGTTGATTATAAGGGGAACGCCGAACTTGCGGGTAATTGGGAAAACATCGTCCGCGAACAACAAATTCCATTGTCTCGGGAACCTTATTTCATCCGTTTTATACAAACAAAGCCAAACGGTATTGCTGCGCTAATTCTGTTGGGGCAGACGCGCCACCCATGGCTCTGACGTTAAGGAATAGGTGTAGCCCGTGGCATCGCTAAGTAACTTTCTTGTTATCTAAGGAGCCGATCATTTACTAAGCCATAGTCTCCCTCTCTGCTGTGTCATCGGTATCATTTTCAGTTGAAATCATCGCGGTATCAGATGGATGTATCCGCTTCCTTTGATGAATTTTCGGATGGTTGGAGCCATGTTGACTTATTGGGGTACAATCGCTTTCGCTAAGAAAGTAACCGAATGGTTATGAGAAGTTAGGACAGCATTGTACAATTACCTTTTTCCGTAAATCATCTCCAGGTGACTTATGGCAATTAGTTGAGTACTTGTAATAAATCAAAGGTGCGAAGCATACTCTCTGGCGCGTTGACGATCAGAATGAACTTAACCAAAAAAATTCCGTACAAACCGCGATCATACTATCGCTACCAAAAGTGTTATCAGTAGGCTCCTTTCAGGCTAGGGGTGTTTCCCCACATAATGATTGCTAAAAACTAAGGCGTATCGAGCTTTTAAGGAAAGATTGGCTATACGTTTGTGGTCATCATCTGCATAAACGCTTAAACAATAGCGGAGAGGGTCGATGGACGCCTACCATTAAGAGTTACGTTAAGCCGACAAGAATGTCTGGTATGGGATACTCCACATTATTTGGGTTGTCCTTTATAAACGACTCTTATTGCGATCATTGGAAGCATTGACAAAATCGTCATGACGGCCGCCACCCATATCGCCGAAACGAAATGGCCTTTTGAGCCAACCCAGTAAGCGGCGATTGAAGGCCCGGCTGCAGTACCAACCAGATTAGCGAACTGGCCAAATGTTACCACTGAACCTGAACGATCAAGTTGCGACTGTATGCTGAGGAAAAAAGGGAATACCAGTGCCCACGATATTGTAAATACAAACATTCCGGTAATATAACCCGCTTCAGACGCGAAGACATATAGAATTATTGCTGAGATCAATTGTATTAAAATGCCGGTGATTAGAGGAGGATAATGGCCAAATCGATTTTCGATCCAGGCCACTCCTAATGCGGCGGTTCCAGCCGCAAAATTTGCATATGCGATGATGTCGCCAATTCGATTAATATCGAGGTCGGCTATGCGTCCAATCCCTTCGGAATAGGCAAATATAGCTCCGTTTGATCCACCATAAATACATATACCTATATTTGATAGTATAGCAGGCAAAGATGTTAGAGCCTTTAGCTCAAGATTTTTCGCCTCAGCAGAATGGTCGACGGACATTCCGTTTTCTGGCAAATAGATGAATGCTCCGACGATGGGTGCTAATAGCAGTCCCGACAAAATGAGAATCGATTGCCCCCATTGCATACCGTTGAAACCATGCAAAAGAGACGTTACCGGTCTCTGTAGCAGTCGCGGAAAAATATACGCACCTATGCCTGGGTAGAAAAACTGAAATGATGTAAAAATGGCGAAAGAGCGCTCATAACGCTTTGTTCGACCAAGTGCTGCGGCAACGGCAGCTTGTGTCAGACCGCCACCAAATCCCGCAATGAAGCTGGATATAAAAATTGCAATAATCTGGTGAGATATAAGTGTAAACATCGTAAATATGAGCATGATAATCATGCCGTAAACTGATATTCGTCCCATATTCCAGTGGCTGGCGCGTAATGCGACTAGAACAGTGGCGATAGAGAGTCCAATGATTGCGGACGACGATATCCATCCAGCCATATCAGGTCCAAAACCCAAGTGGACGTCATATGCATAGACCAGAATAGGTAGCAGCATAAGCGGAGATAGCGCAATTGATCCGACATAGCTCGCCAAAACCTGCGCTGTTAATCCATCCTGATTGAGTTTTCGGAAAGAAGAAAAACGCTTTGTTGAGTATGAAATAACTGGTTCCTGGGGCATCATTTTGCCCCCGGCAACACACATAGCATCTCGTATAGTAGGTTGGCAGCAATTACGGCTGTGTTGCCTGTGGGATCATAGGGCGGGGACACCTCCACCAGGTCGCAACCCACAAGGTTTAGCCCTTTACAGCCACGGACAATCTCTAGTCCTTGGATAGTCGTCAGCCCGCCAATTTCGACAGTCCCGGTGCCGGGAGCAAAGGCGGGATCCAGGCTGTCAATATCAAAGGACAAATAGCACGGCTCTTGCCCAATGATTGATCTGATGCGTGCCATAACTGGCGCCATTGAGCTATACCAACATTCTTCAGCGGGCACGACCGTGAAGCCTTGCTGTCGCCCCCAATCAAAATCGCTAAGTGAATACCCACTCCCGCGTAAGCCAATTTGCCAGACCTTATCACATTGAAGTAGTCCTTCTTCAACGGCACGTCGAAAGGTCGTACCATGAGCAACAGCTTCGCCAAACATGGTTTCATTCGTATCGGCATGCGCGTCAACATGAATCAAAGCGACTGGTCCATGCTTGCGTGCTACGGCGCGCAGAATTGGCCACGAAATAGTGTGATCGCCGCCCATTGTCAGTGGAATAACCTCATGACGAAGAAGATCGGTGTAATATTGGGTAATGATATCGACGCTGCGCTTGAGATCAAATGTGTTTATCGGTACATCACCAAGATCTGCAACTTGAATATGGTTGAACGGGGCGGATCCTGTCGCCATGTTGAAAGGGCGGATCATGCGGCTTTCGTCACGAATCTGGCGCGGCCCCAAACGGGTTCCTGAGCGATTGGAGGTTCCAATATCCAATGGAATGCCAATGAATGCTGCGTCCAACAGCGCGCCGCTAACCGCTTGTGGTAGGCGCATCATCGTCGCTGGACCAGCGAAGCGTGGCATGGTATCCCCACCCAAAGGCTGATTAAACTTAAATTTTTTCTCGGATACCGTCATGCTTTCGCTCCTCTACAACCGCATGAAAATATGCATGAGGGTACAAAACATAACGCCTGGTTTAAATTAGAATATGCCAATCGATATATTGATTAGAGCAAATGTTTCGCATAGGTCTGAAAGACTAATTGTTCTACATAAGAAATATTTCTTTGTTGTTTACCCGCCCGCACAACCATCTCGATTTTCGCCTGATAGTCGTCGTTGCGCACGGGTAATGGACGCAAAAGCTCCTTGCCAACAAAACTCTGGGCATAATGAACAGGCAGTAATCCGATGTACGCTCCCGACATTATAAATAAGAGTTGGGATTCAATGTCGTCAATAAGCCTGTCAGTTTCATTAAACAGGAAGCTGCGTTGACGCATATGGCTCCAATACTTGCGATGAACCCAGGGCAATTGATAACACATACCAGTTGTTATATCGTGGTCTTCCATGGCATAAAGCGGGCTTTCGGCACCACAGTAGAGCCGGTGTTCCTCGTTATACAACATCGTGTGTTTCAGACCATTCAGATGGAGATCAAAACCACCGAGTCCCATATCGAGCTGGTTATTGGACAAGCGGACTATGATCTCGTTGGGGGGCAATATTTCCAAAGAAATTTCAAGTGTTGGTGCTTCACGTGCTGCTTTGGCGAGGATGGCCGGGAGGTAAAAATTCTTATCTGTCGACAGGCAATCTACAATCGCTATACGAACGCGACCGCTTAGAGGACTGCGTAATTCATTGAGTCTGTTTGAATTCTTATCGAGACAATTCAAAATCTCGCAAATCGCTTCGTGAACAATTCTGCCCTTTTCGGTTAAAGCAAAACCGCGCCGTCCACGTTCACAAAGCTTTAATCCAATACGGTCTTCCAAAGCGCTTAAGTGGTTAGAAATTGTCGGTTGACTAAGCGACAATTCAACTTGCGCAGATGAAATTCCATTGTTGCGAATAACGCTATCGAAAACACGGAATAGATGTATATCCGAGCCTGAAATTCTCATTCACTATTCAATAATGCAAATGTTCCGATTTGAAATTTAACATTTCCGTGATTGGTTGTCCGTCCTATCCTAAAGCTAGGATAGGGAACAATAAATGAAAAGAATACATAGAATATCGGCACTTGCATGTGAACCCGACCAGCTAGAATCCTGTGCGTTTGTTCCTCTGGGTGCTGATTTGTCACTAAATCCTATTGAAATGGGAGCGCTGTATTTCACAGATAGGTGTATGTCAGTCGGCACCTGGGAGGCAACGCCTTATTCCGAAATTCTGGAGATGCGCGGCGCATGCGAGTACGCAATTATTCTGTCGGGTGCTTTCACTATTACGGATAGTAATGGCGTTCGATATGAGTTTGCCAGCGGCGACAGTTATGTGTTGACCGATGGGTTTGTTGGGCGTTTCGAGGTCACCAGGACCATGCGTAAAACCTATGTGCTTATTGAAGGCGGTAAACAAAGCGATGTTGGGTCGGTAATAATTGCCTGAGGCAGTGGGAATTTCATAATGCATAAAAGTTGGAACGCATTAAAGGACGTCACATTATACCCATTCTGGTTGGACAATGCGTTGCAACCTGATTGCCAACCAAACTTGATAGGTAAAACTGAAACTGATCTGTTGATCGTGGGCGGTGGGTTTACTGGCCTTTGGGCATCTATACTTGCAAAACAGCAAAACCCGTCACGCGATGTTGTTATTATAGAAGCAACAAAAATTGCGCACGGCGCTTCCGGGCGGCCGGGCGGTATTGTGTCTACATCAGTTATGCATGGCCTTTATCATGCATCGAAAATTTTTCCGAAGGACCTGCCACAACTAGAACGATTGGGAGTTGAAAACCTACAAGGCTGGTCCAACACTCTGCTCAATTTTGGCATCGATGCAGATCTGGAATGGTCTGGTGAAATGACAGTTGCCATTGAACACAATCATCTAGACTATCTTAAGAGTGAGTATGATTTGGCAAAACGGTATGGACATGATGTAGTCATGTTGGACCAACAAAAGGTACAGTCTGAGGTTGCTTCGCCGTTGTTTAAAGCAGGCATGTGGTCGCGTGCGAGGAGCGGTATAGTTCACCCTGCCAAACTCGCGTGGGGCTTGAGACGCGTCGCAATCGAACTCGGCGTTCGTATATATGAACACACACCGATGGTCAGCGTGGAGAATAACGGCACGACTCTTTCAGTGGTCAGTCATGATGGGTCCGTGAAATCACCGAAGGTTATGTTTGCGACCAATGCCTGGGCAGCTGGTCACAAAAATATAAAACGACGCATTGCAGCTATCCGTGATCGCGTGTTAGCGACAGAACCATTGACTGGCGAGCAGATGGCGCGTCTTGGTTGGCAAAACCGGCAGGGAATCTACGACACTCGTACACAGTTAAATTATATGCGATTGACGAAGGATAACCGAATTATCTTCGGCGGCAGAGTTGGCTACTATTTCAATGACAATATCGATCCGCTGCAAGATCGGCGGGTCGCAACATATCAGCAGTTAGCAACCTATTTTTTTAACACGTTCCCACAATTGTCGGACATTCGCTTCACTCATGCCTGGTCCGGACCAATTGACCTTTCAACACGCCTCGCTGTTCATTTCCAACTCTATTATGACGGTAAGGCGCTTTACACAGGCGGTTATTCAGGATTTGGCGTAACCGCAACACGGTTTGGTGCCCGTATGGGGCTTGCTCTGCTGGACGGTGAAGACAATCCTGACCTCAAACTTGATTTTGCCGCAACACTCCCAAAAATGATTCCACCCGAACCGTTGCGCTGGATTGGTGCCAAACTAACGATGTATGCACTTGATGAGGTAGATACGAAGGGAGGGTGGCGTAAGTTATGGGCGAGGCTCGTTCATCACATGGGTTTTCCGTTGTGACGTGTCAGTATCTGTCGAAACATCAGGCAGATTTCGACTATGTGGAAACATTATTGATAAATTTTATGACCAGAATGAAGAGTTTAAGCGCTGGTCGGATTCAATTTGATGGAAGCGTACTCTGAAAGGAGGTTCATATGTTCGATAAGCGTAAATTCTATATTAATGGTGTCTGGGTTACGCCCCATTCTCCGCAGACGCGGGACGTCATCAATCCTGCGACGGAAAAACCTGTTGCTATTATCTCAATGGGGGCGGGAGAGGATATTGACAGCGCGGTTGTTGCTGCAAAACGGGCCTTTGCTACCTATAGCAAAACCACTGTATTAGAACGTCTTTCACTACTCGAAAAATTATTGGTTATTTATCGTAAACGCTACAACGAAATGGCGGAAACGATAACTTTGGAACTCGGTGCTCCAATTACAATGAGCCGAGAACAACAAGCTGATGTCGGTGTAGGGCACCTGCAGAGTTTCATTGATGCGCTTGGAAGCGCAACTGAACAAGAGGAACTCGCAAACGGAGACACAATGCTGCGTGAAGCGATTGGCGTCTGTGGTTTGATTACACCATGGAACTGGCCAATTAATCAGATCACACTGAAGGTGATACCGGCTTTGGCGACGGGATGCACATGTATTCTGAAGCCGAGCGAATTTACGCCGCTGAGCGCTATGCTTTATGCAGATATCATCCATGAAGCTGGTTTTCCGCCAGGTGTTTTTAACCTCGTCAATGGCGATGGCGCGACGTGTGGTGCTGCTTTATCCAGACACCAAGACGTGGATATGATGTCATTCACGGGCTCGACCCGAGCCGGGATTGCAGTGAGCAAAGATGCTGCGGACACAGTAAAGAGGGTCACTCTCGAATTGGGTGGTAAGTCTCCGAATATCGTCTTCGCGGATGCCGATCTGAAGAAACGGGTCGCTGGCAGTGTCGCTGAATGTTTCAACAACTCTGGTCAATCATGTGATGCACCGACACGCTTGCTTGTCGAACGTTCAGTCTACGAAGATGTTATAAAGATCGCCCGTCGTACAGCTATTGAAACCGTAGTCGGGGATCCTATGAAGGAAGGTCCACACATTGGGCCGCTTGTTAGTGATATTCAGTACGAACGTGTTCAGGCGTCGATTAATACTGCTATCGTCGATGGCGCCAGATTGCTGGTTGGTGGGCTCGGCAAACCCAATGGTCTGAAGGAAGGTTACTTCGTCCGACCAACGGTTTTTGTCGATGTTGACAGTACGATGCGTATTGCTCGTGAAGAGGTTTTTGGCCCGGTTCTTGCCATTATTCCATTCGACACTGAAGATGAAGCAATCGAAATAGCCAATAATACGCCTTTTGGTCTGGCAGCGTATATCCAGACCGACGATTTGGTGCGCGCGGAAAGGGTGGCTAAACAGCTTCGCGCTGGGATGGTGCACATTAATGGTGCTCAGCATCGATACGGTAGTCCGTTCGGAGGCTATAAGCAATCAGGTAATGGCAGAGAAGGGGGAAAACTAGGTATTGAAGATTTCCAGGAGGTCAAGGTCATTCACCGTCCACATTAGCCCATTCCCAAGTTTTCAAATTGTTAAGAGGAAGGCTGTTTTGCGCACAGCATAGCTGAACCCTTTAACGGAGTGCTTGCCCATATTTCTGTGTCGAATTACCTGCCGTGAAAACACGAAGATGCCTTTGCGGTAGGACTTGGGTGGAATATCAGCTCACGTTTTCAGCTCTGCTTCTCATTGATATTGATGTCAGTTCCGAGAGCAACCAATGTACCGCCTCTTTGTTGCACTGCTATGGGCGTTTCAGTTTTTGGGCAATCAGCAACTTTACCGCGCGTTTGGCGAATATTGACCGGATGGCCTCCTGGACAAACCATTGCGTCGTTTATCCGTGTGAAGCCTCCACGAAGTCAACCGTACCATCATCGACATACCATTCTTTTCATGGCTTCGTGCTGTTAATACGAATACAGCCCCTGTGAAAACACATGCCTTCGCGGTCAATGGTTTACAGTGATCGATCCGAAGAGATGGCGCGGGAAATCTGTACAGCCAGGATAAACAGAATTTTTGTCTGAGTTCGGCATAAATGCCAGGAACTGACGATACCATAATGAGACGACCCCGCTGGAGCCTCGTCGGGCTCGGTGGTACCTGCCATGATTAGAATTGAGCAGAGAATGGTCGAATTACCCTATCAATTTGATGAGTACGCTAATCAGCTCAAATAGTAGAAAAACCTGTTCTTCGAGAGGGCAACACGCATTATCGGTAATGAAGCCGAGGCTGCAGAGGTAGTTCCAATCGTTGATATCCAAATGCTTCACGCCAAGATCGGCAGGTTGGCGTTGGAGCACGATGTTTCGCCTGGTCTAGAATTCCCGCTTAGATAGTTGGATCGCTCAGCATGATAGGATAGCTGGGCGATAAACAATGATTGGCAGCTCCCACAAACTGTAAATAGGCCGTCATGCGAAGTCTCTAAGCTTCAGGCTTGGTTACGATCATTATCTGCCTTGATGTCGCGCATCGACGAGCCGCGTCTAAACGACCCTTGTCCCGGAAGTCGGATCTTGTAGGGACTTTTGAGCAACGGGAGCTCTTCTTCGTCGCGTGATCTGGTCCCCATAAAAAACTATGTTAGATAGCGCGCCCTTCGGTTGTCGTGTTGTAATAAAAGACTGCCGCAAACTGACTATTCCCTACCTTCCTTGATAACATACCATATGATGGGAGAGGGCATGTTGGGAGGTTGGTTCTTGGGATATATAATTGGTATTGCTTACTTCGTGGTATTTGTAACGGCACTAGTAATTATAGTTCGGTTCGGCCAGGTGCAATGTCAGGGTAAAATGCCGACAAAAACATTTACATTCATTGCATTGCTATTTACCGCTGGCCTTGACATGGGTCTCATCATGCTGCCGTTGTCAGATTTCAATCTTTTCGCGAATGATCGTTCTTATGCATTTACGAATCCACTCGCAATTGAATTTGGCATGTGGGGGCCACTCGTTTGGCTGATGTATTTCCTCTCAACATTTTACTTTGTAGTTCTGGAACCACGGCTCCGTATATTTGAACGACCTGTCATTAAAGTGCTATATAATATGACAATTATAGCAACCTGTGCATTTAGCTGTTTTCTGTTTGCTAATGCACTGCCTGGTTATCTTCCAGGCACGGGGTTTGCTTCTCAGAGTTTCATTGTATTGCTAGTGGTCGCTTGTTCTGTCTACTCGAGCGGGAATCTTCACTTTATGAAATGGTTAGCTGTGGGCTCTACCTGGCTATTCAGCTTGCTGCTTATATCCTGTTTGTTGCTTATATTTATCACGTTCGGATCCGCAGCTACGGTGAAATATGTCCATGATTTGGAACTATTAAACGGATATTTTTCCAACCTTTATCGGTTTCTTGAACCTATCAGTCAGTATCATGAGTTTTATTTGTATTGGTGGTTTGCCTGGAGTATTATGATTGGACAGTTTGTTTCAGTATTCGTGGGAGGCATGAAGGCTTGGCGATTAGCGGCCGCTATGGTGATATTACCGACAATACCAATCGCAATATGGTTCACGACACTATATTTTTTCTATGAAAGCGAGTTTAGGATTCCTGGCTGGTTGCAGATATTCATGATTTTCGTTGGACTGGTTTTTGTCGTTAACTCGCTTGATTCTTTGATAAGGCTTTATTGCTTGAACCTCTCTTGGACTAAGACTAAATTGGGGCCTGCACGATACTACATATGGAACTTTGGCTTACAAATATCACTTGTCGTTGCTTACCAGTTTACTCCATTCAGCATTGAATGGGTGGGGCTTATCGTCATTGGTTTGTATGCTCTTATCTACATTTCAGTTATCTTAAATCGAAAGGCCGTGAATATCGTACTCTCATAGCCTATTTATAATATGACAGAGAAGCTTGCATTTTTGAAGGAGAGGGCATTGGGACTTGGATTGACTTCCAATGGTTGCCGGCTGTTCTCTTCCTCCCACAAGTGATCTGGTAGGGTATGTATGAAAACTTAAACCGTCAGAATGTGGTTCATATACTTTTAAGCAAATAGACGTGCGGGCTTTGCGTCCCGACCCCTTAAATTCACACCGGCCAGAAAGGAAGCGACCTAATTTTTAAAAAGCATCCACGAGTTTTAGCGTGCTGTACAGTTTATAGAGATGTGTTGCCTTGATGACTGGACGGGAGCTCACAATCGGCTGTTTGAGGCAGTTGGCCATGTTAAAAGCAAAACGTGGTTCATAGGCTGTTGCGGATGTTGGGTTAGGTAGAAAAGAAATAACGGTTGTTTTTATGGGCGGCCTTTAACCTAGGGCATTTTCCGCTATGCCGAATTTTTACATATTCGCAATTACGTTCCTTATCGTGATTTTTTGGAAGCAACGGCCGAACGCTTCTGTTTAGGGCGTGCCGAGCATCGGAGGCTGAAATAGGGACAAGAAGCTGATTTTACGATCCTAATTCATTTGGGAAAGAAGATACTATAGAGACCATTCACGAACAATTCGTGAGCTTTTTACGCGGCAACAGCGACACGACGCCGATCAACTAGCTGCAATTTATTACGCTCGCTTGTATTCTCAATGCTGCCCCTTCGCGAATGTCCTGGATAGAAGACCCTCGCCAAGGTTTTTGCAGAAAGTGACATGACAAGGCAGCCTTTCCGGAGGCGCAATGCACCTGGATCGGATTTTCCGGGGTCGAGGAGGCATGTACGTTCACAGGAGATACAAATAGCTTATCGCATGTCTGCATGTGGATTGAATCATAACTCACTGTAAACATTCAGTTCATTTTTTGGAAAAGGCCAGAAATCAAACCATTCGCTTTGTTTTAATGCTGGAATTATATTTCATATATCCGCTTTCTGACCAACAGTTCTGCAAGTGAACGATTTAGCTCTATTGATGATTTTATCGCATTTAAAATGGTTATCTTAGAAGTCACCAACGAAGAAAGTATCGTCCGCTAATCGCTCCGATGACGCCAGTACCTACGACGCCGCCGGTGTACCAAATGGCGACAAAAGGGATCCCTGGTTCTGGACAGTGAAATGAATAGATGAAGACACTTATTCCGCCTGACACAATGCCCGCAGCTAAACCGGCCATCGTCGAACTGTAGGGGGCGAGTTTTCGTATAGCACTTAAGAGAGCTAATAATATCGGAAATGCGAGCACCATTATTAGTCCCGAGCAAACCCAGGCAGAGTTGCCAATTACAAGCGCCTTTTTTTGGTTAGGTAGAACACTGAACATGTCTAATACTGCTAAAAATGTAAGGCAAATAATTAACAACAAAAACTTTTTCCAAGGAAAAGTAGAGCGTACGGGACGAGACAATGCCAGTAAGGGCGGTAACATTATAGCAAGCAGCGATGCGGCATATCCGAACTTAACCCATAGTGTGGGCGTAAACATTGCAGTTGTAAGATCATGGCGTACGCCAAGCAGCACAATCATAATGGACGCAGCCATCACGAGGCCAAAGATTGCATGTTTTAAAAATAATTTTTGCATCGCCTGACGAGAAACTGGCTTCATGTCGTCTACGAGTTGATTAATAACGTCAGTGAGCAAGCTATTTCCCTCCGAACCGCCTTATAAGCTTCGACAAGCCACGATGGATAGCAACTTTTACAGCACTTTGACTCAAACCGCTTAAATGTGCGGCGTCTTCAATCGAGAGACCCTCTACTCTTACGCTGCGGATCAGAGTAGAAGTTGGCTCTGGTATTTCGCTTAGTATACGGTCAACATCAAGACGAGCATTAATAGTACTGGATACATCCACTGTAGGTAAATCTTCCTCCATAAGTGTCATCATTTTGTGTCTGCGCTGTCGCAAAAAATCAACAAGCTTATAATTGGCGATGCCTTTAACCCAAGGCAGTAAAGCCATATCACGGTTATACGTTATGCGTCGAGTGTGTATTGCCAGCAGGGTGTCCTGCACTAAATCCTGCGCGTCCATCACCCACCGTTCATGTAAACGACGCTTAAAATAGGCCTCTAACACGCGAGCAAGTTCATTCAACAGGTCTCGGTAAGCCGTAGCATTTCCGTCCAGTGCCTTGAGCATCAGAGACTTCAATCTTTCCTCGTTAGAATAGGTCAGATGTTGCTCCACTTCATGTCTTAATTTTTGAATTGAGTACGGTTTTTCCCACCGTGAAGTAATCACATAATTGTGTTTGCTGTAACCTTTCACACAAAATTGCCGAATATGGTTTTGTTAAGCGCAGCTTGCGCAAACCTAAAGGAGTTTCATTATGAACATTAAAAAGACCCTAACGGTCATTCCTACATTTATTTTGTTTGCTGGTCTTTCATTCGTTCCGGCTTCATTTGCGAATGACGCCATGAAAACAGATAGTATGCATGGTGATGCAATGCAGCAGGATGGCATGAAAACCGATGCTATGCACAAAGATTCAACCGATAACATGAAAAAAGATAGCATGCATGGTGATGCAATGCAGCAGGACGGTATGAAAAAATAACATGAGCGAATTCGCCCGCTAATCATACAAAATTAGCGGGCATTTTATTGATCGGTACACCATGAAACAGCTCGTTTACCGTCAGCGTTTACTGACACGACTAACACACTGGTTGTGGGCTATATGTATTTTCTTCCTATTTTTTTCTGGGACCCAGATATTCAATGCGCATCCCACGCTTTATCTGGGAAATGAATCTGGATTTAACTATGATAATGCCGTTCTTTCTGCGTATGCAGTGACGGGAGACGACGGCCCAGAAGGGCGCGTCAGAATATTCGGAGAGGAAATAAATACGACAGGTGTCTTTGGCGTTTCAGGCAATCCGGATAATCCAAGCTATCAAGGTTTTCCATCAACCTTGACTATTCCCTCATACCGAGACTTAGCTAGTGGGCGAATTGTTCATTTCTTTTTTGCCTGGCTTTTCGTGGTCAACTTCTTCTTTTGGCTTTTTGGCGGCTTCGCAAACAAGCATATTCAACACGATATACTACCGTCGAAAACCGATCTGCGGCGTTTGCCGACTGATTTTATTGCGCACCTGAGATTACGTTTTCATCACAGAAAGCAATATAATCCCTCGCAAAAGCTTATGTATTTTGGTGTTATGTTTGGACTCTTTCCGATCATCATTGTTACAGGTCTTGCAATGTCACCAGGAGCAGATTCAATACTACCTCTGACACATTGGTTGGGTGGGCGCCAGACCGCACGGACATTGCATTTTGCAGCCTGTCTGCTGATTGTAGGCTTTTTTGTACTGCATATAGTTATGGTGTTAGTAGCAGGGCCGGTTAACCAATTGCGCTCGATTGTTTCAGGCTGGTTCAAGGTGGATGTAAACACCGATCAGATAGGACAAGATCATGATTAAGCTTAATCTTAGCCGTCGAAAATTTTTAACTTTAGCAGGAATCGCTACATCAACCTCTGTGCTTAGCGGGTGTGATGCCTTTGATTTCATTGGCAGTGACACAAATATGGTCCGCCAAACCTTGCAAAAGGCGAATAGCCTGAGTTATGTTGCCCAACGGAGCTTGCAAGGGCCTGTTACGCTGGCACGTGAGTACAGTCAGAGCGAAATTCGCCAGGGACAAAAACCTAATGGTGCAAAAAATCCTGCAACAGAGGAATACCTGGCACACTATAAAGCGGCTTTTGCTAATTACAGGTTACGGCTTCATGGCCTCATAACGAAGCCTATCAGTTTCACGCTTGATGAATTACGAAATATGCCTCAACGTTCTCAAGTGACACGACATGATTGTGTTGAAGGTTGGAGTACGATTGCGAAATGGACGGGGGTTCCACTTAGTTATATAATTGATCAAGCTCATCCTGCATCTACAGCGCGTTACATAATATTGCACTGCTTTGACCCTATCGAAACATCTAACGGTCCCGACCTGTTTTATGGTAGTATAGATCTAATAGATGCCCGACATCCACAAACTATTTTAGCCTATGCGCTCAATGACGCCTCTCTGCCTGTTGAATACGGAGCGCCACTGAGGTTGCGCGTAGAAAGACAGCTTGGCTATAAAATGAGTAAGTATGTAAAATCGATAGAGTTTGTTTCCAGTTTTGCAAATATCCAGGGCGGTCGAGGCGGTTACTGGGAAGATCAAGGATACGACTGGTATGGCGGCATATAGATATTAGGTATCAGGCACTGATAATCAATATTATTGAGATTTGATTAATTACAAGCTTAATGCCGACTTACGCTAATAAATGGTTTTATATTACAGATGAATATAGATTGGAATGCTTATTATGGTACTTTCTCTAACACGAATCGCAACAACTTGCGCTTTGCTGATAACTACACCCGCTTTAGCGGACCCTTTTTTAGCCGGTTTCGACTATGGATGGGCTGTCAATTTTCAGACCATTATTAGTCAGAAACAAGCGCTACGCATGGCCTATATTGACGTGAAACCGAAACAAGCAAATGGCCACACGGCGGTTCTCCTTCACGGGAAAAATTTCTGTGCGGGCACGTGGGAAACCACTATCAAGTCTTTATCAGATGCAGGATATAGGGTTATTGCACCAGATCAGGTGGGCTTTTGTAAGTCGTCGAAGCCAATGGTTTATCAATATGGTATAAATACCCTGGCGGCCAATACGCATGCTCTGTTAACTGAGCTTAAGGTGACCAACCCCATTATGATCGGCCATTCTATGGGCGGCATGTTGGCAATGCGTTACGCACTGCAATATCCCACGTCGTTAGAAAGGCTTGTCCTGGTTAATCCTATAGGATTGGAAGATTGGCGCGCGAAAGGAGTTCCCAATGCGACAATTGATGAACTGTACACGAAGGAACTAAAAACAACAAAAGAAAGCATCAAATCTTACCAGCGCGCGACATACTACAATAACACATGGAAGCCTCGGTATGATCGTTGGGTTAATATGCTGGAATCTATGTATGAAGGCTTAGGAAATGAAATAGTATCGTGGAATCAAGCGCAAACATACGACATGATTTTTAATCAACCTGTCATTCATGAGATCAGTAACATTCATGTTCCCACTGTGCTGATGATCGGCTTAAAAGACAATACTGCCATTGGCAAAGAACGAGCGGATATCGAACTTGCGCGCACACTGGGTAACTATCCTCAACTTGCGAAGAATGCTGCGGAGCAGATTCCAAACTCGAGGCTGATTACTTATGCGAATTATGGACATGCACCGCAAATACAAGACCCTGATAAATTTAATATGGATCTTCTTAAAGCTATCAAAACCGACTGAAGGTAATTGATACGGCGAACGGGTTCACTTCAAAGACGATCAGTTAAAATGGTTTTAGGAGCTATTCATGAAAAGCACATGGTTACATTGCGTAGATTTCCAATCGGAACGGTTCTTGCCAAAGCAGTTAAGGGAAACTCTAAGCGCAGCTCGACGTCGTAGTGCTGTGTTTTGCGTCCGTCTCTGTTAACTTAAGATGGGATTGTTAAGGATGTGAGTAAGAAACGATATTAATTGGCCCAACATTGTAATGGCTATTAAATGTTCAGCGATGAAACGAAGCCTTGGGACCGTGCGCCACTGAATTGAATGCTGCATAAACAACAATTAAGTCGAGTCGATCTGTGACCAGAGGAACATAATGCATTTGTCCGGACTTGGCTTTAATAACTCAATACTATCTTGCTATACGACTTCTTAGGGAGGTCAATTTTGTGCTGATGACGAGATGGAATAGGGTATAAGACAGAGTTTCTATCTTGCCGATAGGATCAGGGATGAATGTCATACTTAGTGATTCGATGAGACGACGGGTCTTTTCAGCTTAATTTGTAACGCGTCAACGTCATCTATTGTTGGTGTGCTTTATACAATTGATAGAGTTTTGACATCATTGATAAATGGTACGGAGGAATAATTATGAACACGCTTAACAGACGTAACTTTCTCACTATTACTGCAGGTGTTACTGCTTTTGCCGCGGCCACTAAGGCAGGCATGAGTAAGTCTATTATCAATGCGACATCTGCAGATACTAGTGCCTTGTTTGTTTTGCCACCACTCCCATACTCTAAAAACGCGCTAGAGCGATCAATCGACACTCAGACCATGACGCTTCATCATGATTTCCATCATGCAACTTATGTGAACAATCTCAACAAAGCGGCGAATGCTGCACCGCAAATATTGAAATATCCGATTGAGTATCTACTTGCCAATCTTAATAACGTCCCTGAAAGCGTGCGTGCTACCGTACGAAACAATCTGGGCGGCCATGCCAATCACTCCATGTTCTGGCAGATTATGAGCGGGGATAGCGGCAACGCTCATGGCGAAGTGTTAGCAGCGATTAACCGCGATCTTGGCGGTTTGGATAAGCTTAAAACTGACTTCGATATGGCTGGCAGCCGCATCTTCGGATCTGGTTGGGTGTTTGTCACCGTTACACAAGATGGCAAGCTTGCGATTGAAACACGCTCCAATCAGGATACCCCGTTAATGGATAATAAACGTGTACTTTTTGGCAATGACGTGTGGGAACATGCCTACTATCTACGCTATCAAAATCGCCGCAACGATTACCTCGAAGCATGGTGGGATGTAATCAATTGGGCCAAGATCAACGAACGCTACATTGATGCCAAAAAGGGAGTACTTGGCATCTAATTTTTTATTCGAAAAGTTGCTTCCTAAATGCGGTGAGCGGCGTCAAAATAGCTCGCCGCGGTTTGATTTACTAGTTTGAATAATGATACGAAAATAACTTGTTGGCCTTTATCTGTTTATTCTGGATCGCTCTCTCGAGCCACGACAGTCGAATAGATTTTACATTAAACTGAATATAATCTAGCTTGAAGTCGGAGCAACAAGGAATGGCGCCAAGTACCAACCGGGCTACGGCTGAGGCTATTATAAGCTCAATTAAACATTTCCTATGATGCGAAAAGTGTTGTCTTTATCGATGTCGGGGTGGTTACTCAGGAAAGTATTGATAATATCCTCGGTGACATCGTCCGAAGTTTAGTGAAAGTACGACACCAGATATTGCTTCTCGAGTAGCATTTGTGGGTTGACGGAAATTATTATCGTATCTTAAGCGATGATTGGCTTTTGACGGTGCGACTGTTCTTGCTTTATGGTTCCATCACAACAATTTCACGTACACAGTTATAAAGCTACAATCATTACATTAAAGTGCTATTTGTCATTCCTGCCGATATGTAAAATTTATATAAAGCATGTGGTTGCTGGTACGATACGATGCCAATCCGGATGTGCTCGTGCATGATCAGCACGCGTCATTTTAGAAGAGTGACGTATACGGTTGCCAACAGCTCACCATATACGATGAGATACTGATTTTTATTCAAGCAAAGTCGAGCGCAACGTGCATTTCTGGTTGCAACGGGGAGTCCTGCCAGGTTTAGGGTGGGTCAATAATTAAATTCAGACTTGGAAACAGCTTAGCTATTTGGCGCGATATATTCGTTTCCATATTGGAAATAAATTTCTCAATTATATCCGTAGTTTAGCGCGACAATTTTGTAAAGTTTAAAACCATTTCCATATCGGAAACGATATACTCTGTTACCACCATATGCACACCTGTATTCGATCATCGTTCAGACAACTTTGGGAATGATAGGGCTTATGAAATCCTTCGCGCGTTTTTTTCTTTTTGTATGTAGTTGCCTGATTTCGTTCTCTCATTTCGCCTATAGTCAAGGTGTTGATGGAGGTATTCATACACCGCCATCGATCGGATATGTCGGAAAGGATTATGGTGGTCATCAACTATATAGCTTGAGGAGTGGTGAAAATATTAAGTGCAACTATAGTGGATTTCCTCCCGAGTTAACATTGAAATATGTATTAGATGGTTTGATAATTTCTGGAACTCCCACTAAGGCGGGCCGCTATTATCAAACTATTACGGTCTATGCAGGAGCGCGGTATGGAGGCGGGTCGTTTGAAGAGGCTGGGTATATTGAGATCAAAAATGCATATGTTATCAACTTAAATCTAACAGGTCTGCCTTATGGCTCGCATAAGGTGACTGCGAGTGGTGGTACAGCGCCTTATAACTACACGATCACCGGTCTTCCAGACGGCCTGAAAGCCGCTTCGGTGTGATAAACATATGAAATTATTAAAGATATTGTTATTATCGAATAATACACACAGATTTTGATTTTATGAAGTGTTTATTACGGCATTACATATCCATTTAATGATCTAAAGAGCTGTCGCAGCATAAAAGTACGGGCCGATTTGAGGGCGCTATATGTCTTTTGAAATATGAGTGTTAACCCCATAGTCTTATGTACCAATATTATAATGTATTATAATGTTACAAATATATCTGGTGACTATGGTTGTTAAGAATAACGAAATGATTTCTAGTGAGATATGGCTTGTGGGGTCAAAGGACGATGTTGCGAAACTTGAGCAAAGGAAGTGGATTTTACAATCTCGCAACCATTATGTTTCTTCTTTTAGTCATATGCGGAGCAGCGGCGGGTTATTTTATTGGTGAAAATCTACGGAGGATGAGTGATGAGCAGAAAATAAACGCTTACTTAGAATCATTGCTATCTCATGGTGATAGACTGATAGACTCAGCGCGCAGTACTCTGGATCTGGCGGAGCATTCACCCTATCAAATTTGCTCAACGGAAGATCACATCTATTTACGCAGGCTCTTGTTCTCAGCCTATCAAGTTAAAGATATAGGTCGACTAGTTGAAGACAGGTTGTTCTGTTCAACGCTATTGGGTGACGTCACAGGGCAAAAGAGCCGTTCAACGGCGGATGTTCTACTATCGGATGGGACATATGTTTACTCCGAACGCCCATTGGTCACTCCTGGACCTAACGGGCCTGTTATGGGCAAAGGTAACTCAAATGTTGTTCTGAGCCCCGGAGCTTTCGACCTCCTGCATAAGCCAGAATATTCATTTGCTATATTCGTCAGCGACTCTGATTGGATTAATTTTGCGCAGCTTTACGAATACCCTGCTAATACCGGTCTAAAACCTCTTCCAGAGGGTCGCAAGAGGCAGATTTCTGAATGGAATAATCAAATTCATGCCTATGACTGTCAGCCGGAGAAGGGCATTTGTATAGCATTAAAAGCTAGTGTCGATCGCACCAGTCTTCTTGCTCGATTACAATCAATTCTCGCGATTGTGCTTGGTATTCTTACTGTAAGCTGTCTTAACCTTACCTGGCGCGCTTATAACAAGCGTGACCGTTCACTAATGATGCTTTTGTCGAGAGCGTTGACGAAGAAAGAATTGGATATTGTGTATCAGCCGATGGTCAACGTTATTAGTGGAGAAATCGTTGGCTTCGAAGCATTAATCCGTTGGGAAATTCACCCAGGAGATTTTGTTCCCCCAGATGTCTTCATCAAGCGGGCGGAAAAGAGTGAGCTTATTCATCATATAACATTTTATGTTATCGACGCAGTGATTAATGAGATGGCAGAGCTCTTGCGTAGAAAACGTGACCTGCGAATTAATATTAATGTAAGCGCTCGTGATCTGCACGATGATGAATTTGCGCCTAAGCTGGAGGCGCGTCTACTGCAAGCTCAAATTGAACCTTATCAGATAGGATTGGAGCTAACCGAGCGCACCGCTGTTGACTGTGTTACCGGTTCAGAAGTTATTCAACTTTTACGTGACAAAGGTCACCTTGTCTATATAGATGACTTTGGGACTGGCTATTCCAGTCTTGCTTATCTTGGCGAGTTGAGCGTCGATGCCATCAAAATCGACAAAGCGTTCACACGAGCTTTAACGCTGGATAATGCTGTTTCAATTATACCACAAATACTAACAATGGCACGAAAGCATCATCTACACGTGGTGGCGGAAGGCATTGAAACGGAGATGCAGGCGGCCTATTTCCGCGTAGAGTGTGCATCCGAACCCCTGCCTGTCCTGGCACAAGGGTGGTATTTCGGGGAGCCGGTATCAGCAGTTTCCATTATAGAGCGTTTGCGCTAAATCGTCTTAATCGGGCTATTATGTCGGACTTGGAATCCCATGCTGAATATCGGCTGATTAAAATATAGGAACCTATTCTTTCCTAACCTCTATCTACGCTGACAGCGCCTTACCGGTGAGCAATTGACGACAAAGACAGGCGCGTCTCCGGCTGCTTAAAGCTGGGTTTTCGGTTGTGCGCTGCTCTTGTGTATAAAAGATTCAGACCCAGCCGAACCCGTCAACTGTTACCAATATACCGAGCCTGATGACTAGTTCCATTTCGAGTTCGAGCGGTATAGTCGCCTGAAGCGTATAGGTCATCAGAATACGCAAAGCCTATCTGCCAAAATGAGCGCATATGTACAATTGGCATCGACCCATTGCTGGATAGAAACAAAACACTAATCAGTCGCTTCGGTTTTGACCAGTATAATCCATTGAGCTATCAAATCTAACTACTGGCCGAGCAAGAGGTTTGGCGGTGTCAAACACAGTCCCTTTGAATCTGCTGAATTTTCGCGACAAAGCCAATTGGTCTTGATAATCTGTAAGCTCGCTGATTATAATCAGCTTATTAAGCTAGGTGTTTAATAAACTTATAGAGTTATTATAATATAAATCTAATTGATAATTTAACGACGAGAGTTATCAAACAATGCCACAATCCCGCCTGAACATTGAGAAAATTATGAAATTGTATTGGGTGTTGGCGATGGCAATTATCGCTGTATGCTCAGCTGCGGCAACCTATTCAATATATAAAGATTACTTGAACCGTTCTCATGACGCCGGACAAAAAGCCATGATGTTTGCACAAGCGCTAGCCGAGCAGACGACGCAGGTTGTGGATTCTCTTGATTATTTAAGTCGAGCCGTAAAACGTGATGTTGTTGATAAAATGGTACCAGACGAGTTCCTTTCTGAAGTATTAAAACGAAGGACGCAAGCTGAAACAGATGCAGTGATTGGTATCGCTGTTGTTGATCGCTCGGGCCACGTGTACGCTAGTGATATTAGCGCAATACCAATCGATATGGATCTATCAAAATCTGAAGAGTACAAGGAACTTTCTCAACCAGGATCGCCAGTAATATTCATTAATCATCCATCGGTGCGGGAAATTGATCTCTCCGAGATTTGTATTGGTCAAACGATGAGTTATTCACGTGCGTTAATAGATGAGCAAGGTAAATTTAACGGACTTGTATTGATACTTGTTAATGAACATTATCTATACAATTCTTACGAGCGATTTAAAACGGAAACGGATATAGTTTTAGGCCTCGTAGGAGAAGATGGAGTGATCCGGGCTTCAAATAATAGCCTCGCCATCGGACTTAATATTCGCAGCCATATTGAGAAAGAGCTTGCCGTAGGAGAAGGTATACAAATTAGATATTCACCCATTGTGCATCAAGAATTGATTTTAGCTTATTATAAATCGTCTTCAATCCCATTATGGGCTTACGCTGGGTTTCCGACCTCTCCTATACGTTCCGCATGGTTCAAAGGCAGTATTGTTGCAGTACTAATGATTGTTACATTATTTGCAATATTGATTGCTTGCGGAGTGCTTTTGAAAAATTACGTTATTAATCAAAAAAAGTTAATATTTCGAGACACAGAAGATATTAAATCAAGCAAAGAATTAGAGATATTTCATAATATAGCAAGGGCAAGTGATTTATTAATGGTTGTGACGGATTCTCTTGGAAAAATCATTGTCACAAATGCAAACTTTCAAAGCGTATTCACTGATATTGATCCTAATGGTCAATTATCTTTTAAATCAGTTCTCGGCATTGATGTTAATATTCTAAATATTAAACCATCCTGGCAAGGCACTCACAGGATCAATACTTCCGGTAATAAAAAAAGAGAAATCAATTGGGTCGTATCAATTATTCGCGCTGAGGAAAATTATGAAGTTCGAAATTTTGTAATTTTAGGGCTGGATATAACAGATCGTCGTGAAGCCGAGCTCGCTATTTACCAGTCTGCAAAATTGGTGACACTCGGGCAAATGGCGACAGGTATCGCGCATGAGCTCAGTCAACCTTTAGCAACGCTGGCTATGGTACTTGATAATCTGGAACATTCAATCAGGAAGAAAACATATGATGTGGAAAGTTGCTTAGAGCAAATAACTGAAATGAGCGCCCAGGTTGAGCGAGCTTCAAAAATTGCCCGGCATATGCGGATATATGGACATAAAACAAATGGCTCAATGGAATCACTACAGCCGGTTAAAATTGTAGAAAGCGTCATGGTCGTTTGCGAGGAGCAAATTAGATCTGAAAATATAAATATAGAACATATATTTCCGGATTTTTTGCCGGAAGTTAAGGGCAATCACATCCTTGTCGAACAAATATTGCTTAATTTTATAGTTAATTCGAGGGATGCTATTTTGATTAAAGGTGGTGGAATTGCCATACATGATGCTAGAATTACTATTAAAGTAGAAAGCAAGAATGATGGCTTCGTAAATTTTTCCGTCGAAGATAATGGCTCTGGAATTGAAACGGATGTAGAAGGTAAACTCTTCGAACCGTTTTATACTACCAAGCCAGAAGGGCATGGTATGGGATTAGGCTTGGCGCTTTGTCTTGGTATGGCCAAAGATATGAACGGCAAGATTGAAATCATAAAGCCAGATGAAGGCACTATATTCGTTCTCAGTTTGCCAATTTATGTTACGAACGCCATTGGAGGGTAACTTGTCGGAAAACGGTACTGACAGAACAATATCGGTGCTTTTGATAGATGATGAACCAGCTTTGTTAAATGCCTTATCAAGTGCACTTGAGAGCGAAGGATTGTATTGTGCGAAAGCCACCTCGGCCGCACAAGCACTTTCAATTTTGTCTACTAATGACACTATTGAATTGGTCATAAGTGATATCCGTATGCCCCACATGGACGGCATCACGCTGTTGCGCCACATACGGGATCAATACAGTGAACGTATATGGCTCCAGGTCATTTTTATTACTGCTTACGCGACGCTTGAGAATTCAGTTGACGCTCTGCGTTTGGCAGCGTGTGACTTTTTATATAAACCAGTTCGCCGTGAACTTTTACTCAAAGTCGTAAGGGTAGCATTAAATAAAGCGTCTTTAATTAAGCGTGACGTTGAATTTCGTATGCACGGTTCAGATCACATTGGACGCTTAGCAGAAGAGTTGCAAACTTTAAAATCGCTTCTAATTCGTGATTCTGAGGTTGCTCCTCTTCCTGACAATTCGGCGAATTTAGGTGAGCCGCAGCAAAAACAATCTTTAACAAAAGAGAGGCTTTTGTCGCTTATCCGTTCAAATGAAGTTAAAAAAAAAGTACTTTACAGATGATTTTTTTAATGACCCTGCCTGGAATATGCTGCTGGATTTGATGCAAAATCATCTTGAAAATAAAGAAGTCGCAGCATCATCGTTATATTTTTCTTCAAACTCTCCTATCGCAACAGCATCAAGACGCTTAAGCGAGATGGAGAAAGCTCGTTTGGTTACAAAAAGACAAGATGCAGGAGATAAGCGGCGACAAATTGTTGAGATAACAGCATATGCGTACCAAAAGATAGAAGATTATTTTCGTACAATCAATCAACTGTGAGACTGTCCTCACTGATGACAGTTTCCTTTTGAAGTATGACTTATGAGCTCAAGAGGGACACTTAATTGGCAGCGAAAAGAAACAAGACGGAAGGGATCATCACCTTGCATTGTCAGCCAGACGTCCTGAAAGCGCAGGGAAATTGTATTGCTTCGGCGATCGGATCAAGAGGCATAACAGAATTCAAATAATGCCGCTGCCTCGCAGAAATCGGTGGACTGCAGAGCGACCAGGTGAAGCGCCTCACGGAATTGGAAATCGTGAACAATTGTTTTTGCCTGACAATTTCCTATTTGATTGTGAAAAAGATGATCTTGGCAGGGACCGCCTGGACATCATATGAGTTCCGCTCGCCACTGTGCTTATGTCGATCACGTCATTGTGAAACCGGGCGTGTCCGAATGGCGTCATGCGAGGTTTGCGCCGATCATCGTGTCCTTCATCTGCCGTCGTCAGCGTTGTATAGTCAACGCCACACCATCCTGGATCACACCAGTAATAAACACATTCCGTATCCAGGGCATCGGCTTATCAGGTTACGTTCTAACAATAATCCGCGATCACCCATGAGTGCGGAAAATCTGTTAATCAAGTAATTAAATAAACACTATCTATATCAATGCTATATGGTATAATTTCTGCTTCAGACAAGATTATGAAATAACGTATCTTATAACAGTATTACCAAAAGTATCGTTTAATTAGCCATCTTATATATAAAATGTGGGGGATATGGCGCTAATGAGATACATACCTATCATATTGTTTGCGCTGCTATACAATCAAAATATAGCTAATGCGCAGAATTTGAATGATAATTACAATGATTACTTCACCAAAGTAAGTTTGGACGATGACGATTTTGACGATGACGATTTTGACGATGACGATTTTGACGATGACGATTTTGACGATGACGAGCTTCCGAAGCCTATTCCCGTTAATCGGTCGCTTATAATTGATAATAGGACTGAGTATGCATCATGCAGTGCAAGCCGGGATCGGCCTCGTTGTGATGAGGATAATATAATTGTTGGAAAGTCCAATACGGGTATTTTCAATGTCATCAACAATAAAAACGCATATGCGTCCGGATATATAATTTTAGGTGAGAATGCCGGATCAAACGGGATTGTTAATGTTGAAGATACAGAGTCTTTTATAGAGTTTTCAGATTTATTTATTATCGGAAAAGAAGGAAACGGTACTCTTAATATATCAAAAGGTGGAAGCGCGTCCGATTATGCAAGTGAATCTATCGATGGTAGACATCGTATTATAATCGGCGATCGCTCAACAGGTGAGGGTACCGTTTATATATCTGGAATGAAATCCAACTTAACAAATTATATCGGTGATACTGTTGTCGGATTAAACGGACGTGCAGCAATAAATGTAAGTGACTCCGGGTCATTAATTGCTAGAAATTCACTCTATATTGCTGAAGGTTCTGGAAGTATTGGTGCAGTCCGATTAACAGATCCCGGAACAATACTTGTAGCCGGTAATATACACATTGGCCAAAAAGGGACGGCATCCTTGACGCTTTCAGACGGCGCTATTGTCAAGGTTAGCGATGGTGACGGAATTATCAATTTAGGCGCTCAAACCATTCCCACAGCCGGCTCAAGCTCACAACTTAATTTTGGTTCTGCACACGGACAAAGTCCTGCAAACCCAGGTTTCTTATCTGCCAAAGAGATCAAGCTGGGTTATGGTGATAACTCTATAAATTTTAATCATAAAGGTCAGTTTAAGCTTAAAGCGAAGCTCGGGGATGGGGGCGCTGGCACCCATACAATCAACCATTATGCGGGCAATACCACATTTACCGCTGACAATTCCCAATTTAACGGTACGACTAACATCTATGACGGCAAGCTTTATCTTGGCAACGAAGTCGGAAACACTGATTTTCTCAACATATTAGGTGGCAAGGTTAATGTTCTGTCAGGCGGAACATTGGGAGGCTATGGCGCGTTCTCAGGTACCGTCGATGTCGACGGTACATTAAGTATAGGTGACAATGGCGGTAGTCTTGTATCTCTGGACCAGCTTAATCTCAAGGCGACCTCCAAAGCTATTTTTGATTTTAATAACATGGGATCGCTCGATCCCGATGATAATGCACAAGACACGGCGGTTTTTGTAGATCAGCTTAACATCGACGGTGCCAGTCTTGAGACAAGAGTTGCCGGCGCTGGCATTTATATTCTGTTTCTTTACAACTCCCCTTCCCACGGCACGCAGTTCTCTGATGAGACCGTCGTCTCTACAAACCCGGATTTTGACATAGGCTCTGCATCAGTTGGTTACGACATACCACAGTCGATTTACCTAAAGGTTCTTGGTGCGGGCCAAACTATGCAGTTCTGGGATGGGACGAAAATGTCAGGTTCAGGCAATGCAGAGGGCGGCGATGGCATATGGAATGCAGCCAATACCAATTGGGTGGATGATTTTGTTATTACAACGCATGACGTCTGGGGAGAATCTGTTGGTGTTTTCGCGGGCCAGAAAGGAACTGTCAGCGTAGAGGGAACGCAAACGTTTGATACATTAAACTTTATCACCGATGGGTATCAGATTGTTGACGGTGAACTTGCGCTTAAAGGTGTAAGCGGCAGTACACTGAATATAGCAACGAGCGTCGGCACAACCATAAGCTCCAGGATTGTCGATGGCGCTTCTGATACACTGAAGATTATCGGCAGCGGTAAAGTCATCCTGACCAATGACAATACTTATACAGGTCAGACGCAATTGCTTGGCGGTGTACTGTCTGTATCAAGGGATTCCAACCTGGGCGCTGCTTCCGCCACATTACGTTTTGACGGCGGCACGTTACTGGCTACGACTGATATGGATTTGAACCGACGCGTCATTTTCGATGATGGTAATGGTGCCATTGCAGTAGAAGAAAACGATACGCTGACAACCCTTACATCCTTTACAGGCACGGGCGGTTTCGTCAAGCGCGGGCTTGGCACGTTGAAAATCGCAGCTGAAGGTAATTATTCCGGTGAGACCATCATACGTAGTGGCACAGTGACAGTTACGGGTGAAAACCTCCTCAGCCAGGCTTCCGCCTTTACGATTGAAGACGGTGGTGCGCTCGCCCTACAGAATTACGACCAGACCTTGTCTTCACTTACCAATGGCGGGCTGACTGACATGGGTGTGACGCCGGGAACCACTTTAACCATTAACGGCAATTATATTGGTAATAATGGTATCATCCGGATCCGCACTGTCTTGAGCGACGACAATTCCATTACCGACAAACTGGTCATCAATGGCAACAGTGAAGGTTTCACCACTCTGGCAGTTGAAAATGCTGGCGGCACTGGAACCTATACTGTGGAGGGGATCAAGATTGTTGATGTCAAGCAGAACTCTAATGGCGTTTTCAGGTTACAGGGCAATTATGAACATGAAGGCGAACAGGCTGTTGTGATTGGTGCTTATGCCTATAAGCTTCACAAAAATGGCGTCAGCGACGCTTCTGATGGTGATTGGTATTTGCGTTCTCTGCGTGATGATCCTAATCCTCAGCCTCTCTATCAAGCAGGTGCTCCTGTTTATGAAGCCTATGGGCAATCACTCCTGGCTTTAAACAGCTTCTCCACTCTACAAGAGCGTAACGGCAATGGTGTATGGGCAGGGAATGGCAATCGAACCATCATACAAGGTGCAGACAGTGTTGATAGTGCCTATGCCGCCATTGAGGAAGCTGGCAATCATACCGAGGGCAATGGTATCTGGGGACGCATTGAAGGCGCGCACAATCATATCAAACCGCATGTCTCCGGAAGTGAAGTCAATTTCAACCAGAACATCTATAAAGTTCAGATTGGTATTGACGGCATGTTGCAACAAAACAATACAGGCAAGCTCATTGGCGGCTTAAACTTCCAATATACATCCGCTGAAACCAGAGTTTATTCTGCCTCTGGCGATGGAACGATCAACACGGAAGGTTATCGTGTTGGAACATCGCTTACATGGTATCATGATGAGGGTTATTATGCCGATGCACAGGCACAGTTCAGTTGGTATCGCAGTAACCTGAAGTCGAATATGATTGTCGCAGATCTTGCCCGGGACAATCATGGTATTGGGTATGCCTTCTCTATAGAAGGTGGAAAGCGCATTGCGCTGGATGATCCGTCATGGTCTTTTACCCCACAAGCACAACTGATATATTCGGCCATTAGTTTTGATGATTTCACTGATAGCTTTGGCTCCAGAGCTAAACTGGAACGCGGCGATAGTCTTCATTCACGTTTTGGACTTGCATTGGCTCATGAGAATGCATGGCAAAACAGCCAGGGCATGACAAACCGCACCCATATTTATGGGCTGACGAATCTTTATTATGAATTCCTCAATGGAACAAACAAGCTTAGCCAATGCAAAAGATCGATTCTGGGCTGGCGTGGGTTTGGGAGGAACATACAACTGGAATGATGATAAGTTTTCGATCTATGGTGAAGGTGTTTACAACACAAGCTTCAACAGCTTTGCAGATAGCTATATGATTAAAGGGCAAGTTGGATTTAAGGTAAAATGGTGACATGACCAACCTACTTTTTTGGAAAGGCTGTTGAGTTTTAGCCGACTTTGACTCACTTTTTCATATAGCAGTATACCATATAACTACGATTGTGATGTTGACGAAAAGTATCCTGTCTTGGTGCTGATCGATCCCATCGAAATGAAAATGTTGCCCAAAATCGTGCGGTAAATCAACATGTGAAAGAAAAAACCAGCAGACGGTAGTTCAAATCCGGGGCCTTACACAAGGTTACTATGACGGGCAGCCTTGAGTGCGTCGTATGTATTACAGAACATGCTAAAAAAGGAAATCCAAGCGAGAGGTATCAAGCTAGGGCTACACCAAAGCATTTGTTTGTATGACTTTGAATGCGTCAGATCTATTTACCGAACGGACCAAAAATGGAAAGCCCCGGATGGAGCGGTGTCACATCCGAGGCTCCGTGAAAACATTCGCACAACGTACCCGCGCTCCCGAAAAACTAGTGTGGCCCAAGAAAAAGAAAGCCTTGCCATAGCCCCCACCATGACAAGGCTGCGCGTGGACAAGGACTGTCACATGTCTGGCGCCTCTGCAATCTAGCCCAGTGTCCTGGAAAGAAAAGCCACGGACGACTAGTGGCTGTGCGGGACTCAATCTATCTTCAGCGAACCTCGAGAACTTCACCAGTACGTCGATCAACGACAACGAGCATGTCGTTGTCTCGGCGGTCTATTCCGCGAACGACGAAGCTGTTGCGACGGCTGGAGACGCTTTCAACTTCATCCATACCCTCGGCTCGCGCAATGCGTGCTGCTTGACGCTCACTGATATCACCGCGAATGACTCGGCGGTTGCGGTCCATTCGATTGTTACCATCAGGAATGACCTGAATGCCATTCGGGCCGATTTCAATACTCTGAGAGTTTGCTGGAGCGGTTAAAGCAACAACCGACATGAACACTGCTGCAAATGCTGACATTTTGTACATGGCAACTATCCGTTCTTTTGTACGCCCACCGTTGGCAAGAACGTGGCTAGCCCACCTGAGTTCCGGCCGTGTCTCTCAAAATTGCTAACATCCATAATATAGCGTGAAACCAGTGCGTATGAGCCGAACGGCTTACGCATACGGCGCCGGATTACAGACTACCTTTTGCGGTGAAGCTCATGACCAGGAGAGCAATAATGGCAATGAATAAACCTGCGTAAATTACGCCGTCTGCGTCTGGTAAGAATGGATGATGCATGTGTAGCTTTGCGAACTTATTTACATCAAATATGGATTATCACTAATCGTTACGCTCTATCCACGCATTTAATACGATCAGAACAACCCACGCCGTTGATATAGTGGTGATGAAAATGCCCATCATTTATCCTCTTCGCCAAATAAACTACTTGATGGGGAAAAGGTTCACGGCCTTTGCTGAAAAATGAAAGCAAAGGTGTCTAGGCTTACAACGGAATTAGCGCTGACCGTCGCGTACGCCGATTAAACTAATGAGACCACTCTCTGCGAGGATCTTTCTCTCTGCAACGCCACATCAATGCACAAAAAATAGTCACGATAACACTAACAGTAGCGACTGACGCCCAAAACTCTACCAGCATGACGTTCTCCCAAGTTCCTAATGAACTGTTAACGTCGTGCTATAGATTTTGATCCATAAAAAAAGAAAGCCCCGGTGCATGCGGGCGCTACCGGGGCTGCGCTCTACTGAAAGCGGGGGCTTTTAGAGCGCATACTAATCATCTCACAAAAATAGGAAAACACAATGAAATTGCACCTTGGCGATACCCTCCTCCTGGTTGATGTGCCGATTAAAAGTCAGAAAAATACTGGCTAAAGTGAAGTAGTTTGGATCCAGTTATCCGCAAAGATAATGCTTCCTGTAAAATCCACTACTTTGTGTAATGGGAAAGGCTTGCTACTCTTATGCAAGATTAATTGTATTATCATGTCGGAAACTACATTCACATCACTTTGGTTAAAATGAAGGCGCGAACCTTTGGACGTGTTGCCGAGATTAGTCTTGTCACTATAACCGAACATTTTAATGGTTATTGTGCTTGCCGACACATTCAGACACTGAGAATACTCGAATTCTCCATAGAAGGTCTTCCCAGGAAAACGAATAGCAAACGTATTGTGACCGAGTTCGTCGGTCCCCCGTATGCTACCGCAAAACTGTGCTTGTCCCTGCGGGAAATCGACCCATTCAAATTTGTCTGACACGGAAACCTCAAACGCTATGAAGATAGCCTATTACGAATTGATTGTACGAATGGCAACTTAATCCCACCAGTCCAATTCGCAGAACGCGTATGAGTCAGCGTACAAGCTGTCACGCTTCGCGATGTGTTTGTGTGGAATGATATTTGGCGCTTATCCAGGCTGTGATTAGAGCACGCCATAACAACCGGGTCGCGACAGGGAAAAACGACCTTCAAGCCATACGGCCCCAACACAGTGTCACAAGAAACGAAAATGCAATGGATAGAACCGTGCCTGCTGGCGCTGCGCTTTTGCTTGACATCATCGCACATACGGAAGTCGGAAGCATAGTCCGCGCATCTTATGACGTAATCTACGGCCACAATCAGGGAAGCTACCCAAGCAGATCACAAGCTTGACGCTTGGCAAATTTATCGACCCACAGGCTTCATTTTCGAAGGGCTTCAAATCGTCGGCATCCGGTCGATACCGGTTCATGAAAGCCACTTGCAACGTTTGGCTCAGGAGCTTGGCTTACGCGGTACCCAGTTCTTCGACCCGGATTTGCAAGATCGCCTCGGCTTTCACTTGCTCATTTGTCGCGGGTGTAACGAGTTCATCGCTGGCAAAATCAGCTGCACTGAGTTGTGCAAGCGTCTTTCGCAGGAGTGGGCATCGTTTCCGGTAGTGGCCGCAACCAAGGGCGCATAATGCGATCTGACGCGCGGTGAGCGCGCATGAGCGTCATGGAACACAATCTGACCGGGATTGTGCCTCGCGTCACCAAGCTTTGGCAGTGTCAGTCGGAGATTGCAGGCGCACGAACCGACGAGAAATGGAAGAACGTGGACGCGCGATTTGACGACGACCTCGACAACAAGATCGAGAAGGTGAGCAGCATCCTGTCCAAAACCAGGTGGCTGGTTATCAGTGGCTTGATAATGGCGTTCCTGGCTTTTGTGATCGGGGGTGGTTTGAAGTCACTGTAAAATATGAAGTTAATCATAAAGTAATGTAGTAAATTAAATAGCTAATTAAATCTATTTATTTGCAATAAATTACAATAAGCATCTTATAAATGGGCTTGGAGTTATTATAAATGATGTTCGTTGTTTTTGGGTTTCTGGCTGCTACGCTTGTCGTCGGCTGGTATGGGCGTAGGTGCGTTGCACTATTGCTTTTAGCTATTTTCTTTGTTTTGGCGGTCCATCAATTCCTCTGGGAAATTTATAGTCCTGATTATGGCTACAGAATGCCATGGATACAAACAGAACTGATGCCAATTCAGTCAACAAAGCTTGCTTGAGGAGATAGCTGACATGGTTATTATGGATACGCAAGCTTATAAAGACAGAGGCACACTGGCGGGGTTTCTTTACTTCTACATGCTCGGCATGATGGCTGTCGTTGCGTCAATTCTGACGGCCGCAATGACATTGCAGTACGTTAGCGGTGAACTGCCGTGCCCGTTATGCTTATTGCAACGTGCAGCAATGTTCGGTGTCTGTTTTGGAATCATGCAGCAGTTCCGACATGGCTATTCCTATCGCAACACAGGTATTAGTCTCGGTTTTTCAGTTCTCTTGCTCGTTATTGCCGTACGTCAGACCTTGCTCGACATTTACCCTCGACCTGGACATGAATATGTGGGCAGTGCGGTTTTTGGGATGCACATGCCGGTATGGTCGGTGTTGATAGCGACATGCTTAATCATCGCATTGGCTGCACAACTGGTTGTCTGGGGTGGAAATACTCAGTGGCGTGACAGACCTGTTTCTGAATTTCCGATCCTGAAAACACTAGCCGGTATTTTAAGCGTCTACGTGGTCGTAATTGGAGTGGTGAATTTCGCATCTGTTGGCGTACAATGTAAGTTCGATGAATGTCATACATTCAGCTATCAGTTGCTCGATGGAAATTAGGTGATTACTGGAATTATTTGAACGATGACTTAAACCCGCTTCGGCGGGTTTAATTATTTGTAATCGGGAGGAGGACACTAAATCTTAGAAAATGGATTGTTGTGTGCTTGCTCTCTTTTCTGCTGGCGCAGGATAAGAAATAGGAGACGCTAGCGCCAGAACGGAACTTATTCGCGCTTCGACGGTTGGCCTTTTAGTTAGCTTTGTTCTGACAGGAGGTATCTCGTGAAAAAGTTAAACGCCACCGAGGCGCGGCAGGGCAAAGAAGGCAAACCAGTTCTCATTATATTGTTGGTCAGTCTTGCTGCGGCGGCAGTCGTTTGGATGGGGATAGAGATATTTGGCAATGTCATTGAACCGGAAACTCCAGCTAACAGCGAGCAGTCTGTCCCGCCTGCTTCCTCCGAGCAAGTACCGCCAGCCTCCGCCAATTAACTAAACCAGATGATCTTTTCCGTGCCCTATATGAGAATTGCTATGGCGGTTTTCAACAAGCGCATTGATCAAGTTCTTGTAGTGCTGGCGTAGGACGAGAAAAAGCCCTACTGCGCTGAATACGAGCGGGGCTGTTTTTTTAATTTGGCAAGTTGGCTGCTGCTTGTTTAATGGTACTTGCCATCATTTCGCAAAGCTTAGCTTCATCGGTACCCTGAGCCTTCGCTGACATTTGAATGTCCTGCTCCATGCCCATAGCTGAAACTTTTCCTTCTTTACCGAGGGCTTCAGCTGCATCGCCTTTAGATACGTCAGCAGGAGTTGGAACTAGCGTCATCAACTTTGCCTGAATTTCAATTGCGCTGCCGTCAATAAAGCCCTTTTCCTGGCAGTATGAGAGCACGCCAAGCTGATTGCGCGCGGCATTGTAAGCCATTTCCATCTGTTCAGGCGTTGGCTGTTGAGCAAATGCGGAAGTCAATGTTGTTCCGGTAATTGCTGCTGCAATAATTAGACGGCGCATATATTTCTCCATTTTTTGCAGTTATAGGTATCATTTTTTAATGGGCTAAATATATGGCCGCAACCTATTGATGATATTTGGTGGAACAAGTTTCATTAAAGCTTGATATTCGCACTTTATGCCAATGTTCAAACTATAGTAGACTTAGTGATGAAATCTATACTCAGGAAATGGAAGCCCCTCTATTCCTGCTATAAGAGGTTCACCTATCAAAACTTAAAATAAGCCTTTTTGCTCTTACTTATTGTCATTTCTGGGCGTCAAATCGATCAAGTCGGTGTCTGGCAATGGCCTCTGCATTTCCTTTGCCTCATCCCATGGAGCGCGAAGCCAGGTTTCAATTTCCTCTGTCGTGCGAAGAATTACCGGCATTGCTTTGGGATGGACCGGCTTAACGACTGCGTTAGGCTCAGTAGTTAGAAAGCCGAATATATCGACTTCGACCGGCCCATCCTTTTTCTTCCGCACGCCTTGCCATGTCGTCCAGATGCCAGCGAACGCAAACAGCGGCTTTTCCTCATTCAAAGCGAACCAGTGCAGCGGCTTGCGCTTTGTTTTTGGATCTGGCGTTTGACCGTATTCAGAGAATGAGGTGGCGGGAACAATGCACCGGCTTTTAACGCCTTGCCATCGCCGCCAATGAGGAGAGGTTAGGTTGCGAATGTTGGTGACGCCCGTATCTGCTTCGCTCTTCACGTATATGGGTGGCGTCGGCATTCCCCAGCGAAGATATGCCAACTCATGCTCTCCGTCAGTGAGACTTCGAAGAACCGGGGCCGGATAATCTGGGTATACGTCCAATTGAGGATCGACGCGGTTTGTCACGTCGCCAAATTTTGCAAACAGACGGCGCATTGCCTCGTGACTTGTCGTTATGTTGTACAGATTGCACATGCGATCCTCCTGCAAATAAGAGAATAGGGCGCCAATTGATGCTGCCCAGCTACTCTGCCCGATTGCGAATAGTTCTAGCGAGGAATTTTTCTAACACCAAACTGACTGTCACCCTTTGATTTGCAAACTGGGCAACGCATTCGTTTGTCGATGAAGAAAGTGTGCGTGCCAGACTTGCGCAGAATGATCTTGTGTTGAATTGGTCCAATATGCCCACACGGAAAATAGTATCCGTGCAATTCATACCGAGACACCGTACCCCAGATACGCGTTTCAGGCGGCATTGCTTCTAAGTGACGGGGTTTCGATCGCATTTTTCAAAATATGTGTCCCACGGCTTGGATTTTTTATCCCGAGGGTCGTGTGTAACGCCGCCATAAAGCCTGATGAACTCGTGCTGGCCCTCTTCCGTTTTGAACATAGCTATTTCGAAATATTTGATATCATGCCGTGCGCCACCCCAAGGGTGATATCAACCTAGACGCGTGCGGTTATTCAGCATTTGGATAAGATTTGTCCTGTGCCAGTCGGTCAAAAAAGCACGACTTGAAATGGATATTCCTTGTTAATGAGCGTCTTTGGCGGTTCGCTGCGTGATCTACTCATTTTACAAACACTGTCGGCTTCCAGCCACGAGCAAAGCCCATCGACATAGCAAGGTTGGCGTATTCGATCTCTTTGACGAGAGAGTCGCGGTCTTTCAAAAGCGCTTCAATGGCAGCTCGCACATTGCCCTTGTGATAGGCAGGGTCGAGGTCAATTTTCATTGTCATATTCATTTTCTTGCGTAACCGCATTCATTTTACCGCTCCATTAAAAAGCAGATACACACGCCATCCGTATATCTGTGTTTGTCACGACCGCCACCAGAGGAAAGCCCTTGAAGAAGCGCTGCGCCTACGAGCGGAATTCAGTTTGATTACTTTAAGACTGTTTCTAACGACGCCCCGATCGCTGGAGCTGAGGGACTGACAAGGGGTGATATACTCGCTGACGAAACCCCGTATTTTTAATCGCTATTGGGACAAAGCCAGATTTGCTCGGCACATGAAAAACCCCGCCGAAGCGGGCCGGAATTGGTACTATTTTATGACCGAAATTGAAGCGGACTCGCAAAAGAAAATAATATCTAAAACAATAATTTAATACCCGATTTGATATGATTTCCTGTGAGTGGACTCGCGCTGCCATTTGGCCATTCGCTAACGTACAGATTTCAGTCTGACCGCTTCCACTCTCTCCCCGAAATACCGATGCGCCCGTGCCTGAACTTATTCCTTCTCCGTCGAATAACGTTCGTCCAGAAGCTTAAGGAGGCGTTGATGAGTTTCTTTCATGTCGTGGATATGCTCAATAATTAAGCCAAGGCAGATTATCATCATACCAGAAAAACATAAGCTGATCCCGCAGGACAGGAGAACAAGCCTGTCAGAGCCTATTGTTGCAATCCCGAAAACAGCAATCGTCAATCCGGGAATTAATGCTAGTATCCCAATGATTTTTATGAAAAGACCCATATCAACCTCTTGTTTTCCGCAAGCTGGCAGAGCATAGCTGAAACGTCAATCGGCTCTTATTATTTCGCCGATTGGCTCAACGTCCGCTTAAGAGTGCCCGGAAATCGATTGGCTTATACAGCTCTTCTTTTTGACGCTTAGGTAAGCGGACTGATACCGTCGCTTCGCGTGGGGTGTGTAACCTTGCGGCTTTCGATGAAAGCCTGAATGTCTGCCGGTTCGTATCGGCAGATCATGCGCAGTCCGCGACCGGCATTTACGAAAGGAATTTCGCCGTCGGTTTTCAGATGAAGAAGGTGGCGCACCGAGACCGAGAGTGCTTCGGCAGCTTGTTCAAGTGTCAGCAAACTCGCGATAAACCTCGTTCCGGCTCGATTTTCTTCCACGCATCCATGCCAGCTTAAAGCGCGCACTCGCCGCATGGCAGAAAGAGCTGTCTGAGGACGTTGCAACGTGAGTACGGGATATAAGAGGAACCGGCGGGACAATCCGAAGCCGTCGACGAATGAGCCGTTGTATCTCAAAACGCTTAAGCAGCGCGTGGCCCGTAAGGATCAGGTTGTGAAAGCGCAACCACCAGTGGGGTCAGATTAATGGACGTAACATCTCATCATCGGATGCGTTTGCGGCGTGGTCGGCTCATGCTCTGCAATAGCTATCATTTTCTATGGCAACCCACGAAGGCTATGACAGTTTCGGTCCCTTAGCTCAGCTGGATAGAGCACCGGCCTTCTAAGCCGGTTGTCGTAGGTTCGAGCCCTGCCGGGATCGCCATAGATTTCGCGTCTCACCAGAGCGAAGTAGCAAGCACGCGGAGACAAAAGCGCCACCGGCTTTGTGGGCCGGTGGTTGCGAAAATCAGCGTCTTCTAAGAATGAAGAAATAAATGAGGACGACTACGATGAGCGGCACACCGAAAAGCCACATAACACCAGCTGTGAGCATAATGATCTCCTTGTTTATCAATAAGAAAACGAGATCGAAGCGGTTTTGTTCCAGCTGCATAAAACATTAAAGGACGGCGTTATGCCCGGCACCACCCGTCAGCCGCCGTCCTCCGTAATCAGGAGAGCCACGAGGAGACTTCCGCCACCAACTCTCCGTTTCCTTTCGGGTTCCGCTCCCATAAGCCACAGGAATACAACCGGGGCGAATGCGCCTGCCAAAGTGTCACCGAGTTCGTTTATCGAGCGGCATCCGAGGTACTCATCCCAGAAACCCTTAAATGCATTTGCCGGGATAGCCATTTCGTGGCAGCCCCGGTTTCTTTGATCAGAAGGATGACAATCCCGATATAGATAAAGGAAACGACTGAGAGCACCCAGATAGTGTTGCTCGTCTTGTTTTTATTTTTTCGCTTTTGACGATTGGCTTCACTTTATAGTCCCGTGCCCTGCGCGATTGTATTTGTTTCTCATTTTTAGCAGATATCGCTGGTAGGGGAACTGATCGGAAACGATGTTATGTCATTTTGAATGTTCGGTTCGATAAGTGTGAACAATGTTTAATTGAGCCAGATTGACCCGGAAGCGAGCAATGGTACCTCGCCAACAGCGTTATCGCCATTGTGAGTAGGTTGATTCCATCATGACAGTCTTCACGACCGGCGATTTGGAGACTGGCTCTTCAAGATCTGAGTCGATATTCCCTTGTGACATTAACGGTTCCAGCGATTATAGGGCGTTTTAAAGGGGCCGTATTCGGAGGGGCATCACACCACTGTAACCCATTGCGAAGAACTAATATAACGCCACTTAAACCCGCTTGACATCAACGCGTGGACGTCCATGACTCTTGGGAAAGAATGGGCGAAAGCGTGACAATTGTCCTTCGCTCAGCCAGTAAAAATTACTCATCGATCAGTCTCCTAAGACGAAGCTTAATGAGATCATCATCCTGAATTAAATGGATCCTGAGCTTAGTCTTCCATAGTCTTTGGGCGAAAGCTTTGTGCGTGGTGCTCGTTGATCGTTTGCGCTGAGACAGCTTCACAAAGGATGAGCACTTGGCAGCTTATTTAAGGCCAGTGAAGTGTATCTTTAACCGGCTCTTCAAAACGTACGTCCACTCGAGAAGGAGCAAAAGATGGCTTGAGCCATTTGCACTTTTCAGTATTGGCGTTAAGAGTTGAAGTTCATAGATGAATTGGCCCGACTGTCGCGCCGCTTCCAGAATGCCGGTCTTCGCCCATGTTCACGCTCAGACAATTACGTTATTTTATCGCATGCGCTGAGCAGGGTTCGGTTACACGTGCTGCGCAAACTCTGTCAATTTCGCAGTCGTCAATTACTGAGGCGATCAAAGAGCTTGAAGCCGATCTCAATGTGACATTGTTCGAGCGGCATCCGCGTGGGTTGATTGTTACCCATAGCGGCCATCAGTTTATGCGCCATGCGACAAAAATCTTGGCGGATGTTTCTGATGCAAGGCGTTCGATTTTAAGTAAGCAGGTGACGGAAAAGCGGACGCTGAATATTGGCGTTACATCACTTGTTGCGGGCTATGTGCTGTCCGATTTGCTGGCACGCTATCGTCGTGCTTTTCCTGATGTGGAAGTCAGCGCCATTGAAGACAACGGCTCTTATCTGGAGCATCTGCTCATTGGTGGCGAGCTTGATGTGGCTGTAGTGGTGATTTCCAGCTTGCGCGACCGTATGGCACTTCATGCCGAAATTCTCGAAACGTCGCCTTATCGGTTGTGGCTGCCTTTGGGGCATTCGCTTATTTCCGTTGACGGAATTTCAATTGATGACGTCGCCAAAGAGCCGTTGATTATGCTCACGGTCGATGAAATTGAGGAGAACACAGGCAAGCTTCTTGCTGCACTCGGCGCGAGACCGCATGTGGCCTTCAGAACCCGTTCTGTCGAAGCGGTGCGCAGCCTTGTGGCGACGGGTGCTGGCGTCGCGCTTCTTCCTGATCTTGTCTATCGCCCGTGGTCGCTTGAAGGTGACCGGATTGAAAGCCGGGATGTGTCGGGGTCTTTGCCAATCGTACAGATAGGTATGGTTTGGCGAAAAGGCTCGAGTCTTCCACAGTCAGCACGTGATTTCATCGGAATTGCAGAAGCTGCGCGGTCTGGTAGGCAGCGTTAAACCCGTTTTAAGAAAAATCGCATTTACTCAAGTCTTTGTTTCTAAAAAATAATTTAACGAACTGTACGTTGTGAGTTGCTGATTGCTCGAACCAATCGGAAAAACCGATACCTGCTTTCTAATAAATGAATTTGCGAATGTTGGTCATTCGGATAACTTCATCTTCAAGGAACGAAAAGCCGAAAACGGCCAAAGGGAGAGAAGAATGCGATCATGTTTTCTATGTGCGGCTCAGCTAATTTTGTGAGTTGCAACTAGGCGTCTTCATCGCTGCTCAGACGCGCTTTTTGATAATGCCAAAACCTACTCTGACTTCATGCTTCGCTTTTAACAGATGAAGCAGCTGGTGTTCTGTGCGGTTTTGTATCTAGCCCAACATCTGTTTTGCTTTTCTTAGCCTCTACGACTTTTTTTGTCATGAATGAGCAACGAAAGCAGACATAATTTCTGCCGGAGACTGTAATGAATTCTGAAATGCTTATCGGCTCGCAGTTTGAGCTGGGAACAGAGAATGAAGAACTTGTTCTCAATCCGAAAACCGGAGATGTCGTTCTGAATTTGCCAGAAGCTTCGTTGGGGCAGGTCGATAAGGCTGTTGAAGCTGCTGAAAAAGCATTTCAATCATGGTCCCGAACAACGCCTGCCGAGCGCTCCGGATATCTGCTCAAAATCGCTGATGCTGTTGAAAAAGATGCGGAAGGTTTCGCGGCGCTGGAAGCGCTCAATTGCGGCAAGCCGTATCACGCGGTTCTTAACGACGAAATTCCCGCAGTTGTTGATTGCTACCGTTACTTTGCAGGTGCTGTCCGCAATATGCAGGGACCGCTTGCTGCTGAATATATCCCCGGTCACACATCGATGATCCGTCGCGATCCTGTTGGCATCGTTGGATCGATTGCGCCGTGGAACTATCCGTTGATGATGATGGCCTGGAAGCTTGCACCTGCAATTGCTGGTGGCAACACGGTTGTTTTCAAACCATCGGAACAGACGCCTCTGACCGCACTGAAAATGGCAAAGGTTATGGCCGATATTCTACCGTCGGGTGTTGTGAATGTCGTTCTTGGCCGCGGTGAAACTGTCGGTAATGCGCTCATCAATCATCCCTCGATAAACATGGTTTCGATCACAGGCGATGTTGCGACGGGCAAGAAGGTTTTGCAGGCTGCGGCTAAATCGGTGAAGCGAACGCACCTTGAGTTGGGTGGTAAAGCACCAGTCATCGTGATGGCAGACGCCGATATTGATGCAGTCGTTCAGGGCATTAAGACATTCGGATTTTACAATGCCGGTCAGGACTGCACCGCTGCTTGTCGCATTTATGCTGATGCGCGCATTTATGATCGCCTTGTCGCGGATTTATCGGGTGCGGTTTCCAGCATTCGTTTCAATCTGGAAGATGATGCGCAGAATGAAATGGGGCCTCTTATATCGCGTCGCCAGCGTGATCGGGTTGAGAGTTTCGTGGCGCGCGCGCGTGAGAATGCACATATCGAGATAACCGCTGGTGGCAATCCATCGGGTGATAAGGGCTTTTTCTTTGAGCCGACGGTGGTTGCCGGAGCTTTGCAGGAGGACGAAATCGTTCGCCGCGAAGTCTTCGGTCCAGTTGTCTCTGTCACACGCTTTAGCGAAGAAGAACAGGCTATCTCGTGGGCCAATGACAGCGATTATGGTTTGGCATCATCAGTTTGGACCAAGGACATCAGCAAGGGTCTCAAGGCTGCCGCGCATCTGCAATATGGCTGCACATGGATTAATACGCATTTCATGCTGACCAATGAGATGCCGCATGGTGGCTTGAAGCAGTCCGGCTATGGCAAAGACATGTCCATCTACGCGCTTGAGGATTACACCACCGTGCGTCACGTCATGATTGCTCACGGGTGACATGATGACAAATACCGCTCCCCAAGTTCAAATTGATGGGCCAAAACTGGAAGTCTCGAAGACCGAAGTGGCCATCGAGATCAAGAATATGCACAAGTGGTATGGTGAGTTCCATGTGCTGCGTGACATCAATCTGAAAGTCATGCGTGGCGAACGCATCGTTGTGGCCGGACCATCGGGTTCAGGCAAATCAACCATGATCCGTTGCGTCAACCGTCTGGAAGAACATCAGGAGGGCCAGATCATTGTTGATGGCATCGAACTCACCAATGATCTCAAAAAGATCGATGAAGTGCGTCGCGAAGTTGGCATGGTTTTCCAACACTTCAACCTGTTCCCGCATTTGACGATTCTGGAAAACTGCACGCTGGCCCCGATCTGGGTGCGCAAGATGCCAAAGAAGCAGGCGGAAGAAGTCGCCATGCATTATCTGAAGCGCGTGAAAATTCCAGAACAGGCTAATAAATATCCAGGCCAGCTTTCAGGCGGCCAGCAGCAGCGTGTGGCAATTGCACGTGCGCTCTGCATGAGCCCGAAAGTCATGCTGTTTGATGAGCCGACTTCGGCACTTGATCCGGAAATGGTCAAGGAAGTGCTTGATACGATGGTGAGCCTCGCTGATGAAGGCATGACCATGATCTGCGTGACGCACGAAATGGGCTTTGCCCGTCAGGTTGCAAACCGCGTGATCTTCATGGATCAGGGGCAGATCGTCGAAGAAAATGCGCCAGCCGAGTTCTTCGACAACCCGCAGCATGAACGCACCAAACTGTTCCTCAGCCAAATTCTACATTGATCTATCAAAACTATAACCGCACCAACGGAGGGTAACTTGAACAAATTTTTCGCACTCGCATCAGCATCGCTGTTTCTGGTTTCAGGAATGGCACATGCAGGTCCAACACTCGACCGCGTCAATGAAAAGAAGGAAATGGTTGTTGCCACCAATGTCGGTTGGCCTCCACAGGGCTTCCTTGATGACAACAATGAACTCGTTGGTTTTGACATTGATGTAGCCAATGAAATTGGCAAGCGCCTTGGCGTCAAAGTCCGTTTTGAAACACCAGAATGGCCAACGCTGACCGGTGGTCATTGGCAGGGACGTTACGATGTGGGCGTTGGCTCGGTAACGCCAACCAAGGCGCGCGCACAGGCAATCGATTTTGCTGGCATCTATTACTACAGCCCATATGTCTATGTGGTTCATAAGGATAGCCCAGCGCATTCTACGGATGATCTGAACGGCAAGATTATTGGCGTTGAAACCGGAACCACGTCGGAAGATTTCATCAACCGTCGTCTTGAAATCGATGCGCCTGATCTTCCGGCGTTTGAATACAAAGTGACACCGGGTGAAGTCCGCACATTTGAAGATTCCATGATGCCGTTTGACGATCTTCGTCTTGGAGATGGCGTGCGTCTCAATGCTGTTATCGCACCGGAACAGACCGCAGAGACAGCCATTAAAAATGGTTATCCGGTTCGTATTCTCGAAGGTGGCTATGCATTCCGTGAGCCGCTTGTTGTGATCGCTGAAAAGAACGATCCGGAATGGACTGCAAAGATCGGTGAAATCATCAAACAGATGAAGGATGATGGCACGCTCGCAACGCTGACGACCAAGTGGTACGGCGCTGATTACAGCAAAGACTGAACGTAGCCGTTCCCGATAATTTCAATCCCGGCCTTGTCGTATGGGGCAGGTCGGGATTTGAAATGAAGGCGGAAATAAAGAAATAAAACGAAGCTGGTAACAAAATGTCCTATCCTGATACGCATTATTTCAGAACCATGGCCGATACCAAGGAACGTGCCGCGCTCGTTGGTAATGAGGAGTGTGAAACCCTCATCATTGGCGCGGGACTTGCAGGTCTGACGACAGCGCTGGAACTGGCGAAGCAGGGACATTCTGTTATTATTCTTGAGGCGCAAAATGTCGGCTTTGGCGCGTCCGGTCGTAATGGCGGCTTTGTCAGCCCCGGATATGCAACGGGTCATGACAAGATCGCAGCAACGACTGGTGAAACTAACGCTCGAAAGCTTCACATGCTCTCGGTCGAGGGTATGGATTTTGTAGGCCAAACAATCCGCGATCTGAACATTACCTCTGCTGATCCCAAGCATGGGTTGATCAGTGTTCAGCGCTATGAAGATGCAGCAGCTTTACAGGCGGAGGTCGCGGAAACAAAAAGAGATTTCAACTACGACCTTGAATATATGTCGCGTGATGAAGTTCAATCCGTATTGAAGTCTGACCGTTATTATCAGGCCGTTCGCGATGCTAAAGCGTTTCACATCCATCCACTAAACTATGCACGCGGTCTAGCGGCGGGAATCGAACTTCTTGGCGGCAGGATTTATGAAAACTCTGCAGCACAAGCGATGGATGTTTCTGGTTCTCAAAAAGTTGTTCGCACAAGCCGGGGTTCCGTCCGCGCCAAAAATCTGGTGATTACGACCGGTGGCTATACGGGTGGGTTAAACAAGAAGCTTCAGCGGTCCTATTTGCCAATCGCCACCTATGTAATGGTTTCTGAAGTAGCCCCCGATCTGATCAGCGAAGCGATTAAAACACCGGCAGCGATTGGCGATAGCCGCAGGGCTGGCGATTACTATCGGCTGATTGAAGGCGGAAGACGTATTTTGTGGGGTGGCCGCATAACAACGCGGGCTGCGTCTACGGGAGGTCTCGTACGCGAATTGCGCAGTGAAATGACAAGCACCTATCCGCAGCTTTCTGAACTCAAGACCGAACTCGCATGGTCTGGCTTGATGGCTTATGCGCGTCATTTGATGCCCCAGATTGGCAAAATGCCGGATGGCGTTTGGTATTGCACCGCATTTGGTGGTCATGGGCTGAACACCACGGCAATTGGCGGCAAGGTGGTCTCCGAAGCAATCCTTGGCAAAACGGATCGTTACAAGCTGTTCGAGCCTTTTGGTCTTCCCTGGGCAGGCGGCTATGCCGGTCTTGCGGTTGCGCAACTCACCTATTGGAAACTGCAAGCGCAGGATAAGTGGCGCGAACGGTCTGCCGGATAAGCTCTTTTCTTCTTACTGCCAACTTTAATCCCCCAGAACAAAAAGACATCCATTGAGCCGATCGGTACAGGGTGCACACCGAATTGAAGGAGACCGTTCATGCTTGGACGATTCATTCTCAACTATCCCGATACAGCGCGCAGGCTTGGCGGCCTTGTCTTGTTCGCAATTACTATGGTGGCGCTTTATTCAATTGGCATCAGTGCACACTGGCTGGGTTCCGTGGTTCCCCCACTCGCAGACTGGGTGAAAGAAAATCCAGCAACAGCGAAGATCGCTTCAGCATTTGCTATTTCGCTGATCCTTTTTGTGAACTGGAAGCTCCTTAAGAAACTTTCGAGAAAGCAGCAAATTGTAGCGGTTTGGGTTGAGCTGTTTACGCTTTTGATGCTGTTCTTTTATTCGTTTGATCTGTCATTTTCGTTTATCGCTCGTAAAATTGGCTTCCTGATCACACAGGGAACCGTCACGACACTTTATATCTCTGCGATTTCTATCGTGATCGCTACAGTCATCGCGCTTATTGGCGCGATTGCGAAGCTATCCAAAAACGGCGTTATTTACGGGCTTTCGACGTTTTACACGTCGCTTTTTCGCGGCCTGCCGCTGCTGATGCAGATTTACATTATCTATCTCGGTCTGCCGCAGATTGGCTATGTGATTGGCGCTATCCCTGCCGGTATTCTCGCTCTTTCTTTGTGCTATGGCGCCTATATGACGGAAATTTTCCGCGCAGGTATTGAGAGCATTCCGCGCGGGCAAACCGAAGGCGCAACAGCACTTGGTCTTGGCTCGGCGCAGACAATGTGGCTCGTCATTCTGCCCCAGGCGATGCGGATTATCATCCCGCCCACAGGCAACCAGTTCATCGCCATGCTCAAGGACTCGTCGCTTGTTTCGGTGATCGGTGTTTGGGAGTTGATGTATGTCGCAAGAACGCAGGGCCAGACCGAGTTCCGGCATATCGAAATGCTGATCACGGCCTCGATGATCTACTGGATGCTCTCCATCTCGTTTGAATTCATTCAGTCCCGCATTGAGCGTTACTACGCCCGATACAACACACGTTGAGCCGTGAGTGAATTGTGATGCGCTTGCTATCAAGCGCATCACAGCTCCTGATCTATCCTACCATTTTCTATTGGAAACTCGCATGTCTGAAATATCCCTTTTTTCAAAAGCTGAATTGTCTCGCCCCAATCTTACCATTGAGGATGCGGCAGATCTTCTTGGTTCAGTTTATGGGCTGAAGGGCGATTTGCGCGAGCTTGGTAGTCAGCAGGACAGGAATTTTAAAGTTAGTATCGGCAGCGAAAGCTATGTGCTTAAAATCAGCCGTAGTGAGTACCCGCGCGTTGAGCTTGAAGCCCAGAATGCCATCTTGCAGCATCTGGCTTTAAAGCAGGAAGACAGCTCAGACCACGTTTTCGTTTTCCCGAAAGTCATTCCATGTAGCGACGGCAGTCTCATTGGTGCTGCTCATGTTGGTTCGGAAAACTATCATGTTCGCCTGTTGAGTTTTATCGAAGGCGAGACACTGACAACACGCAATTATTTGAGTGGCTCCGCAATTGAAGCGCTTGGGGCACTTGCCGGAAATGTCGCACGTTCATTGTCTGATTTCTCCCATACTGGAGCGCTGAGGAGTTCTCTTTGGGATCTGATGCATGCTGAAACTGCGGTGCCATTCTTGTTAAAGGATGAGGCGTCGAGCACAGTCGCCGCATCCATTTTCACGGCAATGGACCGCGTCACTCGGCGCCTTGATCCCGTGAGAGACGGTTTGCGGGTTCAGGTGATCCACCACGACATCACTGATGATAATGTTGTCGGTCGGCGGGAGCTCTCAGGATCTGTGCTGCCCTATGCCGTGATCGATTTCGGGGATATGACCAAAAGCTGGCTGGTTGCAGAACTTGCGACGACCTGTGCTTCTTTGCTGCATCACGGAGAAAAAGATCCTTTCTCAATCTTGCCAGCCGTGAAGGCATTTCATGCAGTTTGTCCGGTAAACAGGGAAGAGCTTACCGCCCTTTGGCCGCTGATCGTGGCGCGCGCTTGCGTATTGCTCGCAGCATCGCATCAGCAACTCAAGCTTGATCCGGATAACAGCTATGCTGCTGCCAATGCAGCACATGAGCGGATTATCTTTGATGTTGCCACTTCTGTTCCATTTGAGTTAATGGAAAAAGCGATTTTCTGTGCGCTGGGTATTGTTTTTGAAGCCAAGCATCAGGTCAATGCAAAGTCGATTATTGCGAGTATAGATCTATCGACCGCACGACAGGTCGATTTGTCGATTGATAATCCTGAGTTTGTAACTGGGAACTGGAATACGAGGGGCATTGAACAGCAGATTTTGCTCAAAGCAGCTCAATCTGCTGGCAGTAGCCTGACGCGATATGGTGAGTATCGACTGACACGCACGCAGGTTAACAGCCGCACCGAGCCGCAAAGCTTTTCTCTGCATATCGCGGTTTGCGTTCCTGCCGGAACAGAGGTTGTTGCGCCGTTTGAAGGTCGCGCCTATTTCTCGGATGGTATGCTTATTCTGCGCAATGGTGAACTCAATCTGCACATCAGCGGTGTAGATATCATCGATGGGCTGGCATATTCTGTAGCACCAGGCGATGTGCTCGGCACAGTCCGTAATGAACAGAATGGCTTTGGCGTCATCAGCGTTCAACAGTCAGAAATGGCATCTGACGAACTGCCACAATTCGCAAAGCCATCGCAGTCCTCTGCATGGTCGGCCGTTTGTCCATCGCCAGCCGCATTTCTTGGTTTGCCCGTCGAAACATCTTCAAAAGCATCCGCATCCTTGCTCGATCGGCGTTATCGAAGCCTTGCTGGCACGCAAAAGCATTATTACGAAAATCCGCCTCAGATTGAGCGCGGCTGGAAAGAACATCTGTTTGATACCGAAGGACGTGCCTATCTGGATATGGTCAACAACGTGACCACGATAGGTCACGGCCATCCTCGGCTTGCAGAAAATGTGAACAGGCAATGGCTGAAGCTCAATACCAATTCACGCTTCCACTATTCAGAAGTGGCCGATTTTTCAGAACGGCTTGCCGCACTGGCACCGGAAGGGCTGGACACCGTTTTTCTGGTCAATAGTGGTTCTGAGGCCAATGATCTCGCGTTGAGACTGGCTTGGGCGTGGAATGGTCATCGCGATATTGTCTCGCTGCTGGAAGCCTATCATGGCTGGACGGTCGGGAGTGATGCTGTTTCCACCTCAACGGCTGATAACCCGAATGCACTTGGAACACGCCCTTCATGGGTGCATCCAGTCGTTTCTCCAAATACCTATCGCGGGAATATGACTGCCGAACAATATATCGGAACTGTTCTAGACAAACTCTCGGAGCTTGACGCGAAAGGCGAGGGGCTTGCAGGTTTTATCTGTGAGCCGATCTATGGAAATGCAGGCGGAATACCGTTGCCATCAGGCTATTTGAAAAAAGTCTATCAGGAAATCCGCGCTCGCGGTGGCCTTTGCATCGCTGATGAGGTGCAGGTTGGCTATGGACGCACAGGGCACCACTTCTGGGGCTTTGAAGAACAGCAGGTCGTGCCAGACGTTATTACGATCGCCAAAGGTATGGGCAATGGGCATCCGCTTGGCGCAGTGATAACGCGCAAAGAAATTGCCGATGCGCTTGAAAAGGAAGGTTACTTCTTCTCATCAGCTGGTGGCAGTCCGGTATCATCTGTTGTCGGAAACACGGTTCTCGACATTATGGAAGATGAGCAACTTCAGGCCAATGCGCGCAATGTTGGTGATCATCTCAAACGGCGGCTTGAGGCACTTAAACAGCAATACCCTTTGCTCGGGGCTGTTCATGGCATGGGACTTTATATGGGGCTGGAATTTGTCCGCAATCATACCTCATTGGAACCGGCGACCGAAGAAACAATGGCTCTATGTGACCGACTGCTGGAACTTGGTATCATTATGCAGCCGACCGGTGATCATCTGAACATTTTCAAGATCAAGCCCCCGCTTTGTCTCACCAAAAAAAGCGCTGACTATTTTGCTGATACACTGGAAGCGGTTCTGCAAGAAGGTTGGTAATCCGCAGCTAAGCTTAGCGGTGTTCGTTGCGATATAGCACGAGTTTATGCGGTCACCGAATGATATTCGGTGGAGGGATTTTTCGTAAAGACTCGACGATGTCGGGTCTTTGCTCCGCAACCGTTGCAACGATTGCTTCTGCAACGGTAAAAATAGCGGAAGGTGAGTTGGGCAACAGTTCACTCTTCGCCGTTGCATAAAGTACGCTATTCGCAAGTGAAGCGAGGGGCGAAGTCGGGCTGGGCCATGACGGCGCAGCTATGTCTCGTGCCGCCGCCGCATTCTGGTTTGAGGGCAGAGTTCCACCGGCGAATGAACTTGTTTTTGACGACGTAGCCCAGCTTTAGAAATAGAGATCGGACCAAACAATGAATGCAAATAATCATGAATATCTCTGGAAAAAAGTCGATGAGCAGAAAGAGCGTCTCATCGAATTGATGATCGCGTATGGGGAATGCCAGAGGTCTGTTATACAGAGGTTCGCTCGATGGCCGAGCATAAGGCAGAACTTCTGCATCAGAGTTTTCGGGTTGTTGAGGGCATTGCAGATATTCCGACTTCGGTCATTGGCGAAGCCGGAGAGGGCGGCCCGGTTATTGCATTTTTGGGCGAATATGATGCGTTGCCCGGGCTTAGTCAGGAAGCTGGCGTCTCAGAGCATCGGCCAGTAGAGGCGGGCGGTCATGGCCATGGCTGTGGGCACAATTTGCTCGGCTCTGGTGCAATGCTCGCGGCAATTGCTTTGAAGAATTATCTGGCAGAAAAAGGCATTCCGGGCCGTGTGCGCTATTATGGTTGTCCGGCTGAAGAAGGCGGTGCTGCCAAAACCTTTATGGTGCGTGCTGGCGCTTTTGATGATGTCGATATTGCAATCTCATGGCATCCATACAGTTTTTGGGAGGTCGCTCCTGCGCTTTCTTTGGCAAATACGCGTGCTGATTTTACCTTCAAAGGACGCGCAGCACATGCCGCCGCAGCTCCGCACCTTGGGCGAAGCGCGCTTGATGGGCTTGAACTCATGAGTGTCGGTGTCAATTACATGCGCGAGCATATGCCATCGGACGCGCGTGTTCATTCCGCAATTCTCGATACTGGTGGTATCGCTCCCAATGTCGTTCAAGCGCATGCGCGCGTTCGTTATTCAATCCGCGCAATGGAGTTGCAGGATATGAACGATCTTGTTCATCGTGTGCACAAGATCGCTCAGGGTGCTGCCATGATGACAGAAACAACTGTCGAGATGAAAATTGTTAGTGCCGTTTCAAATACTCTCGACAATAAGCCGTTGGAAAATGCGCTTTTCAGCGCGATGGATGAATTGGGATTGCCTGATTTTGACGATCAGGACCGTGCGTTTGCAGGCGAAATTCGCAAGACGTTCTCCGAGAAAGACATAGCGTCGGTATATAAGGCGATCGGAATGCCTGTAACGGATGAGCCACTCGCCAACTTCCTCACGCCACAAAATACCAATCGCAAACCCTTTATTGGTTCGACAGACATTGGCGATGTGAGTTGGGTTGTACCGACAGTTCAGGTTCACGCACCGACAGTGGCGATTGGTACCCCGTTTCATACCTGGCAGATTGTTGCACAGGGGAAGTCACCGGCTGCACACAAAGCGATGGTTCACGCCGCAAAGGCAATGGCTGCCACTGGATTGAATGCGATTATCGACCCGCTTCTGTTGAAAGAGGCGAAAGAAGCATTGTCCGGACACACGTCCAGAACGCCGTATATTTGCCCGCTCGGTGAAGATGTGAAACCGCCATTGGATATGTCCCGGGGATGACGTTCCGTCGATCATGGAAATAGCCGATAAATTAATCATCAACAGATGATGAGTTGTAGTAGGTTACGTTATGTTCGTGACCTGACAGAAAAAGAAAGCATGAGTAATGGTAGTTGGAACATATGGTAAAAGGTGAATTTTGCTATATTTGCTGTGTTGCCTTTTTCACCACTTGTCGAAAAAGGGGCCAATTTTGGACTGACCAGTTTCTAACGTTCGTGCAATGACCTTGGGAAAGGCAAGTCGGTGAGAGCCCGTAAATTTTCATCTACAAAATGCGAATTATCATGGCATGATTTCTCTGTAACCTTGATGCTGCAAACCATACGACCGAAGTCGGTCTGCCGGAGAGTGAAAGCGGTACAGTCTGACATCAGGAGGCGTAATTTGCTTGTTGCCCATTTTCCACAAGAATGTGACGATGCGCGGTCTTTCGAGAAGCTGCGATTAAACGCATTAGCGAAGACCGCGTCCGGTCACGTGTTCAGATGAACCAACGGTTTTGAATAGCTTGCCGCAACCACTGAAGTGTTATGCCACCGAGAGATGAGTATCGACAAAAGAACGTGCATGCTTTGCAAGTTCAAACCCATCAGACCAGGTATCACGCCAGATTGCGAGATCGTTAGAAAGCCCTTCTGCGATGACTGCCGAAGAGAAGGATTCAAACGTAATCGGTCCGTGATACTTTATGTCAGCAAGGGCATGAAAGAAGCCGGTGAAGTCGATATGTCCTGATCCCAGATAGCCGCGATGGTTCTCACCAATATGGATATATCCGAGCCGCTCACCCACTTCGTGCAATGGACGAATGAGGTTATCTTCCTCAATATTCATGTGATACGTATCGAGGTGAATTACCGTGTTATCCGCCCCGATATCATCGGCCAGTGACAGGGCTTGCCTTGCCGTATTAACGAGATGGGTTTCATAGCGGTTGCACACTTCTAATCCCAAAGTAACGCCAAGCGTGTTGGCTTCACTTGCAAGGTCTCTGATAACAGCAACAGCATTATCACGCCCTTTTGCACTTGCGGGCTTTCCATACTTCCCGAGCGCCGAATAGAGCGCGCCAGTCAAAAGTTTTCCGCCAAGGCTATGCGTGGCAATCAGCGAATGATGAAGAAGTTCCGCACCTTTGCGAACGACAGACAGGTCATCGCTTGAAACATCGGCATCAAATGCTAATCCACGCGAGCACACAATCGAAAGGTCAGAAGCGCTTAAAACCGAACGGGCATGATCGACATCAAGATTATCGAGATCATGCAATGAGAGCTCAAGCAGATCATAACCCGTTTCAATGCTGCGCTTTGCAGCCAGTTCAATTGAGGCCTTGGATGTATCGCCGGTCCATACCAAGGCATGAACACCAATCTGGTTGCTGTAGCTGTTCATTATGCGCTCTCCCTCGCACAGGTTTCGACATCGACCCAGCCATTTGCCGCTTCGTTGGAGCGGATACAGGCATCGATGAAATAAAGTCCGTTAAGTCCGTCTTCGATTGTCGGATATGCAATATTGCTTGGATCGCTCTTGCGCTGCTGATGGCTGCGAATTGCATTGGCAGCCGACTTATAAATGTTACCAAAGGCTTCCATAAAGCCTTCCGGATGACCGGGAGGGACACGCGCTGATTGCGTGTTGCCGTGGGTCGCCCCAGCGCCTGCGCGCGTCAGCATGGCGCGTGGCTGCCCTGATTTGCAATACCAAAGGCGGTTCGGGTCTTCCTGCGACCACTCAAGTGAGCCTTTGGTACCAAATATGCGGCAATTCAAGCGGTTTTCGTTGCCGATCGCCACCTGACTGATCCAGAATTGCCCTTTTGCACCATTGTCATAACGCAGCAGAATCGAAGCATTATCATCAAGCCTGCGTCCTTTGATAAACGAAGTAAGATCAGCGCAAAGCTTATCCGGCGTCAGCCCTGTTACGTAAGATGCGAGATTATAGGCATGCGTTCCAATATCACCGATTGCCCCACCTGCACCCGCCCTCTGAGGATCGGTCCGCCATTCAGCGGCCTTGGACCCCTGCAGTTCGACAGGTTCGCTGAGCCAGTCCTGAACATACTCGCAATTGACAAAGCGTATCTCGCCCAGTTCTCCGGAAAGCACCATGTCGCGCATCTGCCGCACCATGGCGTTCCCGGTGTAATTATGTGTCAAGAAAAACATGCCCGGCGCATTTCGTACAGTGTCAACAAGCGCGACGGCATCCTCTAATGCAGAGGTCACAGGCTTATCGCAAATAACGTGAAATCCCGCCTGCAAGCAGGCTTTGACGGCATCAAAATGCAAATGATTGGGCGTAACGATAGCGACCGCCTCCGCACCATCAGGCCGCGCTTTCTCACCCTCAATCAGCGCTTCTACCGTATCGTAAACCCGATCATTTGAGACACCCAATGCATTGGCAGATCGCAAATTGCGCTCAGGATCGGAACTGAAATCACCGGCGACCAGTTCAAACTCATTATCCATCCGTGCTGCAATACGATGCACGTTTCCGATCAGCGCACCTTCTCCACCGCCGATCATAGCCAATCGAATTTTCTGCATAATTTTCTCCCGATCAATCTGTTCCGGTTTTTGAGATTTGTTGAGCCACAGATTCCCGCACGCGCATATTCGTCATATGCGCCACATGCGAGAGCGGTCGCTCAGGCTCCCCGATACGCTGCATAAGAAGCTGCCACGCGCTATCCGCCATCGCATCAATCGGCTGTGCGACCGTGCTGATAGTTGGCTTGAGCACTGTCATCCAGTCCGAGTCGTCAAAGCCTAACAGCGATATATCGCGGGGTATCTCAAGCCCCGCCTGTCTTGCGGCCTTGATAGCACCAAGTGTTGCAATATACGCCGATGCAAACAAGGCTGTCGGTGGCTTCTGACTAAAAACCTGTCGCTCTAAAGAATGCCTGCACTCTTCTATCGTTACACCGGCATAAATCACTTTGACATGGTTCGAGAGCCCAGCCTCGGTCATCGCTTTTCTGTAGCCCTCAACGCGCTGGTTCATATGAACCAGACTGTCCCGCGTTGCGAGAAATGTTATATCCTTATGCCCCATTTCAATAAGATGAGCGGTGCCAGCATGGGTGGCGGCACTATTATCAATGGCAACAGTATCAAAATCTGGCAGTTCGGCACCACGATCCACCAGAACAGTCGGCACAGAACGGATTAGCGAATTGCCACCGGATGCAATTTCCTCATTACTGAGAAAGATAATCAAGCCATCCACCTGTCGCGCAATCAGCGTATCGATGAGATCTGCCTGTGTGACTGACAATTCATTGCTGTTCATGAGCAGAAGCTGCATGCCATCCTGCATCGCAACCGTTCCCGCTCGCTGCACAAACTCCGAGAAGAACGGATTGGTTATATCCGGCACAATAATTCCGATGGAATTCGTACGCCCCTGCCGCAGGCTGGAAGCGACGAAGTTCGGTTTGTAGTTCATCTTAGCAACGGCTTCGAGTACCGTTTTTCGCAAATCCTGATGAACGAATTTACGTCCGGTCAGCACATTGGAAACAGTGCTCGGTGCGACGCCTGCATATTTCGCCACATCCTGAATAGTCACAGGCTTTGCGGTCTTTGGCGGGGCCAGCTTTTTAGCCTTTGGCGGGGATTGTCGTGTCATGTTGGCAGGCAATCGCTCCTGTTACTTTCTGGTGGCAATCAAACGATCAAGGGTAACCGCTACAATGATCAGGCCGCCCATGACAACCAATTGATAGAATGTCGGCACCCGCATCAGATTAAGACCATTGCTGATCGTACCAATGATAAGCCCGCCGATCACAACAGAAGGAATACGGCCCTTGCCACCAAAGAAACTGGTTCCACCAATAATCGCGGACGCAATGGCGAAAGTTTCAAAACCCGTACCGGCTGCGGGTTCGGCCGCACCAAGACGGGCCGTGCTTAATACACCCGCAAGACCCGCACAAAGACCGGAAATCATAAATACGATCAGCGTATGTTTTTTAACGTTGATACCGGAGAAAAACGCAGCTTCACGATTACCGCCAATAGCATAGATATTTCGGCCAAGCCTTGTCTGCTGCGTTAAATACCAAAGGATTGCGGCCATACCAAAAGCAACGATAACGGGGACAGGAACCCACAAGATCGTGCCTGCAAAGGTTTCAGTGAAGCTGTAGGGGAAGCCAAAAACCGGACTTGCACCGGAGATAATCAGCGTTACGCCGCGGAAAATGGCGTTTGTTCCCAAGGTGATAATAAACGGATGTAGTCCGGTAAAATTGACCAGAAGGCCATTGAATGCGCCGAGCGTCAAGCCAACGCCAGCACCACCGATCAGCGCCGCGCTATAGGGATCAAGACCTGCAAGCAGCAGTTTGCCAGTCACAATACCCGCCAATGCCAGAATGGAACCGACCGACAGATCAATTCCCGCGATCAGGATCGGGAAAAACTCGCCCAGCGCTAGCAAGATCGTGATCGAGCTTTGCAGCATGATCTGGACAAGATTCTGCCGACGCAGAAAGTACTCAGGCGAAAGGACACTAAACAGAACGAGAATAACAACCAGAATGCACAGTGTGCCGTATCTGTCCCAGTTCTCCTGAAACTTTTTCATGATGCTGCTCCACCGATAGCGTGGCTTAAAAGGATTTCTTCATTTGCGTTGTGCCCATCAACGATGGTCGCGATGCTGCCATCGCGGTAAACTGCAATGCGGTCACAGACCCCAAGCACTTCTGCGAGCTCTGACGAAACCACGATGATTGCTTTGCCCTGCAAGGCCAGTTGCCGGATGATTGCGTAGATTTCCGCTTTGGCACCGACATCGATACCGCGCGTCGGCTCGTCAAAGATGATCAAGTCAGGTTCGGTCGCCATCCACTTGGCGACAATCACCTTTTGTTGGTTGCCGCCAGAAAGCTCAGTTACCATCTGATCGACGGATGAGCTTTTCACATTGAGTTTTTTACGTTCGATCTCGGCAAGTCGTCGGTCATCGCGCTTGCTGACAACGGCACCCATGCCATCCAGAGGAGCATCTTTCACGCGCTTGGAAAGGACTATGTTTTCAAGTATGGAAAAATTCTGAAAGAAACCCGTTTTTCTGCGGTTCTCAGTAATGAAAGCCATTCCATTTTTCAGAGCCTGAGACGGGGACCGGGGCGTAACATCGCGGCCATTGAGTTCAATTTTACCAGAAGCACGTTTATCTGCACCAAACAGGCACTCCATCAGTTCCGTGCGGCCTGAACCTATCAGACCGGCAAAGCCAAACACTTCGCCATGACGCACTTCAAAACTCACGTCCCGAACGCGATCATTGGAGGCGGAAGTAACGTTGCTGACTTTCAGAACAACCGGCGACGCATCATCCAGCGCCGGATTTGTGTAATTATGTATCAGCGCACGGCCAACCATCATCTGAACCAGCTCATCATTTGTATAATCTGCGATCATACCCGTGCCATTGGAGCTACCATCTTTAAGCACCGTAAAGCGGTCACCAATCTGGCGCACTTCATCGAACTTGTGCGAGATGAACAGTACCGCCATGCCTTCCTCACGAAGCTGGTTCACCAGTTGCAGAAGGCTCTGAATTTCAACACGGGTCAGTGAGGATGTTGGCTCGTCCATCACCAGAACTCTGACATTCCCCATCAAAGCTTTGGCAATTTCGAGAATTTGTTTATGGGCAATCGGCAGATCACCAGCCGGACGATCCAAATTGATATTGATCTTCAGCCGGGCAAGAATGGCTTGCGCACGCGCACGCATCAGTTTCCAGTCGATGCTCGTCAACAGAAGCCTGCGTTTAACCGGCAAATTACCGACAAACAGATTTTCGAGTGCTGACAGCTCGTCGATGATACTGAGTTCCTGATAGATAATCGAAATGCCAGACTGAGCTGCTTGCCCCGGCGTAAGACGCGTATGTGTTTGGCCATCAATGGTGATTTCACCGCTGGTCGGCGCGAACACACCCGACAAAACCTTCATGAGAGTGGATTTGCCAGCGCCGTTTTCGCCGAGCAGCACATGCACCTCACCGGGATGAATATCGAGATCAACGCCCTTCAACGCCTGAATACCACCAAACGATTTGGCAATATTGCGCATCTCAATAAGAGGATATGGCAATTCGTGGCCAGAATTCGGCATGAAACCCTCCCCGGTCAACGATGAGTTAGGAAAAGGATACGGTAGAACTTTTCACTTTTCGCGTTTTGCTGGAAAAGCTCTAACCGCACCCGATTTTTCTTACTGTTTGGTCACCAGCACAGATTCAATATTGACCTGAGGTGCATCTGCATCCGGCGCAATCAGCTTGCCGGATTTGACAGCTTCAACAGCGGCAACCAATGCATCTGCGCCGATTGTGGCAGGGTTCTGTGCAACCGTCGCATCAAGACGTCCAGCCTGAACAGATTCGCGCGCTTCCGGCGCACCATCTGTTCCCACAACAATCACCTCTCCCGTTTTGCCAGCATTCTGCACGGCCTGCACTACGCCCAGCGCCATTGTGTCATTGGCACAATAGAAAGCTTTCAGATTAGGTGAGGACTGCAGAATATTGGCTGCGACATCAAGCGCCTTCAGGCGATCCCAATCGGCAGGCTGACTTGCAACCAGCTTGATATTGGATGCTTTGCTGAAAGCATCAGTAGCACCGGCTTTACGATCTTCACCCGATGCAACGCCAGCCTTACCTTCTATAATCGCGACTTCACCACCATCAGCACCAAGCTTTTCGATGATGAAATGAGCACCATTTGCACCAACCGCCTTATTATCGGTGGTGATGAAAGCCTGAATATTGGCACCCGCCTGCTTGAGAGCCGCAAGATCGACCTTTTCATCAATATTGATCAGCGGAATGTTCTTTTTATAGGCTTGAGCTGCTGGCTGGACCAGATTAACCGGAGAGATAGGGGCAAACATAATTGCCTTATAATCGCGGTTCAACACATCCTCGAAAAGCTGCAACTGCGCCTGCGTATCATCTTCGGTCGGAGAGGCAAAAATATCCACCTCGACGCCCAGCTCCTTGGCTTTGTCCTCAACACCCTGCTTCATCGATTGCCAGAATGGATTGGACAGAGTTTTCAGAATAACAGCATAATCAGCTGCCTGCACGGCAGATGCATTTATGAATGCACCGACCGCAAAAACGGCTGACAATAATAAAGTTTTACCGGCTTTCATGTTCATTATCCTCCATAGAACGTGAAAATATTGGCAGACTTGTTTTTATGTTATGATATCGTCACCGGCTTGGACCGGAGTTTCGCAGCCGTTGCCGGATCAGCCCGGCGGCACAATTGTGGCGGCAAACCTTTCATGATCAGTTCAGCGTCTGCGACAGTCATTGAACCGATTTCGTAAAATGCATCACGCGTTCCGCCCGTACGATGCGCGGAAAGCAGAAGCCCTTCGATAGAACGTACCGGATCACCGAATGCTACAGGTTCATCCGGGAAAACATCGGTCGCGGCCTGAATACGTCCCGATTTAACTGCCTCCAGCATGGCCGGAAAATCCACAACCGCAGCCCGGCTCATTAGCAGAAACTTTGCGCCCTTTTGCATCATTGCAAATTCGCGCGCACCAATCAGCCCCTGATTTTCGCTGGTCACACTTGCAAAAACCAGAATGAACTGGCTCTCCTTTACGACCTGGTCAAGGGATGCCGGAGTACAATTTGCGCGCTCGATAATTTCAGTCGGCAACCACGGATCATAAACCAGTGTTTTGTTGCGGAAAGGACGAATGAGATCACGAAACTGTCGTCCAAGATCGCCAAAGCCGATAATCCCAACCGTTGCCCCCATAAAGCGTACGGTATCAACATTGCCCTCAAGACCATACTGCTCTATGCCAGCACGCATTTCCCGGTCGGCTATGGTAATTCCGCGCGCCAGATCAAGCGCCATCGCGAGAGCTGATTCAGCAACCGGACCAGCAAAGGCTGAAGCAGGTGTCAGCACCCATATGCCACGCTCTACGCAGGCCTGATAATCAATATTGGGCAGAAAATTCGTTTCGACATTGAAGATGCCTTTGAGCTTGGGTGCACGATCAAGCCGCTCTTTGGGCATGGCAGTCTGTCCTATCAGAAGCACAGTATCCGGCAAGTAGCGCTCAATTGTATCGACATCCATCGGCTTGTCTTCACTGATCACAAGCTCGCCCAGCGCCTCAAGTCGTGACCTGACTTCCGGACGCATGATAAGGTCCAGAGTCCGCGGTAACGGATCCACCAGAATTATATTCTTTGTCATAGCTCCTCCCAAAAAGCTCACTTAGCTTGCTGGAAAAATCGATTTTCTGCAACAAAAATCTTATTGAAGCGCTATTTTTCACAAAATAAACCTTTGCACTACAAGCACATTGGGAGCTAATCGCGACAACATCAAATACTCAGTGAAAATGTACGCTACAAAAAAATCTCAGTTATCGACGCACATCTAATCAAGCGTTGGCGAGCGAGCCGTTTTTTGTAATCCTATCTCAAGATGGGGTTATTCATTTGCTGACCGGTGGAAGGTCGCGTTTGAGCCAGAAAATTTATTGGCGCCTTGATTATTTCAAGAGCTTCGACCGGGCGGTCTGCCCCATCGGGTGATCCGTGTTTACTGTTAGTGCATGCTCGGTCGACTTGCCACTGTTGGTGTTGACGCTGGCCCATTTTGTGGGGGCCAGACGCCTGCCAGCGCTCCGGCAGCATAGTTTCGACAAAAGCGACGGGTTCTGATCCCGACAATCGGACCGCTCGATTTCACTAATTTACTGCCCCACTATTTAAGTCGATCGACTGGGTTAACCTACACTAAGAAAGATTAGATCATCACCCAGGTCATCAGAAACCGTTTCTAGGTGTTTGATAATGGCTCTCCAGATCACAGGTTACTGTCATCGGTTATTGACGAATTGATGAATCCTGCCAAATCTCACATATTGAAGCGATAATTCAATAATTTATCCAATAAATACGAATGTTAAAACTACTTATTTGTATCATTATGTACCGTCAATAAATCATCCACATCATAATTTGTTAGCGCTCACTCTAGACACTGCTCAAGTTTATGATTAGTTGTTTGCCCACTATAGACACTGTGGGAGGCATCAGTGGGTATTTTGTTTGGGACCCGGGTTCTCGATCGCTTAATCGTCAAGGCTGCACCGTTTGCGCTTGAGAAAATGCGGCAACTATTATTGCGGAGGCGGTGATAGCATGCAGGGAGGAGCATTAATCAGACAGCTTGGAAGGCACCGCGAGGCATCAGTTCTTCTGATGCTGCTCGTAGTTTCGGTCTATCTAGCTTTTGCCAGCGACTACTTTCTCGCGCCGCGCAATCTCCTAAACATAGGACGACAGGCTTCAGTCGTCGCTATCGTTGCGCTCGGGCAAGCTCTCGTGATCATTGCTCGGGGCATTGATCTTTCGGTAGGGGCAGTTATCGGCCTATCTGCAGTCGTTGCCGCCGTGGTCACTCGTGATACTGGCGTTGAAAGCATCGGCCTGATTTCTGGCATTCTGACCGGACTGCTTTGCGGGTTGGTGAACGGGCTACTTTACACGAAGTTCCGAATTAACCCGTTTATAGCAACCCTCGGTACACTTTCTGTAGCTAGGGGCATTGCACTGCTCATGACCGGCGGGATTCCTGTCGAAGTCGGAGGTTTAGCAGAATTCATCGGCGCTGGAAGGCTGTATGGTGTCCCAATATCACTGCTTCTTATGATTCTGCTTGCCATTGTCGTCCACATCTTTGCCGGGCGTACAGTGATCGGCCGCGAAATTTACGCAATCGGCGATAATCCCAAGGCTGCTCGCCTGGCCGGTGTCAACTTGAAGCGCACACGCTTGTTCGTGTTCACGCTCTGCGGAACCTTAGCCGGCCTGGGAGGGCTGATACTATCAGGTAACCTTGCGAGCGCCGACCCTAATCTCGGACTTGGCTACGAGCTCGATGTCATCGCTGCGGTTATTCTTGGAGGGACAGCCCTTAGCGGTGGCCGGGGCTCGATCATTGGCGTCATCATCGGTGCTCTTCTGATGGCGGTCCTAAACAACGCATTCGTGCTTCTCGGCATCTCGGCCTATTGGCAGGTTGTGACTAAGGGTCTGGTAATCATCCTCGCGGTTGGCCTGGACGGCCTGCAGCGCGGTAGCGACGACGATTAATTCCACAGTTCAACGGAGGAGAATGTAATGAACTGGAAATCAATAAAAGCTGCCGCTGGCGTGGCACTTGCAGTGCTATCAATCTCAATGTCGGCCCATGCTCAGGATGCTCCGAATGGTGGATCAGTTGCGGCGGTCGAAAATAACAAGGGTCCGATCAAGATCGCATTCCTTTCGTTTCAGAACAATCCTTTCTGGACGCCCGTCACACAAGGGGCCAAGGCCGCCAACGAGTATCTCTCCAAGTATAATGCGAAAGTTGATTTCGTAGACCTGGGCAACACGCTCTCTGCGGAGGCTGTCGTCGCGGGCATAGAAGGGGCGCTTGCAAAAGAATACAACGGTATCGTTGTAGTGCCGATCTTTGACGGCACGTCCCGCATCATCGACGAGGCAACAGAGTCGGGCGTGCCCGTTTTCAACATCGTGGCTGAGGGCAGTAAGCCGTCGCAACGCCTCGCATTCATTGGACAGAATGCAACTGCCGCAGGAAAGCAGATTGGCGAATTCATTGTAGAGAAGATGGGCGGCAAAGGTGAGCTAGGTGTGATTACTGGCTACTTCGGTGCCACACAGCACACCGAGCGAATGAATGGTGCACTCGACTACATTAAGGCTAATGCGCCTGACATCAAGATCGTTGGGCCGTTCGAAAACAAGGACAAGGCTGAAGAAGCCTATTCAATCGTACAAAACATGGTCACTTCGAACCCTCAACTTTCAATGGTATACGTCACGGCTGGCGGGCCGTTCGGCGCAGCCAAAGCGGTCAAGGACCTTGGTTTGACCGGTAAACTTGGGGTGATTGGCTTCGATCACACTCCCGACAACATTACCTACTTGAAGACAGGCGAGATGGTAGGTCTTCTTGATCAGGCTCCGTATCAGCAGGCTATCGATGCAAGCGTGTTGCTTTATAACTACCTTGTCGCTGGAGTTCAGCCTCCTTCTAAGGTGATCCCTGTTGAAGGAAAACTCTTGAAACCAGAAGATGTGAAGTGAGAGCAGCAATTCGATGATCGGCGCACCTGCAGCATCCGTTCATCCCGGCATGAAAGGTGATCCGCTCGTGCGTGCACGCGCGGTCGCCAAGGCCTTTGCCGGGAACCCAGTCCTACATTCGGTGGACCTTGACCTCTACCCTGGTGAGGTCGTCGGGCTACTGGGTGAGAATGGCGCTGGCAAGTCAACTCTTATGCATATTCTCTCTGGAGGGCTCGTCGCCGACACTGGATCCATCGAACTAGCCGGAAACGCTATTGATTTTAAGACCGTCAGCGATGGCATTGATGCGGGGATCAGCTTCGTTCATCAGGAGCTATCGGTGGTTGGAGCCCTGTCTGTTGCGGAAAACCTCCATCTTGGACGCTTCCCAAAAAAGCGGGGCTTTGTTGACTTCCGAGCAATGAAAGCGGCTTCTCAAGCGCTTCTCGAACGGATTGGTGCTGGCCACATCGACCCCTCTAAGGATGCAGGATCAATGCGTGCCGGTGAACAGCAGCTTGTTGAAATTGCCAAAGCTGCCGCGCGAAACCCTCGACTTCTAATTCTTGACGAACCAACGTCTTCTCTTACGCCGCATGAGGTTGAGAGTTTCGTCTTGTATGTGCGCGCTGCACGAGCAGCTGGCACTGCCATAATTTTCATCACGCATCGGCTTGAGGAGGCTCTGACTCTTTGCGACAGACTTGTTGTCCTGCGTAATGGCTCCATTGTTAGCGAACGTATCCCGCAGAAGACCACACGAGAACAACTTATTACCGATATGACGGGCAAGCCCGCGATTTATGCGTATCGACCACGGGCGATTGACCGAACTCACGTCGCCATATCCTTGAACTCAGTGTCCGATGGCAGCCTTGTTCGAGATGTTGATATTTCGGTCCACAAAGGAGAGATAGTAGGTCTTTTCGGACTCGTGGGAGCTGGCCGGACCGAATTGCTTGATTTGATTCATGGCGTCAAACCTCTCGTTAGCGGAAAGATCGAACTTTCTGGGGCCACGTATTCGCCCAAAAGCTCGAGCGACGCTGTCAGAAGCGGTGTGGCTCTCGTACCGGAGGGCCGAAAGACTGCCGGAATTCTCCCGCAACACAGCGTTCGTGCCAACGCCGCAATATCGAGCATGCGCAGGTTCGCAGGAAGCATATTTTCGGACCGGCGTGGCGAAGCGGCCCGAATGGCTGGCTTTACGCGCAGTCTGGGTATTCGTATGGTGAACGATCTACAGCCTATTGCTACATTGTCGGGTGGCAACCAGCAGAAGGTTATTTTCGCACGAGCCCTTCTGACGGAGCCACGTATTCTTCTTCTGGATGAGCCTACCCACGGCGTTGACGTTGGCGCTAAAGCCGATATTTACACAATCATCTCTGAGGCTGCGGAGAATGGATTAACTGTGCTGATGGCCTCGTCGGAAGTACCAGAAATCTTAGCGCTATGTGATCGAGTAGCTATCCTCTCGAAAGGCAGATTGGCCGGCATGCTTGAGCGAAGCGAGATGACCGAAGACCGAATCCTCACTCTGGCATTTGCCGAACACTGAACGGGTTGCCGAATTTCAAATCTTTTTCCAGAGAACCAGATGTGCGGGTGACTACAAAAGACTTTAACTTTTATGATGGGTTCCTTTGCAAACATATTTTAGCAATGTAACCGAATGGCACGAGATAGCCGGTTCGACGAAAGTTTAAATGCCTTAAAAGAAGACACATGCTCGTGAATTCGAATTCGCGAGAGACGTGTTAGTGTTAGTTGGATTGCGTTTATAGCGGGATTTTTGCGAATCCTTTGGAAAGAATCGGTCCAGTTGGCCGCCCTGTGGGCGAACCGCCAGCAGGCTCTAGCGTGAGTTCATAGAGTTGTTCGCCACGCGGCAACGGTAGATCTGGTGCCTTCAGCTCGGCGGATTGCGCACCTTCAAGCAAACCCATTGAGACAGGACCCATGTCCTGTGACGGAAGTGTCCAGACCTGAATGGTTTTACCTGATGGAATTTCGACATTGTTTAATAGCCGCACGCGGGCATTTTCATTGCCAAAATCTTCAACGATGGCCTGAACGCCTCCATTATCATCCAGCAAAACAGCAATGACGACCGGCTCAATTGTTCTCGTGAGCGACCATCCGAGACCGACAGCAAGCAGGATAGATGCGGCAGATGCTGAGAGCGCAGCAAATCGCCAGCGATTAGCAACAAAGTTATTATCGTTGGCAATTCTGGCAGGCGTTATCAGAGGGATACTACCATCAGAAAGCTGATTTTGAACAGTTTCCCAGCCGCGTTCATCAACGGTCATCGGTGTTATGGATGTATCCAGCTCCAAAAATCGTTCACGACTGCGGGCAATTGCCTGTTTTAGCTCCTCATTGCGGATAATTTCGGCTTCGACGTGAAGGACTTCGTCTGGATTAAGTAGACCGAGCACGTACTCGTCGGCAACTTCTGGGATATTATCGAATGATTTTATCATGTCATACATGCCCGCAATGCGCTCAGACCTCGTCTTACCCAGGATTTTGCGGTTCCCAACGGTGTTTGTAATCTGCCGGCGATTTCACCATGCGTGTAACCTCCGACATATGCCATGAGGATTCCATCCCGCTTGTCTTTGTCGAGAGCGTCGAGACATTCCTTTAGCTGGCTTGTTTGATCAAGCTGATGCCACGCCGTCAGAATTTCATTTGAACGCTCAGTTTCGTTTAAAGCGTCAACATCATCAACTGTTTGCTCACGTTTACCATCGCGCAGAGCATTCAAGGCACGGTTGCGCACAATCGCATAAATCCAGCCTTTGGCAGAGCCCTGATCGGGCGCATATTGATGGGCATGAGTCCAGATACGAATGAGAGCTTCCTGCAAAACCTCTTCGGCAAGTTCGCGGCGGCGAAGAATGCGGTGCGCAACAGCCAGCAATCGTCCTGATTCCTGATCAAATATAGCGCGGAGCCCTGAACGATCACGCCGCACGCAGGCTGCAATCGCCTTTGCCAGTTCATCCGTTTGCCCACCCATTCCACGCATCTCCTCATCCGTTCGACAGATTAGCCCTAATTCATATACGCAGGAAACACGCAAACAGATGCATTGGAAATTTTATTTTTCTCCACTGCATCCAAACCGGCGTTCCCATGTGTCTGATAATCAGAGGCGCTGAAACCCACGACTTAAACGGCAGCTTCGAAAAGCGAAACAGAGGAGAACAATGATGCGTATCATTCAACTGGCACTGGCTACATCCACAATTCTTGGAGTTTCGATTATTCATGGCATAGCCGCACCTGCTCTTGGCCTGGTCGGTGACAAGACGCTTGTGATGTTTGACACAGATGACGGCAAAATCACGAAGACACTGGAAGTTGATGGTGTTGAAAATCTGGTTGGAATCGATTTTCGACCTGTCGATAAGACTGTTGTCGGCGTTACGGGGGATCATCGTATCGTCGCAATCAACCTCGAAAGTGGAGTGACAACAGAAATCGCCAAAATGAATACGATGTTGCCAATGGCTGGAGGGCAGGCTGTCGTTGTTGATTTCAATCCAATGGCTGATCGGCTTCGTTTCATGACTGGCACGACAAATCATCGCGTTCACCCCGATACTGGTGAAGTAACGGTCGATGGCAAGCTGGCCTATGAAAAGGGTGATGCTGGCGAGGGCACTGAAAGCAAAATTGTGGCTGCTGCTTACACCAATTCAATCGGTAAGCCTGAAAAGACAGCCATGTTCAATATCGATGCTGGCAACAAAACGCTCGTGCAGCAGACAAAGCCGAATGATGGAACGCTGAAAACAATCGGCAAGCTTGAAATCGAGGGAAGTCCGGAGATTTACGCTTTCGATATCCATGGAATGGCAGAAGGTAAGAATATGGCTTACCTTGTCGGTGACAACACGATTTACACTGTAAATCTCGAAACTGGCGCTGCCTCGAAGATAGGCACCGTTGAGAAACTGGAAAGCAATATGCGCGATGTGGCTATTTTGCCAGCATCATAATTTCCGGAATGGGGCCGGTTTCAAACCGGCCCTTTTTCTTCTTTTGCCTCATCTACAATCTGACGCTCCACTTGCTTCGCTACAACACTCAAATCTATGTCTCGCCCCGCAACCTTCTCAATGGCTGAGGTCACAAGATTGCGTGCCACATAGTCAGATTTGTGCCCCATACCTTTGATCACATAAAGTTCTGACAGGGTAATGTCTTTTGCTAGTCGTCGCGCATGTACATCAGGCGAAACAATATTATCGGTGTGGCCGGTGATTATAATTGTGGGCGCAAGGATCTGTTTGTATTTTTCATGAGCAGTTTCAGCCCATTCACATAATGCTCCGAGTTCCCGTGCATTATGTCGGAAGGAGCGGGGCCGCAATGCTTGCCATGCCTTTGTCCTGCAGATGTAGCCAGTCGGGTATTTATTCGGCGTGAAAACCGACTTCATGGCCGTTTTCAGGCTCAGAATTCCAATCGTTGGCGCTATCACCAGGCTGAATAATGTTCCAATGACAGGCAGCTGAGCCACATTGTTGTACCAGGAAATACCGCCAACCCACGGATAGGCAGCCGGCGAGAGTAAAATCAAGCCTACTACTCGTTCAGGATGACGAACAGCCAATGCAGCTGCGACCGCTCCACCGTAAGAGTGGCCTACGATGATTGCATTATCGATACCGCGTATCTGCATAAGTCTGGCTATGGCATCTGCTTGCGCATCCGGGCGAATATTTTCAGCAGGTCCCTGTTCGGATTGTCCATGTCCTGGCCGGTCTACAAAAAGCATTTGCATGTTTTGCAGGCATAGGTCCGAGAACGTAAAATATGGATCCAAAAGGCTGCAGCTGGCACCGTGAATGAATATAATTGTTGCTTCAATTGTGGAGTTGACTGGCGAAATAAGAATGCTGCTGAGCTGATAATTACCCAGATTTGTCATCATTCGGGTGCAGCGCATTAAGTTTGGATCCATGATAGCAGGGCATTTGATGTGCAGCGAAATTGATTTTAGATTTTTTATTTAATGTTCGCAAAGCGAAAAAATGCGTTAGCGCTTCTTTCTAATCGGTACCGGCTGCGCACAAGTGGCGTTGATAACAGTTGAGTTGAGCGGCTCGGCGTAAAAAACATAATAATACTAGCTATGTTGACATATGACATAAGATGCGTTTAGATCCGTGTGTAAGGCAGAGTTCATCTCCAGGAGGCCTGTTAATCAGGTGAGGTGAATTGTGCTTGGGAGGAATAAACATGAACGCATATCAAATGATGCGAACGCGTCTCGCGTGCGCTTGTTTTCTGACGGCTATGAAAAAGTCAGCGCTCGTGCGCGACATAGGATCGGCTGTCATTCTTGCTGAGGATCAGGGCTTCTTTGCGCATAGGGTTGTTTGCGCATGAAGTATGAGTTCAGCTTTGCTTTCCTTGAAAAATATTGGCCATTGCTGCTGCAAGGCACAATCGAAACAATAAAAATGTCGCTGATCGTGACGTTCTTAGGGTTTCTGTTGGGTACGCTTTGCGCCATAGCCAGCATCAGCAAATATCGCTTCTTGCGGATTATCGTGGCGATATATGTTGAGGCCATCCGCAACACGCCGCTGCTTATCCAGCTGTTTTTGGTGTATTTCGGGCTGTCTTCTCTGGGTCTGAAGTTCTCTGCGCAAGCTTCCGCGTTGATCGGTCTGACCATCAATGTTGGTGCCTATTCCAGCGAGATCATCCGTGCGGGTTTGCAGTCAATCAATAAGGGGCAGTTGGAAGCTGCCGACACGCTTGGTTTGAGCCGCTTGCAAATGCTGGCTGGCGTGATGCTCCCGCCAGCGCTGGAGCGCGTCTATCCATCGCTGGTTAGCCAATATGTTCTACTGATGCTGGCAACAAGTGTGGCGTCCCAGATTTCTGCGGAAGAACTCACGGGTGCAGCAGCGCGGATACAATCGATAACCTTCCGATCGTTTGAAGTCTATCTGGTCATTCTCGTGATTTATCTGCTGCTCTCGTTTCTTATGCGCGGCCTGTTCAAGCTTCTTGCGCTGGGCTTTTTCCCTCGCAAACGCCGTCTTGGCACCAATCTCTAGGAGGACGCAATGTTTACATCTTTCTCCTGGCTGCATGTTGAAGTTCTGCTGCAAGGACTTGTTTGGACTGTTGTTTTATCGGTCATTAGTTTTGTTTTTGGCGGGATTTTTGGGTTTGCAGTTTCTCTTGCAGGCATTTCGAAAAACAAGGCGCTGGTTCGATTGGCGGACGCTTACATTGTGCTCGTGCAGGGCACACCAGTCCTGATCCTGATGTTTCTGGTTTATTTTGGACTGCCAATCCTCAACATTGAAGTGTCGTCGCTGTTCGCGGCCAGCATCGCCATGACGATCTTCGCGAGCGCCTTTCTTGGTGCAATCTGGCGCGGCAGTTTGCAATCGGTTTCGCGCACGCAATGGGAAGCGTCCGATTGCCTTGCACTGACAGGATTGCAAGGACTGTGGTTGGTAATCGTTCCGCAGGCAGTTCGCATTGCGACACCACCTACGGTCGGTTTCATGGTGCAGATTGTGAAAAATACTTCGCTTGCATCGATCATCGGCATGGCGGAAATGACCTATATCGGCAAAGAAATTAACGCCTCCACTTTCCAGCCCTTCACCACCTATCTCGTGATTGCTTTGTTCTATTTTTGCATCTGCTTCCCACTTTCGGCGGCAAGTCGCAAATTTGAGAGGATGTATAATGTCAGCCATCGTTAAGTTTGTTGATGTCCATAAAAGCTATGGCTCGTTACCCGTCCTCAAAGGGATCAATCTTGAAATTGAAAAGGGTCAGGTCGTTGCACTTATCGGGCGCAGCGGATCAGGCAAGAGTACGGCTTTGCGCTGCGTTGATCGGCTGGAGACTATTAATAGCGGTGATATTTGGGTCTGCGATCATCATGTCAACGATCCTGAACTCAATGTGCGCTCGCTGCGTCAGGACGTGGGGATTGTCTTTCAGAGCTATAATTTGTTTCCGCACTTAACGGTCGAACAGAACATCACGCTCGCGCTTCGCTGGGTTAAAAAGCTCAACCGCACAGAGGCCAGAGAACTGGCTGAAATGGTGTTGCGTCAGGTCGGTTTGGCCGAGAAAATCGACAATTATCCTGAGCAACTTTCCGGTGGACAACAGCAACGCGTCGCGATTGCGCGCTCTTTGGCGATGAAACCAAAAGTCATGCTGTTTGATGAGGTGACATCCGCACTCGATCCAGAGCTGACAGGCGAAGTCCTCAAAGTCATTGAAGACTTGGCGCGCAATGGAATGACGATGCTGCTCGTAACGCACGAGATGGATTTTGCAAAACGGGTCGCAGACACGGTTGTGTTTATGCACCAGGGCAAGATTTGCGAACAGGGCAGCCCCGACATTCTACGCAATCCAACGACACCGGAACTGAAGAATTTCGTTGGCGCACATCACTGATGTTTGCTTTGGCGTAGAGGAGCGTCTTAGCAATTTTCAACATTTCCTGGAGGAGGAAACATGACTGTTTTTAATAGAAGAAGAATGCTTACTACACTGGGGCTTGGATTAAGCTTTGTTGCGCTTTCCTTGCAACCGTCCTTCGCTAATCAGCTCGAAAGCATTCGCGAAAAGGGTAAGCTACAAGTCGCAATCGATCTCGGAAATCCGCCCTATGCCATGCGCGATGCCAAGTTTGAGCCAACAGGCTCCGAGGTTGAGACTGCCAAATTGCTTGCCAAGGATTTGGGCGTCGAAATCGAATTTCTGACAGTGCCGACGTCAGGGCGCATTCCGTTCCTGGTCTCTGGTAAGGCTGATTTGGCTGTCTCAACTCTGTCGATCACCAAAGAGAGGCTTGAAGTGGTTGATTTTAGTGTGCCTTATGCTGAAACCGCTATCGTGGTGGCTGCACCCAAAGAATCCAATGTGAAGACATATGCCGATTTGGCAGGTTCATCGGTTGCTGTCACACGCGGCACTGTTAACGACACAAATCTCACGGAAAAGACGGCTGATGTTTCTGGCGTGCAGATCGTGCGTTTTGAAGATGATCCGACATCCAGTGCTGCGGTTACGAGTGGTCAGATGGCCATTTATGCGACCTCGCGTCCGCTTTTGTCCGAGCTGATCAAAGCCAATCCAAAGCTCGATCTCGAAGAAAAGTTTGTTGCGCAAGCTTATCCGCTTGGAATTGCGATGCGCCGCAATGAGCCACAGCTCAAGGAATGGATCGATGCCTGGGTAAAAACCAATCTCGATAACGGCAAGCTTGTCGAAATTTACGAAAAATATCACGCCGCCAAGCTTGATCCTAAAAAGCTCGCAACGATGGATTTGCCCCGATAGTCCGCCTGCGCCAGAGAGGGGCGCGAAGTCATCGCCCTCTCTGGCCCATGACGACGTTCAAAATGGCATTTCCTTACAAATATACTCGGTCGTGCAAACCGTTCTTCGGCCGAGACACGTTCAATATTAATGATTGAATTATCAGGATTTAAAATGGTCGATAAGTTCAGTGTGAAAGACAAAGTCGCGATTGTGACAGGTGGTCTTGGTCAACTGGGAACACAGTTCAGCAAGTCACTTGCTGAAGCCGGTGCAAAGGTTGCGATCTTCAGCCGTCGTCCAATCAGTGCGGATGATCTCAGTGCCAAGTTCCCGGGTCTTACAGATAATATCCGCGTTTATGTTGCAAGCGTTACCGATAAGAGCGCTTTGGAACAGGCAAGCAATCAACTGATTGAAGATTGGGGCGTACCGCATATTCTCGTAAACAATGCGGGTATTGACTCCAAGCCATCGGGTTCGGCTGATCAGAACAGCCCTTTTGAAATTTACCCGCAGGAATATTGGAACGAAATCATTGAAACCAATCTGACGGGTGTTATGCTCTGCTGTCAGGTGATTGGTTCCAAGATGGCTGATGCGAAGCGTGGAAGCATCATCAATGTTGGTTCGATTTACGGAATTGTCTCTCCCAATCAGGCACTTTATGCATATCGCGAAGCTCGCGATGGCGAACCGTTCATCAAGGCAATTTCCTATGCAGCCTCCAAGTCGGGGCTGGTCAATCTGACTCGATATCTTGGCACCTATTGGGGCACTAAAAATGTTCGCGTTAACCTGATTTCTTTTGGTGGTGTGAAGACGGCAAACTTCGACAAAGAGTTTATCGATGCCTTCCTTGAACGTGTTCCAATGCATCGTCAGGCAGAGCTCGATGAATATAACGGCGTTATTCAGTTTCTTGCCTCTGATGCATCATCCTATATGACGGGTTCAAACGTCGTCGTCGATGGAGGATTTACAGCGTGGTAGCAGAGCAGGCAAACAGCCGACAGTCCCAGAAACGTGCCATTCCGGATCGGGATAAGCTGCATGTTTCAGTCGTGGAAGACTTCGAAGCGCAGATATTGTCTGGGCAATTGGAGGTCGGTGATCGTTTGCCTGCAGAAGCGGCCATTGCTAGAGACTTTAACGTGAGCACGCGTTCGGTGCGTGAAGCACTCCAAATTCTTGAAACGAAGGGCCTTGTTCGCCGTAAGCATGGTGAACGTGCGCTGGTCGTTCGTGATGATGTTGGAGAGTTTCTCGGATCATTGGCCAAAACCGTGAAACAACTTTTCGCGAACAACTCCGATTATCTTGTGCAACTGATGGAAGTGCGCCGGATCATCGAGACAGAGGTTGTCACGCGTCTAAGCTCGGAAGAGTTGACGATCACCCAAGAGGTCGAAGATTCGCTCGCAGAAATGCGCGCGGCGGCGCAAGCCAATGATATGTCGCGATTTACCGACAGTGATGCTGCGTTCCACCGTGGACTTGTTCACTCGGTCGGCAACGAAATCCTCAATGTGGTCTACGACAATCTGTTTTCGATCATCATTGATGTCATTCGCGTGACGAGCCGCGTGCCAGACAAATCGCTTCAAGACGGTCTCGCAGAGCATGAGGAAATCTACAACCTCATCAAAGCAAGGCAGCCTGATGAAGCGCGTAATTCTATCCGCAGACAAATTGAAGAAAGCTCCCGCTACCTCAAGGTAGCCATGGACAAAGCAGCTATGAATTCAAAGGCGAAAAGCAAATGAACAAGTTCGATTATGCAGATACTGATTGGGAATCCATCAAGCGTCTATCAAAGTGGTATTCCGGCGATGTCCACGACAGCCTCGAACAACTCGGCGGCTGGGGCTATCTTGATGGCATTTCGTTGCAAGGCGTATTAGAGCCTGGCCAGGTTGTATGCGGCCCGGCAGTGACCGTACAGTTTGAACCAAGCGAACGCCGCAACCAGCCGCAGGACGCCTATCATCACGCAATTGATTGCACACCAGAGGGTGGAATTATCGTTGTCGATTCATCTTGTGCTCAGGGCTCATGTTCTGGTGAATTGATGAGCTCAGGCGCGAAAACACGCGGTGCTGCAGCGACGATTGTGAATGGAACGGTGCGAGATATCGCACAGGTTCGTGGCCTTGGTTATCCGCTGTTTGGTCGTGCACGGTCGCCTGTTTCTGTTTCGGGCAAAATGGAGCCAAAGCGCTCTCAAGTCGAAATCGAAATTGCTGGCGTTAAGATTAATCCCGGCGATGTGATTTTCGCTGATATCGATGGTGTCGTAGTTATTCCAAAAGCTATGCTGTCGAAGGTTGCAGATCAGGCAGACCAATTGGGTGCAAATGAAGCGGCCGCGCGAGATCGTATTCTTGGCGGCGAAAAATTGCAGTCGGTTTGGCCGGTTGAATCCAAATACGGCGTTTAATACGTGTAAGGCAGCTTTAGTCGCTTTGTCGCTGAAGCTGCCTAATATCTCTGATTATTGGCTGACGCCTTCTTCCGCCTTGAGTCTTGGCTTTTCTTATGCCAGCATTTGGTTGGAGGAGGAGCAATATGGTGTCGGCACTGTCGCACATCAGGGAGATTGAACGCGTCGCTATGGGCGGTGCGTCTGATCGTGATCGACCTGTCATTCAATCCTGGCTTCGTTGTCTCAACGATTATCAGCTTAATCCTGCTAGATCGCAGGAGGCTTATATCGTGCCTGACACGCTGCTGCGTGAGCATCGTGAACAGTCAGAAGAACTTATCCGGATTGGCAGAACTGGCCTTGAAGGACTTTTCCGGCAGGTTGCAGATCAGAGCTATGTCCTGTTGTTGTCGGATGCCCGCGGCGTCACCGTTGAGTTTATGGGGGATCCGACCTTTGATAACCATCTGCGCAAGGCAGGGCTTTATCTTGGATCGGAGTGGTCGGAAGATCGTGCCGGAACCTGTGCAGTGGGCGCCTGTATCGTATCGGGAAAGCCAGTCATTATTCATCAGGACGATCACTTCGATGCCTCACACATTGGATTAACCTGCACAGCCGCTCCAATTTTCGACACTCTGGGCGATCTATCGGCAGTGCTCGACATATCGCAATTGCGCTCACCCACTGCCAAAGCCAGCCAACAGCTTGCATTGCATCTCGTGGCTTCCACGGCGCGTCGCATTGAACTTGCCAATCTGATGACCCGAGCCCGCGAGGACTGGGTTCTGCGTTTGGCAAAACTGCCGGATTTCCTCGATGTTGATCCTGACGCCGCACTGACTATTGACGGCAGCGGCATGATAACCGGGATGACGCATGGCGGTTTTGGTGCTGTCGCACGTGGAATGAACCTCAATACGCTTTCGACCAAAGACTTTATTGGTCAGCCGATTTCTAACGTCTTTGATATCGATATTGATCAGCTCCCCGCGTTGATGCGGGGACGGCCTAATGGAGAGCGCTTGCTCCGGGCGCGCAATGGTCTGGCGCTGTTTGCAAGCGCCATTGCACCGGTTAGCAGTTTCCGCACGTCTTCAACCAGCATATCCGTGCGATTGCCTGCCGCTTTGCGACAGTTGAGTTTTGGCGACCCAGCTATGGAGGCTTTACAGGGCCGCGCTGCCAAATTGGCGGATCGACATATTCCCATTCTCATCAAGGGTGAAACCGGCAGCGGTAAGGAATATCTGGCGCGTGCCATTCATGATAGCAGCGCGAAACCAGGTCCGTTCATTGCGGTTAATTGCGCGGCAATTCCGGAGCAACTGATCGAATCTGAGTTGTTCGGCTATGTTCCCGGTGCCTTTACCGGCGCCATGCAAAAGGGCAAAATCGGGCTTATCGAGGCAGCCAATGGCGGCACGCTGTTTCTGGACGAGATTGGCGATATGCCGCTTATCCTGCAAAGCCGTCTGCTGCGCGTGCTCTCAGAAAACGAAATTCAGCCTGTCGGCGCGCTGAAACCGAAGCCAGTCAAATTTCGGCTTTTGTCGGCATCGCATCGTGATCTCGCAACGCTTGCTGCCGAAGGCCGTTTTCGCGAAGATTTGCTCTATCGGCTCAATGCTGCGACACTGTCGTTGCCGTCGCTGCGGCAAAGACAGGATTTCGACAAACTGGTCGATCACCTTCTTAGTCGTATTGGAGAAGAAGAGGGTGAGACGATCACGATTGATCGCATGGCGAATGCGAAACTTGCAGCCTATAGCTGGCCCGGAAATCTGCGCGAGTTGGACAATACGTTGCGTGTTGCAGCCGCAATTGCAACAGATGCAACAATCACTACCGACTGTCTGCCCGATCATTTTCAGACAGATATTTTGATGGGAAATGACCAACAAACATTGCGCAATCAGCTTGATGCATGCGGTAACAATATCTCGGCGCTTGCGCGCAAACTTGGCGTTAATCGGTCGACGATCCATCGCCGGCTGAAACAGACCCACTGATGCTGCAACAGTTGCAACACCTGTTGCAGAAAGCGTGTTGCATCGGTTTTAGTTCCCAATTTATTGCCAAATAAAATGAATAAAAATCAATAGCTTATTGTTTAAGGTAAAACTGGCATACCGCTTGCTTTTCTTCTCTCGCAAATGGAGGAGAAATATATGCGTGCGTTGCGCTTTTATGCTGCCAAGGATCTGCGCGTTGAAGACGTGCCAGCGCCAGTGGATCTTAGCCCGGATCAGGTTTTAATCGAAAACCACTTCTGTGGTATCTGTGGGACCGATCTGCACGAATATGCCTATGGTCCAATTTTCATTCCGACCGAACCGCATCCCTTTACAAAAGCAAGCGGTCCGCAGATTTTGGGCCATGAGTTTGGTGGCGTGGTCAAAGCTGTGGGTTCTGATGTCAGCCATGTCAAAATTGGCGACCGCGTATCGGTACAGCCGCTCATCATGCCAAGGGCAGGGGATTATTTTGCTGATCGTGGTCTTTATCACTTAAGTACGAGTCTGGCGCTTGCGGGGCTGTCATGGCATTCGGGCGGCATGGCCCAACAGGCTGTGTTGAACAGCTATAATGTCCAACCTATCCCTGACGATCTCAGCGATGAAGAGGCGGCTCTCATCGAGCCAACGGCCGTTGCTGTTTACGCCTGTGACCGTGGCGGCGTTACGGCTGGCAACAGCGTGCTTGTCACGGGCGCTGGTCCGATTGGTATTCTGGTGGCAATGGCGGCAAAGGCTGCGGGCGCGTCGCAGATATTCCTATCCGATCTCAACGAAACACGATTGCAGCTTGCGCGCGAAAAGCTGGGGGATATTCGCACCATCAACCCGAAATCGAAAAATGTCGGCGATGTGGTTCGTGCGGAAACCGAAGGCAATGTCGGTTGTGATGTGGCCATCGAATGCGTCGGCAATGAACATGCTTTGAAGAACTGCACCGATGCCGTTCGCAAACAGGGCGTCGTGGTGCAGACCGGATTGCACCCGCATGAGAACCCGCTCAACTGGTTTGATGTCACGTTCAAGGATATCGATATTCGTGGTTCCTGGGCCTATCCCACACATTACTGGCCGCGCGTCGCAAGGCTGATCGCCAGTGGTCAAATCCCGGCAAAGAACATTGTTACCAAGACAATCGCGCTGGAGGACGCTGTTGCCGAAGGTTTCGACCGCTTGCTCGACCCGGCGGGAACCCAGCTTAAAATATTGATCGATTTGAAAAGGTAACGCATTTCACTGCCGGGCTTGGGAGAGCCCAGCATCAACATCTATGGGAGGAAATTGCAATGTTAGAGAAAACACCAAACGTCCGTGTGCAGGCCTTTCTCGATAAGTTCGGCGCAGCACTGGAAGCAGGGCAGATTGATGAAGCTGTTTCGATGTTTGCCGATGATTGTTACTGGCGCGATCTGGTTGCCTTCACCTGGAATATCAAGACGGTCGAGGGGCATGATCAGGTGCGCGACATGCTGCAATCGCAATTGCAGCTGGTAAAGCCGACACAATGGCTTGTTGCACCGGGTGAAGCGGCAACAGATGCCGATGGCGTGACCGAAAGCTGGATCTCTTTTGAAACCGAAGTCGCACGCGGCTACGGGCTTATTCGCCTGAAGGGTGGCAAGATATGGACCCTTCTGACTGTCATGTCGGAATTAAAGGGCCATGAGGAGAAATCCGGCTTCACCCGCCCGCTGGGGGCAAAGCACGGTCAGGAACTGGGTGCAAAGACATGGAAGGAAGAGCGCGAGGAGGAAGAACGTACGCTTGGTTATGAAACACAGCCCTATGTGCTGGTGATTGGCGGCGGGCAGGGCGGTATTGCGCTTGGCGCACGTCTGCGTCAGCTCGGTGTGCCGACAATCATTGTTGAGCGCAATGAGCGTCCCGGCGATTCATGGCGCAAGCGCTACAAGTCGCTCTGTCTGCATGATCCGGTCTGGTATGATCATCTGCCTTATATCGATTTTCCAAAAAACTGGCCGGTTTTTGCACCGAAAGATAAGATTGGCGACTGGCTGGAGTTCTACACCAGGGTAATGGAACTCAATTACTGGACGCGTTCCACGGTCAAGTCCGCGACATGGGATGAAGGCAATAGGGAGTGGTCTGTCGTCATCGACCGGGATGGCGAAGAAGTCACGCTACGCCCCAAACAACTGGTTTTTGCAACCGGAATGTCGGGCAAGGCGAATATTCCGAGCCTCAAAGGGCAGGACCGATTCAAAGGTGAGCAGCAGCATTCTTCTCGCCATCCTGGACCGGACGGCTACAAAGGCAAGAAGGTCGTTGTCATCGGGTCGAACAATTCGGCGCATGATATTTGCGCAGCACTTTGCGAAGCTGGCGTTGATGTGACCATGGTGCAGCGCTCATCCACGCATATTGTTCGCTCCGAACCACTAATGAAGCATGGTTTGGGCGCGCTTTATTCAGAAGAAGCCCTGCAGAATGGCGTCACCACCGCCAAGGCTGATCTGATCTTCGCGTCGCTGCCTTATCGTATCATGCATGAATTCCAGATACCCATCTATGACAAGATCCGTGAGATCGATGCAGATTTCTATGCGGCACTTGAGAGGGCTGGTTTCCAGTTGGATTTCGGTTCCGATGGTTCCGGGCTGTTTCTCAAATATCTGCGGCGCGGTTCCGGCTATTATATCGATATCGGTGCTTCACAGCTCATTATTGACGGCAAGATCAAGCTTGCCTCTGGTCAAATTGATGAGATCACAGAAAACGGTGTCAGGCTAGCCAATGGTACGGAGTTGCCAGCGGACCTCATTGTCTATGCGACCGGCTACGGCTCCATGAATGGTTGGGTTGAAGATATCATCGACAAGGAGACTGCGGACAAGGTTGGTAAGGTTTGGGGCTTGGGGTCGGACACGCCAAAAGATCCCGGACCATGGGAAGGCGAACAACGCAATATGTGGAAGCCGACCCAGCAGGAGGCGTTATGGTTCCATGGTGGCAACCTGCACCAGTCACGACACTATTCGCAGTATCTTTCGCTTCAGCTTAAAGCCCGTATGGAGGGAATAAATACGCCGGTCTATGAACTTCAAGCTGTCCATCATACGCATTAAAAGCAGGACTTGCGCGCGTTCTTATGAACGCGCGCACTCAAGCAGTTTTGTCTTGAACTTCAACCCGTTTCAATTTTCATAGTGGTTGAACCTGAGTTGTCCTAACCTTTTATAAATTGGCAGGAGTAGGTGGAGAAGCTATCTCAGATTCACCATTTAAGCTGTATTAAAGTTTATCTGCCCCCTGAAAAGTAAACCCTTTTAAAGTATGGTTTATTCATCAGAACTGGACATTCAGCTAGCAACCCCATTTCCGGTCATCAGAAATGATCCGTTACGGCATTTTCAGATAAAGGAATATACTTCACTTCTGATTAGTGGTTTCCCTCTTTTGTAGTTCAATAAAAGCTAACAGATCACTATATTTATAACGAAATGCTTTGCCTTGAACGTCCCGCAGGCATTGCCGCTGAACAGGCTGGTTTTGGCAATCGCGAAACCGCCCGCCAGGCAAAAGCCGGCGTAGTAAAAAGCACGCGAGAGTTGGTGCAGGCCATGGATGAAGGAAGGGTCAGCATCAGCAATGCTGCCGCATCGACGAAATTGCCGGAAGACGTACAGCTATCGGCACTCGGTACGGAGGAGCCTAACAAATCACTTCGAGAAGCTGTTCTAGCTGTAGCATCGATGCGACCGCAGGTGTCATCCAATCGAAAACCGATTTAAAAACCTGACGCCGGGTTTAACGCACTTGCGTCTGTAACTGGCGCCTGTGACAGCTTTCTGGCTCTGGCACACAGGCAGGCTCAAGCTGAAGAGGGTGGCGGCGTGACGTGGTTTGCAACCATAAAGGCACGCATGACAAATTCCGCCGTGGCAATCGCTGCGGCGCGGGCCGTCCTTGTCAGCGCGTATCTCAAAGGAGGGTCTGAAAGTAAATCAGCACAGACCGCGCGCGACGCACGATCCGCAACCAAAGCACGGAAGATAGAAAATGAAGTCAGCTGTCGTGATTACAGCGCTGTTGACGCTCGGCTTGCTAAGTGGATGCGCGACAAGCGGTAATTACTGTGATGTGGCGCCGGCGATCTATGCCAGCCACGATGACACCTCAGAAACCAAGCGCCAGATACTGGGCGAGAATGAGAAAATGGAAAAGCTGTGCGGGGTACGGCTTTCAGGCTAGTTGGCCATAGGCTGAGTAACTCCGGGGACTTGTTCTCTTGGCAATGAGGTTCGTCCCTCTTCGTACCGCATGATCAATACGATAGCAGCTAAGGCCACAATTACCGGCACTGCGATGCATAAAACGCGTAGCACTGCGCCGACAATTTCTCCAATCAAACTATTCGATACCTGTCTCATGCTGCAATCATATCAGCAAAGACGTTAAGCGAACACAAAGGGGCACATTAACTATGTTTAATCTCAAGAGACCCGAAGCATGACCGGAACAGAAATCATGGGCGTCGTCGGCTTCATCGTGATGTTGTTCGGTTTTCTCTTTGGCCTTTGGAAAGACATCGAAGGCCACATCAAGACTGTGTGCTCGGGGTGCGGAGCGAAAGCTGACGCAGCCACAGCACTTGCCGCTCTGACGCGGCAGGAGCTGTCAGACTATAAGCTGCGTGCGGCCGAAACGTTCGCCACGAAGGCTGGGATGCAGGAGCAGACCTCGCAGATTATGCGCGCCATCGAAAGCTTCGCAAACTGCATCGATGGGTTGACCGAGCGCATGGATCGGGTGTTTGAGCAAAAGACGACGCGGCCTCGGTCATAATTCTTTGGCCTTGAGCCATACCCTTGAGAAGTTTAAGCACTACATAAGCTCCTAGGACCAATTGGTGTTCTGGGAGATACATCATGCAGCATAGAATCCATGAGAATATGGAAGTAATCGGCGCTGACGGCGTCCACATTGGAACGGTTGATCATCTTGAGGGTGACCGTATCAAGCTGAAGAAAACCGATAATTCGGCGGCTCACCAAGATCACCACCATTATATCGATATTGGATTTGTCGCTGATATTGAAAGCGATAAGCAGGTTCGACTATCTGCGAATGCAGATGTTGCCGTCACACTCGAAGAAGAAGAATCTGGCAAGCCTGTCGATCTCTAATATTTTATCAAAGTTTGTCGTTTTGGAGCGGTCTTCGGGCCGCTCTTAAGCTGCGGCTGCAGCGTTGACACTATGAGACGGTGATTTATTAGGCCCTGAAAACGGCTTTCTCTTTGGCTTAGGCAGCAATCCTTCACGTTGTGCTTTTTTCTTCGCTTCTTTTCTGGCCCTGCCTATGGCGGCTTCCTTTTCGCGAATTCGTTTTTCTGAAGGCTTTTCGAATGCTCGGCGGGCCTTCATCTCACGGAAAACACCCTCACGTTGTAATTTCTTTTTCAAAACACGTAGGGCTTGGTCAATGTTATTGTCTCGAACGAGAACTTGCATAATGGCTCCTAACGTCTAGCTCCGGAAGATGAATCACGGGCTATTCTCGCTGCCCTCAACCGATCCGTCTTCGCGGAGCTCGCTGTTTTTTCTTCATTAAGAATTGACTTAGCTGTGTGATCAGTTCGCGACTTGAGCACATCGGGGTTCGTGTTAAGTCGCTTAAAAAGAGTATCTTTTGTGTATTCGGTTATCATGGCGACGTTCTCCAACTATAAAATAAAGCCTATGACTAACGTGCTCGGCTTTTTGAACAACCGCCAGCAGTTCGTCTCAAAACGTTTGAAAGCTTTGACCAATCGCGCGGCAAAGCAATGCGCTTTGAGATGTTCCCCATTAAGTGGGGATGCTCCAAAGGCGAAATATTAATTTTACTGGGTTGTTTCATGAGGTTTCGTGACTTGTCTTGTTGGTGTTCCATAAGAGCCTCTCTGTAAAATTTATTAATTCAATAAGCACGCATATCGAAAAGGGCCGAGCGTGCACTCGACCCTTTAAAAGTAAACTTCTTTCAACAGTGCCAGTACATCCGTGGTCAAAGGAAAGGAGAAAACCTATTTAAGCAGCCTGCAGGTTGCAGGCAGACATCTTGCCCGACTTCATGTCCCGTTCCATATCGTAGCCTATCTTCTGGCCTTCGACGATTTCGCGCATTCCGGCGCGCTCAACGGCAGAAATATGAACGAAGGCATCTGCGCCACCGTTGTCAGGCTGAATGAAACCAAAGCCCTTTGTGGAGTTAAACCATTTAACTGTTCCAGTGGTCATAATAAACCCTTTCATAGAAGTATAGATAGCAGCACGCAGTTGCGTGAAGCAAAGTTATAACGAATTTTAAAAAGGGGTCCGTTCAGGGCGCAGTGCTAAAAGCGCAATAAAGCAAAACTCATCAAGAAAATATCGATAATTAATACTTAATGGGTTATCTTGGATTTGTCAAATTATATTTATTTTTATACAAAAAATACGGACGCGATCTAATTTTTTTACAGATATTTGTTCAAGAATTATTTAGAAATTACAATAGACGATCTTTCGAAATGTTCAGGTAGCCGAGGTATTTGTCAATCGGCGAATTAGGGAATTTCTGGCGCTGCTTCGGCGCAAACCTTTTGACGTCCCTTTCACTACCACCACAATGATAAATTGCGGGCCGTCATCCAATAATCTGCATGTCTGCACGGTATGTCTATCAGGCGAAAGCATTATCGGTTTTGCCCACTACTGGCCTCAACCAAGGCCTTTGCAAGGCCAATATGCTGGGTTGGGTGACTGCGCAGGACAATGTAACTGCGCGTCGTCTTTATGACGACATTGCAAAAGCAGCCAACTGGGTTACGTACGAGCGTTCGTTTTGATGATCTTGCAGCCTGTGGCGTTAACACGCTGCAGGCTTTTACACATAGCTAAAGCTTTTTGGGTTTAACTACATTTTGCTGACGGAACGCCCTTGAGTGTGTGGAATATTTTTTCAAGTTTCCTGACCGCGCTCTCGAGTTCCATCGGCGTATAAGCTGCGAAGCCGAGCAGAAACCCCGCTTTGCCTTCACCTGTGGCGTGGAGTGCTGACAGCCCCAGCAGCTCAATTTCAGAACGGCGCGCCGCTTCCAAAACTACGTGCTCGTAAATATCGCATGTCAATAGGCATGGCATTTGCAAGCCCCCTACGGGAACGCACGGCTCGACAAAGCCTGAAAGATGTTTGCGAACCAGTCTGGTCAGTATTGCAAGGCGCTGGGCATAGATACCGCGCATGGTGCGAATATAGGCTCCGAAATGTCCGCCTTCTATAAAGCGGGCAAGCGTATATTGTGAAATGGATGCGGTATGGCCATCAAGAAGCGTGCGGGCCGTGGTCATTGGTTTGACCAGATGTTCGGGCAATACGGCATAGCCTATTCGTAATCCCGGGAAGAGCGACTTGGTAAAAGTCCCGATATATATGGTTCTGTCATACTGATCGAGGCCTTGCATGCAGGCTGTGGGCTTGCCCTCATAATGAAACTCACTGTCGTAGTCATCCTCAATTAACAAGCCCCGATGACGCTTCGCCCATTCGATCAATGCAAGCCGGCGGTCCAAGGCCAAGGTTGCACCCGTCGGGAATTGATGTGATGGTGTGAGGAAGACAGCGCGTGCTGGATTGGGATCATTGATGATAGGCTCGATATTTATGCCTTGTTGATCCAGCGCAATGGGTACGCAATTCAACCCGGCAGCATCAAATGCCTTGCGGGCTCCATAATAGGCCGGGTCTTCGATATAAATGCGCTCACCCGGATCAAACAGCACATTCGCGCACAATGTTAGGGCTTGTTGCGACGACGTGAGTATCAGCACACGCTCGGCAGTGGCACGTGCCCCGCGTTCGAGATTTATATAGTCCGCAATTGCCTGTCGTAGTTGTTCAACCCCTTGCGGGTCTCCATGCAAAAGTGTTTGCGGCCCGATCTCTTTGAGAACTTGTCTTTGTAAACGCTCCCAAAGTGCAAGTGGGAAATTTCGTGTGTCGGGGATACCGGGGGCGAAAGGGCGCGGTGTCAAAGTCTCGCGCACACCGCCGCTCTGCAACAACGCGTTGCCACGTTTGCTGAGTTCGGGCGATTGATCTTTTGGTTTAGGAGAGCGTTTCGTCAGTCGACGACCGACAGAAAGCTCGGAAATTTGCGAGATGAAACTACCGCTGCCGACGCGACGCTCGATGAAACCTTCTGCATGAAGCTGCGCATAGGCGGCTTCGACCGTATCGCGAGAAACGCCCAGTGATTGTGAGAGCGCGCGTGAGGCCGGAAGTGGTTTGCCACGACTGAGTGTACCATCCACGATCAATTGCCGGATCGCCCGTTGAATACGCGCGTGAAGCGGCATGGCTGAATGCGCGGGGTGATTGAGCCAAGCTTTTACAGATTCGAGTTGCGAGTGCTTGAACAATTGGATGGTATCTCATGCGATAATTGGCAGGGCATATCAGACCATTGAGCGTCTAAAAGTCAAGCCAGTCTATCGCTTGAATATGCTTTTCCGGAGAAGCCCGAACATGTCCTGCACCTCTTCTCGCACGCTTACCAGAATAAATGATATCATCCACCCTGTTGTTGCAGGTTTGATTTCAGTCATCGTCAATTATGGTGGTACGTTCATTCTCGTTTTTCAGGCGGCCCGTGTTGCCAATCTTAGCCCCGAACTAACCGCGTCTTGGGTTTGGTCGATTTCGATCGGCGTCGGGCTTTCTGGTTTGCTGCTGAGCTGGCGTTATCGTGCACCAATTATCACGGCATGGTCCACTCCGGCCGCAGCATTCCTCGTCACAGCTCTCGCCACGACATCCTATGCGGAAGCAATTGGTGCATACATGATCTCAGCTATTGCCTTCGTGGTTCTCGGCCTCACGGGATACTTTGAAAAAGTTATCCGGCTGATACCTCCGGGTATAGCTTCGGGCTTGCTTGCAGGCATATTGTTACAGTTCGGAATAGGTGCTTTCAGCAGTGTGAGCGTCGATCCCGTTTTGGTGGGTACGCTGATCGCTGCCTATGTCGTTTTAAAGCGTGTTTCCGCACGATATGCAGTCATTGGCATCTTGTTGATTGGTTTTTTTCTGCTGCTGATGCAGGGTCGTGTCGATCTGTCTGATCTGGAATTGAAACTGGCCGCTCCCGTTTTTACCATGCCAGAGTTTAGCCTGAACGCCACGCTCAGTATCGCACTGCCGTTGTTTTTGATCACACTAACAGGTCAATATATGCCCGGCATGTTGGTGCTGCGGAATGATGGGTTCCAGACCAGTGCAAATCCCATCGTAACGCTAACGGGCCTGGGTTCACTCATAATGGCACCGTTTGGCTCTCATGCATTCAACATTGCAGCTATTACTGCTGCCATTGCTACCGGACGGGAAGCGCACGAAGATCCGTCGAAACGCTGGATTGCCGGTATTGCTGCGGGTTGTTTTTATATTCTGGTAGGGGTGTTTGGGGTAACACTCGCAGCAGTGTTTATGGCATTCCCGGCGACGTTTATTACCACGCTTGCTGGGCTTGCTTTGCTTGGTGCAATTGGGGGAAGCCTTGCTGGTGCGATGGCAGATGCTCGTTCGAGAGAGGCAGCACTTATTACCTTCTTGGCATCCGCTGCGAATATCAGCTTGCTCGGCATCGGGGGAGCATTCTGGGGGCTGGTGATTGGCCTTGTTGCGTCAATTGTGCTGAACGGACAGTTTCAGCGAAAATCCGATGAGTAGAAATTACGTAAACATACCAATGAAAGCAGTAAGTTATTTGGAAGCCACCAGATTTCGAGACGACTTAAAATAATAGGTGAAATTATTATGGTCCAAAAGTTTAATCTGCGGGATACAGTGGCTATTATTAGGGCATAAGGCCAAACAGTTGTGACGCGCGTTACCCTCCTTTTCGGAGTCTAACTGCTCTCCCCAGAAGGCTTCATCTTTAAAACTTAAAGGGTCTCGGTTTCCGATGGGTGTCTTTTTTGACTGTCTGCCGATATGTACAGTCTGGCTGAGTGCTATCAGGCGTCAGGTAGCTTGACCGGAGTTTCAACGGCACCGTTACGTTAACTCTAGCGTAAGTATGCGGTGTGATAAAAAGGGATGACCAAACCTCATTCTTCGCTTTATCACCGCCATCGTTACCCACAAGACAGTGCGTGAATGGGCTGAGGAGTTCGTGCGGCGCTATTCCAGTAGTATCCGGCGTCGCACGCCACGGCTTGGTGAGAAATGGCACCTGGACGAATGTGTGATATCCATCAAAGGCGAGAAACACATTTGGTCTTCCTGACAAAATCGTCAGCGATAAAAGTGGAGCAAATCTGGCTTGTGCAGAGGCTGTAAACAACATCCTGAAAATCACGGGCGCAAGCAACGTGATTGAAATCCTGTAAATCAAATATCTCAACAATCTTCTTGTGCAGGATCATCGGTTCATCAAACGGATTACCAAACACATGTTAAGCTTCAAAGTATTTCATTCAGTCGCAGCTACCATTATCGGCATTGAAGTGGCGCATATGATCCGCAAAAACCAATTTGCAAATGACAATGGTTCGCCATTCAAAGTCGTTGTGGAACTCGCAGCATAATCGCGACCACAGATAAGCTTGTTCTTAACCTGCTGAAATATTTGCGACAGAGTCCAATAATCTCAGTGGGAAAACGATGGCGGTGATAAAGCGAAGAATGAGGTTTGGTCATCCCTTTTTATCGCATCGCATGCTTTCGCTAAAGTTAGGGTAAGGTAAGGGGAGGATGCTCCGTTCAGAACAGGCTCATAAAGTTCTGGTTAACATTTTTGTGAGCTTGTCGCACTTTATTCTTAATCAGCAAATACCGATAGCTACATAAGGCAATTTTTCCGGCAAAATGCTCGCAATTTATGCCGTCCATAAGGAGAAGGGCTATGTCTATTCGTTCTAAGCGTATGATGCTTCTTGCTACGGTCTTTGTACCAGCTTTTTCTGTTTCTATCAGCGTCCAACCGGTTATGTCAGAAACTTTAGAGCCCCCTGTGCTGTTGGCCCAGGATAACGGTGAGCCGACGTCAGAAGGCCAAGATCTGCGTCAGCAGCAAGAAGACGAGTTGAGACGCGCTCAGGAAGAGGCCCAGCGCGCAGCTGACGAACAACAGCGAGCTGCAGAAGAAGAAAATAGACGTCAGGCCGAAGAGCAAAAAAGAGCAGTTCAGGAAGAAGCTGATCGTCAAGCCATCGAGCAGCAGCGAGCTGCGGAGCAGGCGCGGCAAGCTGCAGAGGAAGATCAGCGCGCCATCGAACAACAACGTCAGCAAGCTGAACAGGCTCGTCGAGAGTCTGAACAGCAGCAGCGTGCTGCCGAAGAAGAGATGCGACGCAACGCCGAAGCAGAACAGAAAGCAGCAAAAGAGGAAGCTGCGAAGCACGCTCTAGAGCAAGAGAAAGCCGCTGAGGATGCAAAGCGAAAAGCAGCCGAACAGCAGGCAAACGAAGATAAACAACGTGCAACAGAAGAAGAGGCGCGTAGGAAAGCTGCTGAAGAACCCGCACCACAAGAAGTAGAACAACAGTCTGCACCTCAAGTGCCTACCGCACCAGCTGACGAGCCGCTCCCAGCTCCAGAAACTCCGTCTCAGGAAGACACCACTGAACAACCGCAGCAGCCATCAAATGATGCCCAACCACTTCAAAGTGAAGTTCCCCCACAACCGGAACAATCCATCGATCAGCCTTCAACACCTCCAAAAGGACCTGAAGGAGCATCTACACAGCCGCTCATTGAGCAACCAATAGATCCGAACCCTCGGGTGCAGCAAACAATTGCTCCAGTACCGGCACCGGAGATTGTTGACGAACGCACGAACGATGAAAAACAAGCGATTGCGAAAGACCCTGCAAAGAGTGACGAGACCGTTGTTTTGCCAGTCGACAACGGTGCGGCAATCCTCGACAGCGATAAAGATGCAGACAATTGGGGTGGCAATAAATCTCGTGAAGATCGTCGTAAACAGCGTGAACAACAACGCGCGAGTGAGGAAAATTCAGCGCCACCTGTCGATGACGCATCTGCGCAAGTCGCCATTCCAGAAGCGTTGAAGGCGGATTTGTCTGAAAAAATAGAGGCAAATCTCAAACAAGAGGGTACGCGCATTGACGCTGCCCCTGCCTTTGTAGTTCCTGAAACAACCAATATAATCAACAATACGGTTATCAATAACACTGTTGTTAACAACACGACGGTCAACAATATCAATAACAATGTGACAAACGTTAAGGTCATTGAACAGGTTGACAATCGTGTCATTCTGGGTGCTGGAGATCGAATTTTTGTTCGGGGTGACGACCGTCCTCGCCTTCGTCGCGATGCAGAGCGCACCTACTATGATGAATTGCCGGGAGGCCGCATGCGCGAGACGATAGTACGCCCCGGCGGCTACGAAATCGTGACAGTTTATAACCGCTATGGCGATATTCTACAGCGCAATAGGATCGATAGGGATGGCAATGACTATCTCATGATCTACGCCCCCGAATATGATGACGGGCCACGCGCTGCTATCGTGGATGTCGGCTATGAACTGCCGCCAATGCGGCTGACAGTTCCTGTTCGTGATTATATTATCGATGTCGCAGATGATCCTGACCGCGATTTCTATGATTTCCTTGCTCGCCCTCCTGTTGAACGTGTTGAACGTGTTTACACGATTGATGAAGTCCGCCATTCAGCACGAATTCGCGACAAAGTAAGACGTATCGATCTTGATACAATTCATTTTGCGACGGGAAGCGCGGAGGTCTCTCTTTCACAGGCAAAAACTTTGCGAAAAGTGGCTGATGCCATGCATAAAGTTTTGCAGAAAGATCCGGGTGAAACTTTCTTCATCGAAGGGCATACAGATGCTATCGGCTCGGATCGCTCGAACCTTATCTTGTCAGACCGTCGTGCGGAGTCAGTAGCCAGCCTCTTGACCGAAGTTTACGATATTCCAGCTGAAAACCTCGTCACACAGGGTTATGGCGAACGCTTCCTCAAAATACGCACACAGGCGGCCGAGCAAGAAAACCGGCGCGTCACAATCCGGCGTGTAACACCGCTGGTACGTCCTGTGGCACAACGTTAAGCTCTCGTTGTTCCCCGGCCATTCACCAGCTTGGGCGGGGAACAACTATAAATAATTGAGAAGGTCATGCTCGAAAACATGAAGCGAAAGCGACACTAAGTGGCATGACGATTCTATTTAATCGCACGCGATATAAACAATACAGCCTAATCGAGTGGGTGTTTGGTAGATCACAAATCAACATCGCAACGGCACCGTCATCTAAACTGTAGCATAAGCTTGGGGTGTGAAAAAAATGGATGATCGAACCTCATTCTTAGCTTTGTCACCGCCATCTTTTTCCGCTGAGATTATCGCAGAAGCAGTAAGGTCCTATTTTCATTTTCCACTTAGCTTTCGCATGGTCGAGGCCATGCTGGCTTTCTGTGGCATCATCGTTACCCACAAGACAATGCGTGAATGGGCTGAGAAGTTCGGGCGACGCTATCCAATAGTATCGTCGTCGTACGCCACGGCTTGTTGAGAAATGGCACCTGGACGAATGTGTGATATCCATCAAAGGTGAGAAACACATTCTCTGGCGTGCGGTTGATCAGCATTGGTTTGTCCTTGAAGTTGTCGTGCAAAAACGCCGCCATACTAGCGATGCCAACCGCTTTATCCGGAAACTTTTATCTGTCCAAGGCTGTTCGCCTCGCGTCGTGGTGACCGACAAGCTGGGTTCTTATGGTGCTGCAAATCGTAAGATCGGCCTGAGCGTTTGGGACCATCGCCAGCATAAGGTTTTTTTAAACAGTCGCGGCAAGAATTTGCATCAGCCTGTTGGGCGACGAGAAGGCATAATGAAACGTTTCAAGTCAGCTCGACATTTACAAAGTTCGCTTCCATTCACGACCCTACTTACAACCTGCATTACTTCCCAGGAAACAAATTCAGTTCCGCCGATCACCGTGAACTACGCCATGCCGCAACAAACATGTGGCGTGAAATTGCCTGCCTATAGATCAAGTCAAATACTATTTGCTACTCAAGCAAAACGGTAGTCAGGTTTAGGTTGCGCTGCCGTTTCAGTTTGCTTTGTGATAAGTGGGGAGGAGAGCAGGCAGTCACAATCCTCCGCTGCAATCACTCTTTGACAGTCTCCCGAAAAATTGCTTTCTATCCTTGAATTGGAAGACTTTGCCGCTGAATCAAAGCCTTTTAGTACATGAGGCATGTAAGGACATCGAATGCTCGCACACCGCTTTTTCACCAACCCGCTTTGCCATGCTTTGTTGTTCTCAAGCACAATTCTTTTAGTGGTGACTGTCGGAGAAGCGCGGAGCGCGCAAGAGATTCCGCCGGTTCCTGCGATAATGATACCTGATTTTATTGGTGTCGAGCCCGCGCAACAAAAGTTTCAAAATGCGCTTAGCAAAACGCTTTTCGCTGTTCCGGGCATCCGTGTCGTTCCAGCACGCTGCGACGATCAGGGTGCATTCGTCTCGGGACTTGGTTTGGTCCTCAAGGAAGATGCCGGGATTGTTGCGAATTTCGGTGACCAGGGCGCCTATGTTATTGAGCAAGGCGGAGCAGGCGTTGCTAATATCAATGGCGCTCAGTTTACTGTCGAAGAGGATGGTTCGGGTACCATCAACCGTGTTGGTCAGGATGGCGAGCAGATCACAATCGAGGCCGATGGCTCAGGAAGCTATAATGGTCAGGCCGATCAGATTACCCTTGATGGTAAAGGAGGTGGAACCTGGAACTCTGAGCGCATGGGTCAGGTCGTGATTGAACCAGATGGCAGTGGCGTCTGGAATGGTCCTCTTGGTCAAGTCGTCAATGAGGGCGATGGAAAGGGATCATGGAATGGAGAACACGTCATTATCAATGACGGTGATGGCAATGGCACCATGGACGGTCAGAGTGTAAAGATGGAGCCTCTGCCTCCTGTACCAAAAGCAGGTAAATTCCCGTTGTTGACGAAATTCCGTTTGCCACCGGCAGTATGTGGTTATCTTATCACCCTGGAAGATCGTATTCTTTTTAATTTTGACAAAGCCGATTTGCGTTCTGACGCCAGTGCAACCGTTGATTCACTGGCAGCGGCGTTAATTAGTGCCGCCCCCAAACGTCTGGAGATCAGAGGCCATACTGATGCTAAAGGCACTGACGAATACAACTTGGACTTATCTGAGCGACGTGCATTGACAGTTAAGTCTGCGTTGAAAGATCGAAAAGTCACCACCGAGATGGAAGCCAAAGGCTTAGGTGAAACCCAACCGGTTGCGCTGAATAAAGTCGACGGCAAGGACAACCCTGCTGGCCGTCAACTCAATCGACGGGTTGAAATATTTGTGCCTGATTGATGTCTTGTACAGATGACGTGTTCAGACTGGGTTCACGTCTCATCGGCAGCAAAGTTTTCTTTATTAGTCCTCTACGTTGGGTGTGACACTTTTAAGCTGATACCTCATCAAACGAAGTGCACAGTCTTAGCGTTATGGGCTCCTGTTGCAGATGGCGATGAACAGAACTCGGTCTTTTGACTGGACATCAGCATAATATAGCTTGGAAAGAAGCGAAATTTACTGGTACGAGCGTACACGAAAACCGCACTGATCAACGGCTTGTCTAATCTTGTCTGCCAATTCAACAGAGTTAGGTGTGTCGCTGTGGATTAGGATTGAATCCACACACATATCTATATGGGTTCCGTTAACCGTTTCTAATCTGCCTGTTTGCAGGATCCCAGAAATTCGCCGGGCGACGGCTGAACTGTCATGAATAACCGCACCGTTCTCTCCACGCGCAACCGGCAGCCCGGCTTTTGAATATCCGCGATCAGCAAGGAAGGATTTTATGAGTTTGACATTCTGCAACTCGGCCTGATGGGCCGCAGCGGTGTTCGGAAGTCCAATGAAAGCGAGTGTGGGATCAAAGGCTTTCATAGCTGCAATTAATGTTTTCGCTACATCGTTGTCGGTGAAAGCGAGATTGCCAAGTGCGCCATGAAAATTTGCGTGCGTTAGTCTCGCACCGCGATGTTGGGCGATCGCGGACAATGCACCCAATTGCGTGATCGTCGTGAGTTCCAACTCCTTCAGCGACAGCCTCATCATACGGCGCCCGAAGCCTTCACGATCAGGAAAACCGATATGCGCACCAATGGTGACTTTGTTCTTGAGTGCTTCCCCAACTGTTCTGTCCATAACAACCGGGTCGCCTGCATGTACACCACAGACGATATTGGCTGAGGAAACTATTTTAAGTAATGCCTGATCGTCAGCCACTTCATAGGCACCATAGCCTTCACCAAGATCAGAGTTTAAATCAATGGCTTTGTTAGTCACGTGACATTCCTCTTAGGTGCGAATACTGGCAAGTATCGTGTTATAGCCAACTATGTGCCCGTTGCTCACGTTGAAATGTTCGACTATTCCGGCGTCAGGGATTTTAATTTCAAAAATTAAATCTCCTGTCTCAAGCCAGCCCAGCCGTTCATTCTTACTGACCGCAATACCAGCCCGCAGTATCTGGTTGCTGATTTCCTCACGAAATACTCCCGGACTGAAAGCACGAATTGCCAGAAGCTGCCCATGGGAGGCCGATTCCGGAACAGGGGTATCAAGCCAAATTTCCAGCTTGGAGTGTCCGGTTGAAATGCAAACATGGCTGATGCCTGCAGTGGTTGCATGGTCACTGACCGCACGAATAAAATTACAAGTAAACAGTGTCATGCAGCTTTTTTCCTGACCATTTGCCATGCGAGTGTTGCCTGCGCCTCCAACTGGTTTAAACGCAGTTCGCTGGCATTGGCGGCGGCAAGCGCAGTCTCATGATCGGTGCGTGTAAATTGAACGTGTCCCCCCAGTCGGGTCTGGGCAAGTTTGCGCAGGTCGGCACCAATAATAACACCGATTTTTGGGTAGCCGCCGCACGTGTTGGCGTCATTCATCTGAACAACAGGTTGCCCCGATGGCGGCAACTGGATAACCCCCGGCAAAATGCCATGGGAGAAGAGTTCAGTTTTTCTCACAGCTTCTATAATCGGACCTTCGAGACGATAGCCGATGCGATTGCTGTCAGGCTGGATACGCCATTTACTCTGCAGAAAGCTTTGTTGCATGGCGCTATCGTAGTTGTCCCACTCGGCGGCTGGAAGCATTCTGATCACGTTATCAGTTTCAAATAGACCGAACTTCTGCGTGTTGAAACCAAATCCCCGGGCGATTGAAATTTCTTGCGCACCCGATCTGAGGGGTATGTGGTCGCCCGTCTTGAGAGCACGTCCTTCAATACCACCAAAGCCGCCTTTGCGATCAGTTGAAACTGAACCCAAAACCGGCTCAATGGCAAAGCCGCCGGCAATGGCGAGGTAAGCATACATACCTTCCCCTACTGGGATCGACTTTAACACTTGACCAGCATAAGCCTGCTGAACCCACCAGCCGGGGACAGGAGAGCCGTCAAGAGTTGCATTGATATTGGTTCCGGTAAGCGCGAAAACGGTGTCATGTAAAAAGTGAATTTCAATGCCACCGAGCGCAATTTCTATTGTTGCCTCATTGCGGTTGTTTCCAGCCAGAATATTTGCAGCTTGAAAAGCGAGTGGGTCCATGGCGCCACTGGCCGTCACGCCGACCTGCCGGTAGGATGGTCGGCCGAGGTCTTGTATAGTCGACAGAATTCCAGGCTGAATAATTTCAATCATGGCTGAATGTCCTCAATGACGAAGCGGACACGATCTCCCGGCGTAAGCAGCGCGGGGGAGGGATGGTCTATATTGAAAAACTCCAGATCAGTTTCACCGATAATATGCCATCCTGACGGTGAGGTGCGTGCTTGTACGGCAGTCTGACTTCCACCGATGATCACTGAGCCAGCTTTTACACTCAAGCGCGGCGTATCTCGGCGTGGCGTTGAAAGCAGCGGATCCAACCCTCCAAGGTAGCCAAACCCAGGTTGGCTCCCCAGTGCATAGACAATATAATCTCCGCCCGCATGCAGTTGGACAAACTCTTCCGCACTAAGGCCTTTGCTCTGTGCAAGAACAGGGAGATCCTCACCGCAAGTGCCACCATATCGTACTGGTATCTCTATAAGCTTTCCGGCGCGGGGACGGCTGTTGGCACCGCTCCATAAAAGGGTGATGTGGCTTACCAGCGCATCGCGTGAGAGAATATTTGCATCATACCCGACCAGCAGATTGTTCATGCCGGGGATGTTTTCTCCGACTCCTTTAAATTTCTCCAGTTCCTCACTCAGCGCCCAGAAACGTTCCTGCGTTTGCACCGATAAGGGGGCCGGAGGCAACTGGCACAAGACGGCCCGTTCTCCCATGTCGGAGATAAGAAGTGCTGCGGCGTCGGTCATGCTGCGGTGCCCCCCGCACCAATTATTCTTTTTTCGAGGAAGTGAATATTTGTGCCACCGGCACAGAAATCCGGGTCTTGCAGAATGACCTGATGCAGAGGGATATTGGTTTTCACCCCCTGAAGCTTTGTCATTTTGAGGGCGTTCTGCATACGCTTGATCGCGTCTTGCCGGGTCGCGCCCCAGACGATAATTTTCCCGATCATGGAATCGTAATGGCGCGGGATTTCGTAGCCCTCTTCGATATGGCTATCCACACGGACATGTTCACTTGTTGGAATAACCCATTCGCTGATTATACCTGGTGAAGGCAAGAAGCTCTGCGGATCCTCAGCGTTGATGCGGCATTCCAATGCATGTCCTTTAAGGACTATATCCTGCTGCGAGAAACCCAGTTGTTCGCCCCGGGCAATGCGCAATTGAGCCTGAACAATATCAACTCCGGTAATTGCTTCTGTTACCGGATGTTCAACCTGCAGACGCGTATTCATTTCAATGAAATAAAGCGCGCCGTCTTCGTAGAGGAATTCGAAAGTACCGGCACCGCGGTAATGGATCTGATGGCAGGCTTGCAGACACTGTGCTGCAACCCGTCCTATCAGATCACGACTGATATGTGGCGCAGGCGCCTCTTCGACAATTTTCTGATGACGTCTTTGCATTGAGCAATCACGTTCACCCAGCCAGACACCATTGCCATGGCTATCAATAAGAACCTGAATTTCGACGTGACGTGGATTGGTCAGGAATTTTTCGAGATAGACTTCCGGGTTGCCGAATGCGTTTCCTGCTTCTTCGCGCGTAATTGCGATTGCCTCATAAAGTTCAGCCTCACTGTGGACAACACGCATCCCGCGACCGCCGCCGCCGCCCGATGCTTTAATAATAACAGGATAACCTATTTTTCGTGCCAGATATTGTTGTTCAGAGAGCGAATTGCTCAGAGCTCCTTCTGATCCGGGAAGGCAGGGTACCCCCGCTGCAGCCATCGTAGTGCGTGCTCTGACTTTGTCGCCCATCAGATAGATTGCTGAAGCGGGTGGACCAACGAACGTTATGCCGCAGTTTTCTACGGCTTCGACAAAGCTGAAATTTTCTGAAAGAAAACCATATCCCGGATGAATTGCATCTGCGCCGCAACACATTGCCGCAAAAACAATGGCAGATTTATTCAGATAGCTTTCACGCGGTGAAGCCGGGCCGATACAAATTGCCTGTTCTGCACGTTTTACATAAGGCGCGTCGACGTCACCTTCTGAATAGGCCTGCACATAAGGTATTTGCATTTCCTTACAGGCACGCTGGATACGGACAGCAATTTCTCCGCGATTGGCAATAAGCACCTTGTTGACCATGCTTTTTACTCCGCTGCGGGTGCCATGCCGAAAAGCTTTTGCGCTGAATCGACAGAAGCTTCATTTTCTACAAATATTGCAGCGATAATACCATCTTCAGTGGCTGCTACAGGTACCATCGTTTTCATGGCTTCAATCAGAGCAAGGGTATCGCCTTTTTTTACAGCGCTACCGATTATGGCATAGGGAGCCGCATCAGGGGATGGTGCCAGATAAAAAATGCCGGGCAGGGGGGCATTGATAACGCTTGTGTGATGCGTCTCAGTTGTTGAAGTGGCAAGAGGGGGTGGTGCGATGCCGAATGGTGCATCCTTTGGATCACGCCTGAGACGAATTTCTCCATCATTATCGATCAGCACCATCTCTTTGACGGATGAGCTGGACATCAGATCCAGCAAATCCTTAACGCGCTCCAGATTCATAAGATTGTTTTTCCGATTTACCCATTTTGCCGGACAAAGTGATTATCCGGTGCCTCCGTAATGCCCGATGTGACGACAAGGGATTTCTCCCGGGACTTCTTATTGAGAGTACATAATCGAGTCCCCGACATGTAACCTTGATCGAGCTTCAGAAAGATGATTGGCAAGCATAAAGAATAAAAGCGATAAAAATATAAAATTTGCCATCGCTTTTGGGAATGTAGATATCAATTCTGATATTGACGTGAGAAATCACAAATTTCTGCTGCGAGTTTGGCGATAGTGGAGACAATAGCTGCCGGACGGTCGCTGCGATACATTGCCGAATAGGGAACTGGGGGAAGTGCAGGCGATGTCGGAATGATTTCCAATTTGCCCTCATTCACCAGAGGCTGGAAACAATCGCGGGGAACATAGCTCAATCCAAGACCGGCGATTGAGAAACCGAGAAGAGCGGTCATGCTGTCACTTGACAGAAGTTTTGGGAAAATGACGCCTTCATTGCGAAACCATTTTTTGAGGTAAAGTCCGGATCCTGACCTCCCACCCTGAGACAGAATAGGATATTTTGTAAGTTCCGACAGAGATACGCTGTCTTCGAAGTTGACCAGTCCAGGCTTCGCCATCCAGGCGTTTTCCACTTTTGCCAGTGGAATCGCAATAACATCCGGATCAGCGAATGTCTCTGGGATCACGATGAAATCCATTGAACCATCGCAGAGTTTTTCAAACAGTGTTCGGCTCATGTCCACTTCCGGCTCAAGCAATACGGACGGAAAAATTGCTCTGAGTTCTGTCACGAAACGAGGCAACCATGTAATGGCAGTCAACTCCGTTACACCAATACGCAGGCGGTAAAGTGGTTGCTGTGACGTGTCGTGCAGTGCCTGAATGCGATCTGTCAGCTGTAGCATTTCCTCTGCAATGGCAAATAGATACTCGCCTTGCTCTGTAAGCCGGGCCCCGCGCTGCGAACGGTCGAAGACGGTTATGCCTGTCAACCCCTCAAGCTCTTGTACACGTTTGGAAATAGCTGATTGGGAAGTGTTGAGCCGCAATGCGGCTTTTTCAAATGTACCCAGATTGGTGATCCAGTAGAGCGCTTCCATTTGTTTTACAGTTACACCGGTGGTCATATCATCATTCCTAAAAGAGATGAAATTTTATTATTATTTATCGTTTTTCAGAATGAAAATAAAGCATCACTTTGTGTCCAGTTTGTCGGGCTTTGACCTGTGCCCGATTCCCAACCTGGAACAAATAATGTCAATTGAGCTTTCAAAACGCGTTCTTGATCTGAAACCATCTGCCAGTATTGCGGCCAAAGCCAAAGTGCGCGAGCTGGAAAGTCAGGGCTTCAGAATTATTGATTTCACTATTGGTGAGCCGGATTTCGCAACCCCACCACATATTATAGATGCCGCAATTGATGCGTTGAAGGCGGGTGATACACACTACACTGCAACGCAGGGCACGGATGCACTCCGCTCTGCACTTGTTGGAAAACTGAAGCGTGATCATAATGTATCCTATGATACCTCGGAAGTTATTGTTGGTGTTGGTGCAAAGCAGCTGATCTTCGAAGCTTTTGCTGCAACTCTGAATAAGGGTGATGAAGTTATTGTTCCTGCACCATACTGGGTTTCTTACCCGGATATCGTTGCCGTTAACAATGGCACCCCGGTTGTTGTTGTCTGCGAGGAAAAACATGGATTCAAGCTGACGCCATCAGCGCTTGAAGCAGCCATTACGCCAAAAACCAAGTGGCTTATTCTGAACTCTCCGAGTAACCCAACGGGTGCTGTTTACAATCAAGACGAACTGCGCGCATTGCTGGCAGTTCTAGAACGTCATCCGCATGTAGCGATCATGACGGACGATATTTATGAGCACATCGTTTATGACGGGGTGACGCATTACACACCTGTGCAGATCAATCCGGATTTCAAGGCACGTTGCTTGCTCATCAATGGCATGTCGAAAGCCTATGCCATGACTGGCTGGCGTGTTGGCTATGCAGCAGGGCCTAAGCCGTTGATCGCAGCAATTGGAAAATTGCTTGGCCAGTGCACAACCTGTGCAAGCTCTATCAGTCAGGCAGCCTCTGCAGCAGCGCTAAATGGCGATCAGAATCCTGTCAAAGATATGTGCGCCATCTATAAACAGCGTCGTGACCGGATGTGTGAATTGCTCGCTGAGATTCCGGGTATTCGCTGTGCGACACCGGAAGGTGCTTTTTATGTGTATCCATCGGTCGAGGGACTGCTGGGTAAGAGCACACCAGATGGTCGTGTGCTGAAAACCGATCTTGATGTGAGTATGTATTTCCTTGAGGTCGCCAATGTCGCTGTGATGGATGGCACGTCATATGGTCTTTCGCCCTATCTGCGTCTGTCTTTTGCGACTGCCATCGAAACAATCGAGCAGGGTTGTGAGCGTATTGCGCAAGCTTGCGCTGCACTGAGCTGACCAATACCGACATCAGAAAATAATATCTTAAACCGGTAGCAGCTTTTGCTGCCGGGCTATTTCCGGAGATTAAATATGACAGGAAATCGTCGTTTGCAGAGTGCTGAGCAAGCCAGTTCTGAGTTAATTGCGGCCTTCGCAAAAATACCTGTTGCCAATATCAGCGATAATCTTGAGCGCCTTTCTGGTGCAGTTGGCATCCGGCCTTATCACAACGGTTCGGTAATGGCTGGCACAGCCCTTACAGTTCGCACCCGCGCGGGTGACAATAAAGCCATTCATGAAGCACTGGAAATGATCCGCCCAGGCGATGTGATCGTGGTCGACGGTGGTGGCGATACAAGCCGCGCTTTGATTGGCGAAATCATGTCTTCGGTTGCTGCAATGCGCGGAGCGGCTGGCTTTGTGCTTGATGGTGCTATTCGCGACGCAGCAGAGCTTGCAAAGTCGGATTTTCCTGTATTTGCGAGGGCTGCCATTCATCTCGGTCCTTATAAGAATGGCCCTGGTGAAATCAATGTTCCCGTCAGCATTGGCGGTATGACAGTCAACCCGGGCGATATCGTTATTGGTGATGCAGATGGCATTGTCGCTTTCCCTCAAGAAATTGCTCAGGGGCTTTTGAAAGCTTCACAACAACAGTCGGCTAAAGAGGACGAAATCCTGAAGGGTATTGCTGCAGGGCAATATACCGGTGTCTACGCAAAACATTAAACGTAACAAATAATAATAAGAACAGAGGTGAACATGACAACCACACATTCAGCGGCCAGTCTGGCCGCACGGCTCGATCGCCTGCCTATTCTTGGCTTTCATAAAAAATTCCTGCTTCTGGTTGGGGCAGGGATGTTCTTTGATTCTTTCGATATTTACCTGGCAAACTCTGTACTAGCGACACTCAAGCAATCGGGTTGGTCGACATTAACGCAGAATGCGACGTTTCTTTCAGCAACAGCAGTAGGGATGCTGATCGGCTCTTTGATGGCCGGTATTCTGGGGGATCGTTATGGACGCAAGTTTACCTATCAATTCAATCTTGCCATTTTTGGCTTTGCAGCAATAGCCTGTGCCTTTGCACCTAATATGGAGTTTTTGATCGTCGCGCGATTTATTAGTGCGATTGGTATGGGTGCAGAGAATATCATTGGCTACGGCATCATAAGTGAGTTTGTTCCACCTGCTTATCGTGGGCGCTGGGCTGCACTGCTGTCGTGCATTGCGCAGGCCGGCTTGTTCTTTGCGACACTAACTGCCTGGCTCGTTATTCCGACCATGGGTTGGCAGATGATGTTCATCATCGTGGGTGTTGGAGCTATTACCGTTTTAATAGCGCGGAAGAATATTCCTGAATCCCCCCGCTGGCTGGCAAGCAAAGGGCGTTTTGAGGAAGCCGCGACTGTGGTTGCGGATATTGAAAAAGGGACGGATGTTTCCAAGCTGCCACCACTGACGATTGATCGCACGACGACGCAAAATATTTCGGCAGACTACAAGACTTTCGATCCACGTTTCCGCACATCGCTGATCGTTGCTGGCATTGCCATGATCGTACAGAGCGTCTCTATCTATGGTTTTGTTGCCTGGGTGCCTACTATTCTGACCCAACAAGGCATTTCGTTGAATGCGTCTCTGCTTCAGTCAGCATTCATGACTCTTGGCGGACCTTGCGGTGCTATCCTTGCTTTTATGTTGACTGACCGTATCGGCCGTCGTCCGGCAATCATTGGTGGTTCGCTTCTTGCTGCGATCGTGGGGCCACTATTTGCTCTGGTGACGTCACAGATTGCTGCAACCGCTCTAGGCTTTGTGATGTTCACGATTATCTATTATCTCGTGTCCGTCGTTCAGGCTGGCTATCTGCCGGAGCTGTTCCCGACCCAGGTTCGTATGCGTGCTACCGCAGTCGCCGTAATGGCAGGACGTTTTGCAAGCATCGGCGTTCCTTATGCAATCCTGTTCCTGCTCAATGGCTGGGGCTTGATGGCTGTCGTTGCGATGGTCTCTGTCTTACTGGTCATCCAGATCATCGCGATTGCCGTTGCCGGTGTTGAAACCCGACACAAGAGCCTCGAGGCAATTACGACAGAGACGATCACATCCCGATAAGCGCGCTGCTTGTCCTTCATCCCGGCATGGCTTCGATCAGAACTTTGCCGGGTTTGTTTTAGTGCGCATTCAAAGAGTGTGAAGCGTGCTCAGAAATCCACCTCTAAAGATGACTGCAACCGCCTGAAATCCTAAAATCCAGTGCCTTGCTCTGTATTGCGATTGCATTCGAAATGGTCCAACGTCATGCACAGTCACGAAATCCAAAAAATAATTCAGATCGCTGAGAATGCCACTCGGAATGGGCCACCATCGCGTCCGGGTAATCCTTATTTTGGCGTTGGTCCAATCACGGATGGCACAGATGGTATTCTGGCCTCTCAGCAACTCAATTTTGAATTTGGAAGATGGCTGACAGCCAATTACAGAAAATATGATGATCGGGGCCGTGATCTGGGCGGCTTCACTATCGCCGAAATTGAACAATTTATGCACCGGGGCTACCCGGCGGATAAGATCATTCTCGACATGATGCGTGAAATTCATAGTTATTTTGGTTTTTCTGAAAAGAACCGCCTGGCTGTTGGCCTCGGCGGGGGGCACAGCGGCTTCACCAGTTGCATCATGCATCTCATGAATACGTCTCCGGACTGTCATGTATATGTTGATACGCCTGCACCTGAAGAGAATGATGCAGCTGGCGCAGGTTTTTTCCGACAGTCATGGGCAGCGCAGATTATAGAGATGCAGCGTCATGTCAAAGACGGAGATGTCAGCCGATTGCATTTTGCAACATCCGAAGGGGCGATACCTGACACTGCATGGTTAAAAAGCAGGCGCATTCGTCTGTTTATTGGTGTCGGCCACGAAACGACTGGTGCAACAAGTTACAGTTCAGCTGATATTCGCAATCTTTGTGACTGGCTTGATGCTGACCCGCATAATCATCACGCCATTTTGGATGCCACGTCTCTGTTGGGTGCAATGGCGTGGGAACCGTCACGGATCAAAGCCGTTATGGAAAAGTGTTGTCTTTTTACGCCACTGCAGAAAGCTATTGGTGGCATTGCGGGCTACTTCGTAGCGTCATTCACGCCACATGCGCTCGCTCTTATTGGTCGCAATCAGCAAACTCCATCATGGTTTATTCCGCGACAGCTGCGACTAACGGCACCACGAGACCCAAAACGGCCACTTAGCAGTCAGTCGAGTGTTGAAATCGGACCATTTTATGATCCGGCTTCCGATAAAATGCTGGGCGGGGTGATTAATACTTTTAGCGTTTTGGCTTTTGCACGCACGACCTTCGGTTTGATGCGTGTTAAGAATAGAATTGGCAATGTTGAAGCCTTGAACTTCGCATCAATGCGCAATCGTGATGTGATCGCGAACTGGACGAAGACCAGTACATTGTTGTCATTGTCGGTCAGCGATGTTGAACGTCGCGGTGCTGCGGTTACATTGCTCAGCGTAAATGACGCGGATATTACTGATCGAGAAACCCATGCCCGGATCCTTGCGAAAGCAAAAAGCTTGCTGGGCTATGAGGGCATAACACATGCCAATGGTCGTCATGAGGCGGGGCTTTGTGCAGCATTTTATATCAATGCTTTTCCTGGGACACCGGGAGATTTCCGTGCATGGGTTGGCGGTGTGCGCAGTGAAGAGGACGTTCTGCTTCTGCTGGAAAATCTGCAGTATGCCTGGCAACGTGCGAAGATTGTCGTTTTGCAATCTGACAATGATAGCACCTTCACAGCAACAGATATTGCAGGTCACATACGTCGCAAACTCGATGTATCCATTTCTCCAGATCATGCCGAGCAGTTGTTGGAACTACGCAAAAATACCGAAGATATTGCGGCCTTATCCGTTGCGATGTTGGCGTGCCGGGCTGATGAATATCCTGAGTTAGTCAAAGAGCTTACCGCACACTTGCGACGGCTTTCTTGCTCAGCAGCCGCTGTTAATCCGGTTCTTGCTTGAGCTTAAAAGCTGGGAAAGACAATCAATGGCGGTCAATTATGAGAAAGTAATTCTTCGTTGAAAAAAGTACTTATTTGCGATCTGGTCGGTTTAAAACTTAATCAAAAAGGTTGCCCGGATCATTCTGAGGTGGCGGACTTTGTCCACGCGCAGGGGGGCGTATTTCATAGCGGTGGCGTTCTTGAAAACGCAGCAGAAGCGCGTGCTGATGCCGTGAACTTCTATTATTTGCCGCATCTGTCTTCGGATGAAGAAATGATGCAGGCAGGAAATGGAAGTTATGATGCTGTTATTGCTGCTGCTACCCTCATTCCATCACAAGCACAGTTTGGTCTTGGCGGTGTGCGGATCGGTGCGGGAACGGGAAACATGGGATCGGCCTCATGGGGCGGTAGCACCGGTGCTGGAGGTAATGCGCCGCTGATGAATACACCGGGCAGTAACAGTCGTGCCACAGCACAGATGGTGATGAAGGCGATACTGAGTGTGGCGCCTGATCTGCCGCTTGATGATCTGCATGATCAGGTTCTGACCGGGCGTTTTGATACGCGGCTTCATATTCAGGCTTACCCGACAGAAAAACTTGAAGGCAAACGACTTACTGTCCTTGGATTTGGTAATATTGGCCGCGAGGTCGCAAGGCTCGCAAAAGCCTTTCGGATGCATGTAACCGTCTATGCGCGTTCTGCGCACAAAAAGCGAGTTTTTGCTGAAGGTTTTGATTACAGCGATGATCTGGTTGCAGCTTGCAGCAATGCTGACATTCTGAGTGTCCATGTTGGCCTCGGCGTGCGTGACGAAACCAGTGGCTTTTATGGGAACTTCGCAATTGTCAGCGCTTCACTGTTAAAGGCCATGCGCCCCGGAGCCATTATTGTAAATTTTGATCGTGGAGAGGTCGTTGATGTTGACGCGCTGTCGGATGCGATGCGATGTGGCCAGGTGCGTTACGCTTTTATTGATGCAGATATTTTTCGCGATACGCAAACAGGTCACTTGAGTGGACCGTTAGCTCCTTATATTGAACCCGCCCGCCAACTTGGCGGCAGAATGAAGCTTTATCCGCATATTGCTGCTGATACCGATCATCCGTCACGGGTTGCGGGTGCAAAACAAGCCGTTTTGCAGATTATCGAAGCCATACGTGACAAGCGTGTTCGTAATCTGGTCGGTGATCTCCCAGATGGTTACACATGCGCTGTTGACGACATCGCGTACATAGCTGAATGAGCATTTGCATGATTGCTGATACAAAGACATTCTTTGATAGCCTTTTCCGCGCGGCCGTAGCTGCGGCAGACCCCGCTCTCAGTATTTGCAAGTTTTTGCCGTCGAGACCAAAAGGTCGGACGATTGTGATCGGCGCTGGAAAAGCGTCATCACAAATGGCGGCCGCACTTGAGAATAAGTGGCAGGGACAACTCGAAGGTGTAGTGGTCACTCGCTATGGATATGCTGCGCATTGTGAAAAGATTGAAATCCTTGAAGCTGCTCATCCTGTTCCTGATCAAGCGGGCTTGCTCGCATCACAACGCCTGTTCGAGGCGGTATCTGATCTTACAGCAGATGATCTGGTAATTGCCCTGATATCAGGCGGTGGTTCTGCATTACTGCCAGCGCCGCCAGAAGGCATGTCTCTGGCCGACGAGATTGTAATCAACGATGCACTGCTTGCCTCTGGTGCGCCGATTGCCGCAATGAACACTGTTCGCAAGCAGCTTTCTAAAATCAAAGGCGGAAGACTTGCGCTTGCAGCATGGCCTGCGAAACTTGTCACGCTTGTCGTCTCGGATATTCCCGGCGATGATCCGGCTCTTGTGGCATCAGGGCCGACCATTGCAGATCAAACAACACGTGCAGACGCGCTCAGAATTATTGATGAATATAAGATACGGCTGCCCAAATCGGCAATCCGTCATCTCTCTTTTTCGGACGTGACTGCGCCGTTGCCATATGATGAGCGTTTGCGAAATAATCGGGCTGAGGTGATTGCTTCTGCAGCACTTTCGCTCGAGGCCGCTGCCAAATATGCGCGAAGGCAGGGCATTGAGGCAGTCATTCTTTCGGATTCCATCGAAGGAGAGGCAAGGGACGTAGCCGGGGTCCACGCGGCGATTGCGCGTGAAATTAAGCTACGCAATCGACCTTTTCCTAAGCCCATTCTGCTTTTGTCTGGAGGCGAGACCACAGTGACCCTTCGAGGGAAAAGTGGCAAAGGTGGTCGCAATAGTGAGTTTCTGCTGGCCCTTGCCATTGCTTTGCAAGGTTTAGACGGCGTGTGCGCGTTCGCGGCTGATACGGACGGTATTGATGGTTCCGAGAGCAACGCTGGCGCGTTTGTAACGCCGGATACACTTGTGAGAATGCGAGAGGCGGATGTGGATCCTGGTGCGTCATTATCCAGTAATGACTCCTGGACAGCATTCAATTCAATTCAAGATCTTTATATGTCGGGGCCTACAGGAACCAATGTGAATGACTTACGGGCTATCTTAATTATATGACAGATCGGTATTGGTAGCGTCCTAAGCCCGTAAAAATTTAAATGTTTGAAATGCTTAACTGATTATAACATGCGAACCCGTTAAAGCGAATACACCTTTTGATGTTATCTTTTGCGCATTAAAAATAAAAATATTGATCGAGAGCTTCCAGGTATATTGAATAGTCTGTGTCGTTGTTTGTAATATAAATCTTGTTAAGCGCCGTGATTTATAATGCTTCTGAAATTTGTATTGCGAGGTTTCAGTGACTGAAGATCAGACTTTCAAAAAAGATGATACTAACAGAGAGAGCAGTGGACTGCACTCCGAAAGCATGATCAGGCCTGTTCTGTTATTTGCGGGTCCCATTGTCGCAATCGTAATTGCACTTTTAATTTATTTTACTGGTGGTCGTACGGTCTCGGAAAACGACAGCTATGTCGGCGCGCCCAATGTGACTATTGTCGCCCAGGTTTCAGGTCGGGTCACCCATATCACTGCGGTCGAGAATGAGCATGTTGCCATTAACTCCACTCTTTTTGAAATTGACCAGGATCTTTATCGCATAGCACTTGATCAAGCGAAGGCACAGGTTCAAGCCGCGCGTGAAAAGCTCGATGGCCTTGCATTAACATACAAACAAAACTTAGCCGCTGTTGAGCAAGCTGAAGCTGATGTCACATATGCACAAGGTGAACTTGATCGGGCTCAACAGCTTCGCCAAACAGGAGTAGGAACTGTACAGGCTGCTGAAGAGGCGCGGCGGAACCTGCGCGTTGCACAGGATCAGCGGATAGCGGCCCAAGACGCAGCCAATTCAACTCTCGCCTTACTCGGTGGATCTGTAGATATTCCGGTTGAACAACAAGCAGAATACCAGCAAGCAATGGCAATGCAGGAAAAGGCGGCTTGGAATTTAGGTCAGGCCACAGTGCGTGCACCGTTTGATGGTATCGCAACACAAGTGGACAATATTCAAATAGGGACTTACCTCGTGCCGGGCCAGGCAGCCTTCACACTTGTCTCAACGCAGTCGTGGGTTGATGCCAATATTAAAGAGACAGACCTCGCTCATATTAAAGTAGGTAATTCTGTCGATATTGTCGTTGATAATTATCCTGATCTGAAACTCCATGGGCGGGTCGCGAGTATTTCCCCAGCGTCCGGGTCTGTGTTCTCGTTGCTGCCGCCGCAAAACGCGAGTGGTAACTGGGTGAAGGTTGTGCAACGCATTCCCGTTCGTATTTCAATTGAAGATCGTCCAGATGATGTTCTTTTGCGGGTGGGCTCAAGCGCCAGTGTAACTGTTCATACGGGGTATCGCCGGACGCTAAAAACTTTGATGGCTGATCTGGCCAGCATAGTGAATTTTTAATGGCGGCGCCGTTGGTCGAAAATCAGCAGGCCGCCGGATCGCGACGAGTTGCGATAACACTGTGTGTTATGGTTGCGACGCTAATGCAGGCCCTGGACTCTACCATCGCAAATGTTGCTTTGCCCTATATGCAAGGAGCGTTGTCAGCCACAAGCACGCAAGTTAACTGGGTTTTGACATCTTATATTGTTGCCGCGGCCATCACGACCCCGGCGACTGGCTGGCTGGAAGAAAGATTTGGCCGCCGCCGTTTGTTCATAATTTGCATCATTGGGTTTGTGGGCGCGTCCATGCTATGCGGAACCGCTACCAGCCTGACTGAGATGGTCGTATTTCGTCTTATCCAGGGAGTGTTTGGTGCGCCATTGGTTCCCCTTGCTCAAGCAACGCTCTTAGACACTTACCCTCGACGCATTCAAGGGCAAGCGATGGCCATGTTTGGGCTTGGGGTTATGCTTGGGCCGATCCTTGGGCCAACTTTGGGCGGTTGGCTTACTGAGTATTATGACTGGCGTTGGGTTTTCTATGTAAATGTTCCGATTGGCGCGTTCGCTCTATTTCTTGCCGTAGGATATTTGCCGAAACGACCATCTAATCCTAACGCTCGCATTGACGCCTTTGGGTTCGCGACACTCAGCCTTGCAATAGCCTCGCTGCAATTGTTTCTGGATCGCGGACAGGAACTGAACTGGTTCCAATCTGTCGAAATTCGCTTTGAATTTGGGCTATTCATTTTGGGCTTCTACCTCTTTATTGTTCACACTGCCACTGCAAGGTCTGAAAGCTTTATAAATCGTAATCTGTTTGTTGATCGAAACTTTGTTGTTTCGCAATTTCTGATTTTCGTGGTTGGCGCTGTTCTACTCGCAACACTTGCGATGTTGAGCCCATATCTGCAGGAGTTATTGGATTATCCTGTTTTGACAGCCGGTATAGTGCTCGCTCCCCGTGGCATTGGAACTATGATTGCAATGATCTTAGTTGGTCGCTTAATTGGGAAGGTTGATATTCGATTACTATTGGCCGCAGGTTTTATGATGACCGCTTACTCGTTGTGGGAAATGAGCAAGTTCACTCAGAATGTGTCGGAGGCGACGCTTATAAGGACCGGCATTATTCAGGGGTTTGGAATAGGGTTTGTTTTTGTCCCGATGTCGACTGTTGCATTCGCTACTCTTCCTGACGCGTTAAGAACACAAGGAACAGCTTTCTATAATCTTGTCAGAAATATCGGTTCCAGCGTGGGCATTTCTGTGATGAGTTTCTTACTCGTTCAAAACCAACAGATCATACATTCATCATTGGCTCGGGATGTCTCACCATACTCCCGGGCCCTTCAGCAATTAGGCAACGCAGTAGATGTGTCCTCTTTGCAAGGGCGAGCAGAGATAAATGGGCTTGTTAGTGTACAGGCAGAAGTGATCGCTTATGCAGATTGCTTCCTGTTGATGATGTATGCCAGCTTAGCTGCATTGCCGTTGATATTACTATTGAGGGCTACTGATCGTAGTTAGCCCTGGATGCCATCAGCGAAATTATCGAGTTAGCATAAGCTGCGTAACTTCCAGACGATTTTGCGTCATCATCACGGACTATCAGCTTGCCTGGAAGATGATGTTGCTTAAGGCCTATAGGCGTGAGCATGTAAAAAAGATGCTTGATGGTGATCAGTTTAGCATAGAGCTGTTCGCTGTGGTGCGCCTATTTCCCACTCCCAAGTCCGCTTTCTACCCTCTGGAGGCTTAACCAGCCAAATTAAAAGGCTTAACTTGCAGACAATTCTCTTTTCTGGCGATATCACTTCAGACATTGCAATCGGTGCAGTTATTTCCTACGAGTAACCATTCACCAGAAGTTCAATGTTCTTAGGCTCATGGCAACAAAATTTCATATTCAGCGGTTTTATATCGCTATATCGAATAGCCAGTCGGCCTTCCCGCTGATGATGGACGCCAGGTCTGACGATGCCATTGGGTTGCTGTTCCTTTAGGCGCAGCGACCCCAGAAAATCCAATCACCCAGAATTATCAAAGTTCTACCTTTTAAAAGGTAGTTCCATGGTTGGGATTTATCATGGCTATTTGGACTGAGATTGCTCGCACCAGTAACATTGCTGGCGACGAGATACTATTGCGCAGGCGAGATGATATTTACGAGATCCGTTTTAATGGGCTCGAACTTATGTCGAATATAAACGTTCAGTCAGAAACCGTTCTTGCTGAACGTTCACTCAGAATACTAAATCATTCACCGCGAAATGTTCTGATTGGCGGCCTTGGAATGGGCTTTACGTTAAGAGCCGCACTCGACATTTTGCCTGAATATGCAAAGGTGACTGTGTGCGAATTTGTTCCTGAAATAGTTGAATGGAACCGGCACCGCATCGGGCATCTTACAAATTATCCACTCAATGACACTCGCGTCGAAGTCGTTGTTGGTGATGTGATGCAGACATTGACTGCCAGCCGCTCAAAGTACGACATGATTTTGATGGATACGGATAATGGGCCGGATTTTCTGGTGAGAAAAGATAATGATGCAATCTATGCACGAGACGGTCTATCGGTTGCCATAGAGGCTTTAACACAGGGTGGTGCAGTAAGCTTTTGGTCGGCAACAGCATCTAATATGTTCGAGCGGCTTCTTGATATGATGCAGCTTGAATGGGAATGTCACGACGTATGTCTGATGAGCGGTCGCGCAGATGCTTTCCATTACATCTATTTCATTACAAAGGACGGACCTGCAACTCGTACAACCGGCAGAAGGCGGCAAAAAGCATTAGCTGAATATATTATATAACCAGAAATACGGGGCGGCTGAGTAGCCGTCCCATTTTCTCGCTTATTTCCTTCTTTATATCTATTGGGGCGCTGTCTGGCGAAGGAGCAGCAATTAACATTCACTCACCTGCGTTCCGCAGGTATAGCGATCATTCAGCCGTCGATCCGCCGGTCCAGACCGAAGAAATTCGCCCATATTCTGCGCGCATCAGATTCTGAAGGAGTAATGGAATGCGCGGCGCGGATATTTTGGTGCAAATGTTGATTGGCTACGGTGTCGAGACGATTTTCGGTGTGCCGGGCGATACCAATGTGCCTCTCTATGAAGCATTACAGCAGCGCGAAGGCGAAATCCGCCATATCATGGCTCGCGATGAACGCTCTGCTGGTTATATGGCCGATGCCTATGGTCGCTTTTCTAACAAGCCGGGTGTGTTTGAGTGTCCGTCGGGCGCGGGCGCCATGTATTCGTTGCCACCTGTTGCTGAATCAAACGGTTCATCCGTTCCGGTCATCCTTTTGACGATTGATATTCCGTTACCCGGCGAAGGTCGCGGTGTTCTAACGGAGCTTGATTGTGCCAAGCTGTTCGAGCCGGTGACAAAGCTCTCAGTGCAGGTGAAATCGGCTGATAAGTTACCTGAAATCATTCGCCGTGCCTTCCGTGTTGCCTGTTCAGGAAAGCCGGGTGCAGTGCATCTGCAAATTCCAGAGGATATGTTGCTGGCCGAAGTCGATCCTGCACGCATCTCGCTTCATGTTGAAGAAGAGTGCAAAACCTTTCCTGCCTTCCCCACACTTCCGCCAAAGCACAAACTCGATGAACTTCTCGAACTTATTGCAAAGGCCGAGCGCCCATTGATCGTCGCGGGTGGTGGCGTCAACCGTGCCCATGCGGGCGGGCTAATTACCAAACTTGCCGAGCGTTTTGATATTCCAATGTGCACCACCATGACAGGGCAGGGCGCGATTGATGATGACCACCGTCTCGCGATTGGTGTGATCGGTGACAATGGTTATCACCCTCATGCAAACTGGGCGCTGGAGCATTCCGATTTTACATTGTTCGTCGGATCGCGGATTGGCTCAGTAGTGACGATTGGCTGGACTTTTCCCAGGATCACGCTGAACCGGCGCCTTGCTCAGATCGATATTTCGCCAGAAATCATGGCCAATAATTATGAGAACCTGCTTTCTATTCAGGGCGATGCATTGCTGGTTCTGGATGAGTTGTTGCAGATTGAGCAAACAGACGAGCCTAAAAGGCATGATAAATGGATCGAAGAACTGAATGCGCATCGCCGCACATTCTGGGAGCATGCTGAAGAAGCCCTGAGTGATGAGCGGGTGCCTTTGCGCCCTGAACGCGTTGTGCGGTCGTTTAATGAAGCGCTTAGTCAATCGGGTCAGCCAGCATTGATCTATTCAGATGCTGGAACGCCAACGCCCTATATGACACGCTTCCTGAAGATCAATGATCGTGAAACGCGCTTTGCTATTCCACGTGCTTTTGGTGGTTTGGGCTCTGCTTTGCCAGCAACGGTTGGTGCGTGGCGTGCGGATCCCGACAAACGCCCAATCGGACTGTTTGGTGATGGCTCCTTTGGGATGACGGTGGGTGAACTTGAAACGCTGGTGCGATTGCAGGTGCCCGCACTTCTGATCTTGTTTAACAACGGAACGTTCGGCTGGATCAAAGGCCTTCATCGCCTGAAAGGGCATAATCAATGTTTCGGTGTTGATTTTCTGGCACCAAAAGGACAGGCGATTGCCGAAGCCTATGGTCTGAAAGCATGGACCGCCAAAACGGCACATCAGCTGGATGCCGCCATGTCCGAGGCTTTCGCCTGGAAAGATGGCCCGTGCTTTATCGATATTCATGTTGAATCGATCGCCGACCGAGTACCGCCCGTTTATTCGTGGCTGTTAAAACGCGGGGAAGATCCGCTCAACTTAAAGCCCGTTGAACGCTCTTATATTTGAGCACCTCACGCCACAGGCACTTGATGTCTGTGGCGTTTTGCTTCTGCGATGAACCAGTCGCGAAACAGGCGGACGTTTTTTGATCCCTGACGCGCTTGTGCAGAGCACAGAAAATAGCTTTCTCCTGATGTCTGAACACGATCAAGCGCCAGCTTGAGCTTACCGGAGCGCAATTCGTCCTGCACGAAAATTTTGGGCGCTATCGCAAGCCCCATTCCCGCAACAGCGCACTCGATGATGATGTCGTGCGTTGGAAGGCGTGGTCCAAAGATGCGCTTATTGTAATGGATACCCGCGCCACGCAGCCAGTGCAGCCATAGGCTCGGCCTGTTTGAATTCTGGATCAGTGGAAAATCGAGCAGTTCTACGTCTCCGTTCAGCCCATTCTCGGGCACAACGTCGGGCGAGCCAATCACGACCAGTTCTTCATCGAAAAGCAAATGACTGCGCACATTCGCCCAGTTGCCAATACCGCGCAGAACCGCGAGATCAAGGTCGGATTTGCTCCAATCGAGATCATGTGAGCAAGGAAACACTTCAAACCATATTTGCGGATGTGATCTGGCAAATGTGCTGATAATGCCTGGCGCCCATTTGCGCATCAGTGTTGGTGGCAGGCCAACTTTGAGCAGGCTTTGCGTTTTATAGCCGCGCACTGCATCCATCGACACTTCCTCAAGCTTTGCGAGAATACGCGAGACTTCTTCGTAATAGCTTTGCCCTTCTTCCGTCAAAACCAGTCGCGGCCCTGCACGCTCAAAAAGCTTAAGTCCAAGAAAAGATTCAAGGTTTTGAATCTGACGGCTAACGCCGCTTTGCGTCATACCTAGATTTTCGGAGGCACGCGTAAAACTGAGATACCGCACGGACGCATCAAAAGCATGCAGTGCGGAGAGTGAGGGAAGAAAGCGGCGCATCGGGTTTCCTCAAAATTTCATCATGAGTTTAAGTCATGACTAATCCAATTTTCAATGCTTTTATTTGATGAGAAAGAGCCGCATTCTCATTAAAAATAAAGATAAGGGAACACGATGGACTACGGTGATAGCATCGACCGAAATCTGGTCAGTATCCTGGAAGAGAATGCACGGCTTCCTGCAAGCGAGTTGGCCCGACGCGTCGGGCTTGCCCGATCAAGCGTTCAAGAGCGCATTGGCCGTCTGGAGCGGCGTGGCGTCATATTGGGCTATCGTGCCATTGTTCGTCGGGCAACCGACGATAACAGCATCTCCGCCTATTTGTTTATCACGGCCGCACAGCGCATAGCGCAGCGTTTGTTTGCGACATTGCGTGCTTACCCGGAAATCCTGACTGCGGATGCGATCAGTGGACCGGCCAATATTATGTGCCGCGTGCATGTTGGCTTTCTCGAAGACCTTGAGGCTTTGATTGAAGAGCTGGCGCAGATAGAAGAGATCGAGAACGTCAGTTACTCGGTGGTACTTTCCAATAAATTTAATAGAGAAAGCAGTCTGGCGCATTCAAGCGCCCAATAATGTTCGACGGAATGCTCGGTCAAAAAAGAGGGAAACAACAATGAACAGACGTAAGTTTATCCAGACAACGCTTTTGGGTGGCACAGCAGTTCTGCTGGCACCCGGGGTATCATGGGCTGTCGAAGAAGGCGCTACGCTCAAATCGATCAAGGATCGGGGTGCTTTGCGCATCGGCGTTTTTAACGGTACTCCGCCCTATTATCAGAAAAATCTTGCAACCGGCGAATGGGACGGGTTCTGCGTTTCCATGGGTAGGGATCTGGCCGAAAATATCGGTGTCCCGCTGGAAATGGTCGAAACCACCTGGGGCAATTCCGTTATGGATCTTCAGAGTGGCAAAATCGACATCATGTTTGCGCTGAGCAATAATCCTGAACGCGCCAAGACCGTCGATTTTACTGAAGCGATGATGGACAATGTCTTCACTGTCATCACCAACAAAGACCGGGATGTTAAAACGTGGGAAGAGCTGAATAAGCCGGAAATCCGCGTTACGGTTGATCTTGGTTCCACGCAGGATCTTTTTGCCCGTAAAACATTGCCCAATTGTACGCTGGTTGCGCTCAAAGGTGCGGATGAAACCGTTATCGCCCTGCAATCTGGTCGGGCCGATGCCATCGTGCAGGTCGCACTGATGTCTGTGGTGACAGCGCATAAGCTTGGTGACAAATTCAAAGTGTTTGTTCCAGAGCCATTGGATAGCCAGCCGACGACGATTGGCGTGCGCAAAGACGAGAAGGGCGAATTCCGTGATTTCGTGGACGTCTGGCTCAAGAAACGACGTGAGGATGGAAAGGTCAATGAGTGGATCGTCAGCAGTCTTTCACTTGTCGGCGTGCAGCCATCTGATCTGCCACCAACGCTGAAATTCTGACGCGTCAACCATCATGCAGTTAGAGCAAAAATCACTCGGTGTCATCATGCTTGACACCGACTTTCCAAGGCCGCCCGGAGATGTTGGCAATCCGGCATCATGGGATATGCCGGTGCGGATTAGGAAGGTGCTTGGCGCATCAGCCGATAAGATCATCCGCCAGCGCGGCGCTGGATTGATTGAAGACTTCGTTGAGGCTGGTAATGCTCTCATCGCCGAAGGGTGCAGTGCGCTGGTCACGTCTTGCGGTTTCATGGCGCGGCATCAAAGCGTTTTAAGTGAGAGACTATCGGTGCCGGTCGCAACGTCCAGCTTGCTGCAATTGCCGGTGGTGAACGCACTGATTGGTCAGAACCGCAAAGTCGGTGTGATCACCTATGACGAAGCGAGCCTTGATGAGGCAATCTTTCTGGATTGCGGTGCCGACATCAACACACCGCGGATCGGCATGCCAGACGGCGGCGCATTTCGTGAACTAATCGAAGGCAGTGGAATTTACGACCGCACTGCCCTTGAAGCTGAAATCATTCATGCGGCACAGCAATTGCGGTCACGCGAACCTGATCTGGGTGCCGTCATTCTTGAGTGCACGAACATGCCGCCATTCGCGCAAGCGGTCGCAAAAGCCTGTGGCGTACCGGTGTTCGATATTCTGTCGCTTGGGCACTGGCTGTTCAGCTCAACGTCCTCCCGTGCCTTTGCCGGGATGTCAGAAAGAGTGAATTAATGGACTATCAATGGGACTTTTCCGGCCTGTGGCAATATCGGGGATTATTCGCCCAAGGTCTGGCCTATACCGTAGGTTTCACGATTATAACGGTTATTTCTGGCATCTTCGTTGGAACGGTCTTCGCTCTTGGCAGGCTTTCCGGCAATAAGATTATCACCGTCCCTATTATGACGGTTGTAGAAATCTTCCGTTGTACGCCGGTGCTGGTGCAGCTTGTCTGGTGCTATTACGCGCTCCCGATGCTGATAGGCCTTGAAATTTCGCCAGCTATGGCAGCTTTCATCACGCTGACATTTTATGGTGCTGCATTTTACGCAGAAATCATCCGTGGCGGCATTGTTTCCATCGATGCAGGGCAGTGGGACGCTGGACGCGCGATTGGTATGCGTCGCGGTCAATTAATGGGTAAGATCATCCTGCCACAGGCGCTCCGTCGCATGGTGCCGCCGCTGGTCAACCAGTCCGTGCTTCAGCTGAAAAACACATCGCTTCTGTCAGTTCTCGCTGTGCCCGATCTTCTTTACCAGGGCCAGCTTGTAACATCGGCAACCTACCGTCCGCTTGAAACCTACACCTTGATTGCAGTGCTTTATCTCGCAGTGCTCTTCCCTCTCACACGCCTCGCTCATGGGCTGGAAGGCAAGCTGAAATGACGTATCGAATGAAGCAAGCAAGCCTTGTGGAGATAAGCCATGAATACTGAACCGATGATCGAAGTGCGTGGGCTTAAAAAGTCTTTTGGCGACATCGAAGTGCTGCGCAACATTAGCCTCACCGTTGAGCGTGGCCAGGTGGTTGCGCTGATTGGGCCGAGTGGCTCCGGCAAATCGACACTGCTGCGCAGCCTAAATCTGCTGTCGCTTCCAGATGCGGGCTATGTCGCAATCGGAGATCAAAAGATTGATTTCTCTTCAGGCAACGTATCGCTGAAGGATAAATATCTTGCTGCGTTCCGCGCCAATACGGGCATGGTGTTTCAGAACTTCAATCTGTTCCCGCATATGAGCGTGATCGATAACGTCATGGTCGGGCCGGTCACAGTGCTAAAGCAGGATAAAAAAGCAGCACGACAGTTGGCGATGGAATTGTTGGAAAAGGTCGGGCTTGCGACGCGTGCAGATGCCAGACCGGAGCAGCTTTCAGGCGGGCAGAAACAGCGTGTGGCGATTGCAAGAGCGCTCGCGATGCGTCCCGAGGTTATGCTGTTTGATGAGGCCACATCGGCGCTTGATCCGGCGCTGGTCGGCGAAGTGCTCGCCGTCATCCGGCAACTGGCAGAGCAGGGCATGACGATGATCCTCGTAACCCATGAAATGGCTTTTGCTCGTGATGTCGCGGACAAAGTCATCTTCATGCAGGACGGCTACGTCGTTGAAACCGGCGATGCTCGACAGATGATCAATGAGCCACGTGAAGATGCAACCCGTGAATTCTTAAGCCATTTCCATGGCGGCCTCGCATAAGCGCACGCGCAGAACGGATAGATGTCATGACAGGCAATGTTATTGTCGTTGGGGCTGGCATTATCGGCTCCACAATCGCTTTGCGACTTGCCGAGGCTGGCCTGAAGGTAACGCTGTGCGACGGCTCAGAACCGGGCGGTGAACAAAGTGCAAGCTATGGCAATGGGGGCTGGATCAGTCCCGCTTCTATCATTCCCATGAGTATGCCGGGTCTCTGGCGGCAGGTGCCGGGCTTTCTGCTGGATCGCAATGGCCCGCTTACACTGGACTGGAAATCCGTCCCAAGGCTCATGCCATGGCTCACGCGTTTTCTGCTGGCCGGCGCCACAAAATCTCGGGTGACGAAGACTGCTGCTAAACTGAACTGGTTGCTTAATGACGGACCCAAGCGTCATCGGGAGCTGGCGCACAAGACCGGACAGGACCATCTCATTGTGCAGAAGGGCCTGCTTTATGCTTATCCTGATCGCACGGCATTTGAAGCGGAAGCACTGAGCTGGCAGTTGCGTCGCGATAATGGCATCCTGTTCGATGAATGGGAGGAAACGGAACTGCGCGAGCGCATTCCAGCGCTTGGAAATAATTACCGCTTTGCCATTCATGTAACGGAAGGCGCGCATTGCCTCGATACTGGCGGATATGTTGCCGGGATTGCCGCACAGGCTGAAAAATCCGGCGTTCAATATATCCGCAAGAATGTCGTGCGCGTGCTTGCAGGTGTGTCACCGCGTGTTGTTTTGGACAGCAATGAAAGCCTCGCTGCTGATCATATAGTGCTTGCCGCCGGAATCCACTCGGGGCGCATCATGAATGATCTGGGCATGCATGTGCCGATGCAAAGCGAGCGCGGCTATCACGTAACTTTGCCGATGGCAGAGCTTCCCTTCGATATTCCGATCATGCCGAGTACGGGACGGATGGGGAATACCCCAACCAATATGGGGCTGCGCTTGTCCGGTCAAGTCGAGCTGGCAACCGTTGAGAAGGCACCAGACTGGAGGCGCTCTGAGGTTTTGTTGAAACACGCGTTGGCGAGCTATCCCAATCTGGCCAAGCAAGATTTACAGCACCTCAAGCTCTGGATGGGACACCGGCCTTCGCCCTCTGATGGGGTGCCTGTGATCGGAAAACTCATGCGCTATCCCGGAATTATTGCGGCCTTTGGCCATGGTCATATCGGGATCGCGGCAGCCCCCAAAACTGCTGACATGGTTCTCGACGCAATCAACAATGTCGCCTCTGAACGCGCTCGCGACTTCTCGCCCGCACGTTTCGGCCACTAAATTTCTGAATACAAAGGAATCTCACTATGATGCTCAAAGGTGGCTTTACCAACTATGGCCAGCAGATTGGCGTGCTGATGCTGGACACGATTTTCCCGCGTCCCGCAGGCGATATCGGTAACGCACTGTCCTATGATTTTCCCGTTCGCTACAAGACGGTGAAAGGTGCGCATGCCACGCGTATCATGGGCGACAACCCGGATCCAAAACTCATTGAACCCTTTATCGAGGCTGCGCGAGAACTTGAAGCAGAAGGTGTCCGCGCCATCACCACGAGCTGCGGATTCCTGGGACCATTCCAAAAAGATATTGCGGCTGCGGTTAATATTCCCGTCTTCACATCTGCTTTGATGCAAGCACCGATTGTCCATGCAATGCTAGCTCCCGGCAAAGTCATTGGTGTGTTTACCGAGCGTGCGCACCACATGAATGACGCCCATTTCAAGGGCGTCGGCTGGTCGTCGGAAGTGATCCCGGTTCAGGTGCAGGGTATGAAGGAGAATGCAGAGTTTCCGCAAACCTATATCGAAGGGCGCGATTATCTTGATACGGATGTGTTGAAGGAAGAAATGCTGGAAATGACGCGTGCGTTCATGGCGAGCTGTGACAATCCTGGTGCAATCCTGTTTGAATGCACCAACATGTGCCCATTTTCGTCATTTGTTGCGGAAGAATCCGGCTTGCCTGTGTTTGATATCAACACGCTGATCAACACATTCTATCTGGCAGCCAATCCGCGCCGTTATCTCTAGGTAATATTTCGCCTCCACGACGGTTCGTTGTGGAGGCGATAACTATTCATTCGATTGCTGGGCTATTTCTGTTCTGCACGAGCCAGAAATAAATTACTATTTCCGCAATTCTGCTTCAATATCGTCGAATGCCTTGTCTTTGCCGATGCCGGTCAGAAATGGCAGGCCTTTGATAACCGTCTTCGTTACCGAAGCAGAAATTGGTGTGGTGGAGACGATGAAGTCCACATTATCCGCCATAGAAGGAACTTCGGTTGCTTTTGCCTGCTGAGCGTTGAAAGTCAGGCCGCGCTTTTTCATTTCTTCGGTAACAGCCGCATTCACTGCAGTAGATGTTGCTACCCCTGTGCCGCATGCGAAGAGAATTGTTTTCATTTTAGCCATGATTTCCTCCAAGTAGGCTTATGCACCCTTCAAGGTGCACAAATGTCGTATTCTGTTTATTGGTCTCGCCCGTAAAGATTATGCATTCCGCGGATCGTCATCTCTTACAGAGCAGATCGAACGTCTTCTAAAGTGCGTGCGGCCTTCAGTCTGTCGAGTGCATCAGCGTCCTGAATGGTTGTCATGATCTGCTGCAAGGTTTCAATCTGTTTGTCTTTGTCATCGATAGCAAGCAGAAAGACGTAACCAACTGGAACGGTTTCTTCCGGGTCTTCCATGTTGGCAAAGCTGATAGGTGATTTCAGCGTTGCAAACGCGACGCCAGCCTTGATTACATGTTCTGGATCGGTATGCGGTACGGCAACATTGTCGACGCGCTCAAGTGGTAAGCCGGTTGGCATCGATAATTCGCGGGCGACAACGGCATCGGCATAGCTTGGCTTTACGTAACCGAGCTGTTCGAGCTTGCCTGCTAAAATACGGATAATTTCTTCATTTGTTTTTGCTTCGCTCTGAAGCTCAATTGCTTGTGGGTCGAGATAATCAATCAAACCAGCTGCCATTGCATTCTCCATTTGGAAAAGACCGCACGTCGAGCTGACGTGCGGCTTTGATTATAGTGCAGAATTGATGGCCAGTATCAGGCAATCTTTTCTTCTACAGGTTCATCTTCTGCGCCAGCCGCACGTTCCCAGGCGAGTGTGTTGCGACGATAGAGTATGAACAGCAGGGCGATAACGGCAGCAATGACTGCTACGCCAACCGTACCACCAAGCCAGCTGATTGTTTTGATGATAATATCAGGAACCCAAAGGAACCCATCAACCACCGAAGTAATCTGCAAGGCATTTTCAGGCAGTTTGAAGCCGGAAGATACCGCCGCACTTGTAAAGAGCGGAGCAAGCGCATTGGCAACATAGAAGCCAATTGCCAAAGTGATAGTACCCACCACAACCATTCGGAACACGTTTCCTTTCAGAAGCGGAGCCGTCATGGCAACGATGAATGGGATAACTGCAAGATCAGCAAACAGGATCACGCGGTTGCCCGGCAGGATGACGGATAGGATAATCGCAATCGGCACAAGAATGAGCGCCGACGAGATAGCTGCCGGATGGCCGATAAGGATAGCCGAATCGAGACCAACGAGCAGTTCGCGGTCACCTGTACGCTTGCGCACAAATTCCTGCGCCGCATCAGAAACCGGGAGCAGGCCTTCCATCAGGATTTTGACCATACGCGGCAACAGCAACATAACCGCTGCCAGTGTCATACCGGTGCCAAGTACCTTGGCAAGCACCGTACCGAAGTCGCCCGCATTATAGAATGCGATAAGACCGAGCACGAGACCGATGATCAACCCCATCACAACCGGCTCACCAAAAACCCCAAAGCGGCGTTCGATGGTTTCGGTGTTGATGTTGATTTTGTTGATGCCAGGAATGCGATCCATGATCCAGTTGAGCACAATCGCGATTGGCAGGATTTGTGCGGAAGCCAGATGCGGCACGGAAACGCCAGGAATGCCATAGAATTGCTGAACAGCACGTGCCGACCAATCTGCAAAGAGCAGAGACAGAGCAGCAACAAGCGCTGCAACAATAATACCGTAAGCGATGTTATCGGTTGCGGCCACTACCAGCGATCCAACGAAGGCAAAGTGCCAAAAATTCCACACATCGACATTCAGCGTTCGGGTCCAGCGCATCAATAGAAGCGCGATGTTGACCAGAATGCCGACTGGAATAACCCATAGGCCCACCGACGAGCCAAAGGCGATTGCCGCAGCGGAAGGCCAGCCCACATCAACGATATCACGCTTGATGCCTGTGTTGGTGACGATTGCCTGAGCGACTTCACCGATAGAGGTGAACATCAAACCCAGAACCAGATTAATACCGATGAAAGCGACACCGATGGTGATCGCAGCGCGGAAGGCTTTGCCTACTTTGGCGCCAAGAACCACCGCTATAATGAAGATGACGATAGGCAACAGAACCGTTGCCCCAAGCGTATCGACTGCCGTTTTTAGTCCGCTCAGAAACGCGTCCATTTATTTCTCCTCCCCCCGAAGCACTCCCAAAGTGCATCGAGCTCACAGAACGCCATTGTTAGCTCTTACGTGTCGACATTTCAAAATTTGAGTTATGCGAAACGGCAGAACATTTGTATTCTATAGCAAACTAAAGTTGAATAACAAGATGGCATTTTGGTGGGTGTCAAATGCGATCAATATGAACACTGGTATTGACTTAAAAACAAATGTTCAGTAATCGATAGGGTATCAGAGGAGACTGCAAGCGTTTTGCAGAGACGTTCAGGAGGAAACGATGGCAACCAATGTGGCGTTGACAGGTTTGGCGCGCGATATGCAGGCGCGGGCGGACAGCGGACGACCGATCCGTATTGGACTGATTGGCTCCGGCGAAATGGGCACTGACATTGTCACCCGTGTTGCGCATATGCCGGGCATTGAGGTTGGTGCCATCTCCGAACTGCGCGTTCCTAATGCACTTCAGGCCGTTGATATTGCGTTTCAGGAAGAAGGGCATGGTCGCGAAGTCTCGACCGCGTCTGATCTGACCGCCGCGATGGAAGCGCATAAGGTTGCCGTCACAGACAACGCAAATCTTATCCTTGAAAATGATCTTATCGATGTTGTGATTGATGCGACTGGCGTTCCCGCTGTTGGCGCAGAGATCGGCCTGCGTGCCATGGAGCATGGCAAACATCTGGTCATGATGAATGTCGAAGCCGACGTCACCATCGGTGCTTACCTGAAAGCAGAAGCGGAGCGTCTTGGCGTCACCTATTCGCTGGGTGCAGGGGACGAGCCATCATCCTGTATGGAGCTGATCGAGTTCGTGTCCGCCATGGGCCACCCAATTGTGGCCGCTGGCAAGGGCAAGAACAATCCGCTCAATATTGATGCGGTTCCTGATCAATATATGGAGGAAGCCACGCGCCGTAATATGAACGTGCGCATGTTGGTAGAATTCGTCGATGGTTCAAAAACCATGGTCGAAATGGCTGCCATTGCCAATGCGACAGGTCTTGTGCCCGATAAAGCCGGTATGCACGGCCCTGCTGCAACCCTTGATCAGCTTAACAAGACGCTGATCCCTGAAAAGGATGGCGGCCTTTTGTCGAAGGTTGGCGTCGTAGATTACTCCATCGGCAAGGGCGTTGCTCCGGGCGTGTTTGTTGTCGCCGACATGTCGCATCCGCGTATTTCCGAGCGTATGGAAGATCTGAAAATGGGCAAGGGTCCATACTTCACATTCCATCGCCCTTATCACCTGACTTCGCTCGAAGTGCCGCTCACCTGCGCTCGCGTTGTTCTTTACGGCAAGCCGGACATGGTTCCATTGTCAAAGCCGGTTGCGGAAGTGGCTGCGGTTGCCAAGAAGGACATGCAGCCTGGCGAAAAGCTCGATGCAATTGGTGAGTATTGCTACCGCGCATGGATCATGACTTCCGGTGAAGCAAGAAGCGCGCATGCGATCCCTTGTGGATTGCTACAAGGCGGTAGCGTGACCAAGCCGATCAAAAAAGGCGAACTGATCACTTATGACAATGCGGCTGTAGCTCCCGGCTCCAAGATTGCCGAGCTGCGCGCACGTCAGGACAAGCTCGTTTACGGAGCGTGAGGACAAAACATCATGGTTCAAGCCAAAAAAGTCGAACCTCAGGATACGGGCGACCGTCACAACTTGCCTTATGCCTTTCGCACTTATTCGCCAGAGCAGCTCAAAGAAGCCTTGCATAAAATGTATCTTATCCGCCGCTTTGAAGAGGGCGCGGAAGAAAGCTACACGCGCGGCCTCATTCACGGAACGATGCATCTTTCCATCGGGCAGGAAGCGAGCGCGATGGGATCGTGCCTGCCGCTCAATGACGATGATATGATCACCTCGACCCATCGTGGTCATGGTCATTGCATCGCCAAGGGTGCAGATGTGAAGCGTATGTTTGCCGAGTTTTTCGGCAAGGAAACCGGCTACTGCAAAGGCCGTGGCGGCTCGATGCATATTGCTGACGTTTCAAAGGGAAATCTCGGTGCAAATGGCATTGTCGGCGGAGGTATTCCGATTGCCGTTGGTGCTGCACTCTCTGCCAAGAAGCAGAAAAACGGTAAGGTCGTCGTGTCGTTCTTTGGTGACGGTGCGAATAATGAGGGCGCATTTCATGAAGCACTCAACATGGCCTCAGTCTGGAAGCTTCCCGTCGTTTTCATCTGCGAAAACAACGGTTACGGCATGTCTACATCGACCAAGCGCTCGACGGCAGTTGCCAATGTCGCTGATCGCGCCTCGGCTTATAACATGCCGGGTGTGATCGTGGACGGTAACAATCTGTCGGAAGTGGCAGAGGCCGTCAACGAGGCCAGCGAACGCGCAAGGCGCGGCGATGGACCAACGCTGATTGAAAACAAAACATACCGCATTCGTGGTCATTCCAAGAGCGATCGCAACCGCTATCGCACCAAGGAAGAAATTGAGCATTGGCAGAATGATCGCGATCCTATCGCGCATTTTGAGGCCGATTTGAAAGCCTATGGCTTCATCAATGACGCCGAGATCGAGGCAATTCGTACTGAGGTGGAAAAGGAAATCGCTGACGCGATTGAATTCGCCAAGAACAGCCCGGCGCCTGATCTTACCAACCTTACCCGCGACGTTTACACGGACGATATTTGAACATGGACACGACAATCCGTGAGTTGAGCTATTCGCAAGCCATTCAGGAAGCAATGGCGATTGCCATGGAACGCGACGACCGCGTGTTCCTGATGGGTGAAGATATTGGCGTCTATGGCGGCGCGTTTCAGGTGACAGGGGATCTGGTGCATCGCTTTGGCGAAGACCGGGTCATGGACACCCCGATTTCAGAACTGGGTGGTGCAGGTGTAGCGGTCGGTGCAGCACTGACCGGCATGCGCCCGATTTTTGAGTTCCAGTTTTCTGATTTTGCAGCCCTTGCCATGGAGCAGATCGTCAATCAGGCAGCGAAAATTCGCTATATGCTTGGAGGTGCAGTTTCTGTTCCGCTGGTCATGCGCTTTCCGGCAGGTTCGGGAACGGGTGCTGCTGCACAGCACAGCCAGAGCTTAGAGGCTTGGCTGGGTCATGTTCCGGGTCTCAAGGTTTTGCAGCCTTCAACACCCTATGATGCCAAGGGCATGTTGCTTGCAGCCGTTGAAGATCCTGACCCGGTCATGATTTTCGAGCACAAGCTGCTTTATAAGAACAAGGGCCCGGTGCCTGAAGGCTTTTACACCGTACCAATCGGTAAGGCGGAAGTGGTTCGCGAAGGTCGTGATCTGACAATCGTTGCCACAGCTATTATGGTGCATAAGTCGCTTGAAGCGGCTGCTGAACTTGCCAAAGAAGGCATTGATGTTGAGGTGATTGATCTGCGCACTGTGCGTCCGATTGATCGCGAAACCATCATTAAAAGCGTCAAGAAGACGTCAAAGCTTCTTTGCGTTTATGAAGCGGTTAAGACGCTCGGCATCGGTGCTGAAATCTCTGCTATCGTCGCAGAAAGTGATGCGTTCGATTACCTCGATGCGCCGATTGTGCGTCTGGGCGGAGCCGAAACACCAATTCCTTATAATCCTGATCTTGAACGCGCGACCGTTCCGCAGGTGCCTGATATCCTGAAAAGCGCTCGTGATCTGGCCAAAGGAGTGCGCTGACCATGGCTGTGGAAGTCATTCTCCCCAAGGTCGATATGGATATGGAGACAGGGCAGATTTCGCGATGGTTTGCCAAGGATGGCGATACCGTCACGAAAGGCCAGCTTCTCTTTGAAATCGAGACCGACAAGGCGGCGATGGAAGTTGATGCGCCAGCATCCGGCATCATCGCAGATATTAGTGCTGCTGAAGGGGCTGTTGTACCCGTTGGTCAGGCCGTCGCCTGGATTTATGCTGAAGGCGAAGAGCGCAATGCTAAGTCAACTTCGGTCGTTGAAGAGCCAGTTGCCGCTGTACCCGTAGAAGCTGTTATCGAGCCAGTCGCATCAAAACAGGCTGAACCAAAATCCTCCCAGGACTTTGAGCCGAGTTCAGCCAATGATGTGCGGGCTACACCGCTCGCACGTCGGCTTGCGCGTGAGGCAGGTATCGACCTCAAGTCCGTTCAAGGCTCGGGCCCGAAAGGCCGTGTGCAGAAAAAGGACGTTGAAGGCAATATCAGCGTTGCGAAGCCTGCCATAGCTGCGGTTGCAGGTAAACCGCCAGTGAGAAACACTGCTGAATCGATTGCTCCGGGACTGCTTAATGCAGTTTGGTTGCGCGAGGGTGATGCAGGCCTACTACCTATCGTTCTGATCCATGGCTATGCGGCGGATCTGAACTCTTGGCGTGGATTGTTTGCCGGTGCGTCGCTCGGCCATCCAATCCTTGCACTCGATCTTCCGGGACACGGCAATTCACCACGCGCCGTTCCTGCAAGCATTGACGACATTGCCGCAAGCGTCGAAGCAACGCTCGCATCACTGAATGTATCTGCTTGTGTGCTGGTCGGACATTCGCTGGGCGGTGCGGTCGCGACTGTCACGGCAACCCGCGGTGTTGTCGATGTGCGCTCGCTGTTGTTGATTTCGTCGGGTGGTTTAGGCCCGCAGGTCAATGGCGCATTTATAACGGGTCTTGTCGGCGCAAAAAGCGAAGCCAGCATCGTTCCCTGGCTTAAAGTGCTTGTCGCTGATGACAGCCATCTGACAAAGCCGTTCATCAATGCCACTGTCGCTCAGGCTGCTGATACAGAATTGCGTGATACGCAAGAAGCAATTGGCGCGCGGTTCTTTGCTGATGGCACACAGACCTTTGAGGTGCGCTCAAGCATTGCATCACTTGCAATGCCCGTGCGGCTCATCTTCGGTGCGGAAGACCGGGTCATTCCCGCGTCTCATGCGCATGGTCTGCCGGGTAAAGTGGGTGTCCATATCTTCGCAGGTTGTGGACATATGCCACAAATTGAAGAGCGGGCTGCTGTGCTGCAAATCCTGAAAGAATGCGCAGCCGCCGCCAATTAATAATAGCCTAAAGCAATCAAAAAAGCGCATCGTTTCGCAACGATGCGCTTTTTGACTTTAGTGCGATGCCGCTTTGTCTTTCAGCATCTGCGCCGCGCTTTCCTCATCGGTGATGAGCACGGTCGGCTTCAGAAGTTCAACTGCGCCCAGCAATGCTGCGATTTTTTCTTTGCCGCCTGATGTCAGAATGCGCTGAGGCGTCTTCTGAAGGCTCTCGATCTTGGCTGACATGACACGATCATGCACCGGATCATCGACGATCTTGCCGTTTATATCATAGAAGTGAAACAGCACGTCGCCGACGGCACCGTTTTTGATGAGCGATATTTTCTGCTGCTCATCAATCAGACCAACTCGATAAGAAGTGCTGCTGGCCGTCTGAATATCGCCGACGCTGAGCAGCACCATGTCGAGTTGCTCTGCCATATCAAGCACGGTATTCAACCCGCAGCGCTCAATGAGTGCTATTCGGGTTTCTTTGCTGTCAACCAGAGCTGGCGCTGGGATCAGATAGCCTTCGCCCTGAAAGATCTGCGCAAATTGCCATGCAAATTCGGGTGGGTTAGACCGCCGTGGCTGTACGATGCCACCAAGCAGAGAAATTACCTTGAGATCATTGAGCGGCCGCGCGCCGATATGTTGCAGCGTGCTGGACAGGGTTCGGCCCCAGCCCACGCCGATTGTCATACCGTGCTGCACTTTTTCCGAAAGATAGGCGCCTGTTGCTGCACTGATCGGTGGAATCGGATCAATATCGGCGGATGAGAGCGGCGCAACAATGGCGCGCTCAAGACCAAAGGTCTTTTCAAGCTCGACTTCAAGGGCCGTCAGGCTTGCCAGCTTGCCTTCAATGGTAATCTTGACTTCATTGCGGGCGCGGGCATCTGCAAGCAGGCGAACGATTGTGACACGACCAACACCCAGCGCTTCCGCAATATCATTCTGGGTCATCTGCTCGACGTAATACATCCATGCGGCGCGTGTTCTCAGACGGCTTGTACGGTTTTCCGCAGCTACACCTTCAGAACCGATGAGGAGGTCTGCTACGTCAGCATTTTTCTTTGTCTGCTTGCCAGCCTTTTTCAAAACTATCCCTCAAATTTATAGCAAAATACAATGTTATCGAAGTGATGATCTTCTTGTTAAACTATTGCTTTTCCATGTGAACGCAAACAATAATTCCTATGCGTTGACCATTCTGTTATCATGGCGTTGTCGGTGAGGAAAACGAATATGTTACGCATTCTTTCGGAAGAAATTGCAGTCAATCTGAAGGACCGTCTGCGCGAAGTCCGCTACATGATCCGTCGCAATCGTGATGAAAGTTTGCGTGCAGATCAGGCCTCATCGCGTCCCGGTGAAATTGTTTCTCCAGAACTGCTGCTTGGCCATGCAGCCAGCATGATGGACAAGGCGCTCACCACGGCTGAAACGATTTCGATCTCGCTCATTTCGTCTGATCCGAATGTGCATAGCAGCACGCCGCATGTAAAGAGCCTCGCGATCTACTTTGGTGGCTCCGCCGAGGGTGTTCGGGCTTTCCGTAAAGATATGTATTATCTCACAAAGGAAGTGCTGCGCCGGCATCAGCTGCAAAATGTGCTTATTCAGGAAGCAATTTTTGTCACAGTTCATGACAGGCTGGCACGGAACCACGCCGTTTTGCTCAAAAACGTGTTTGCCGCAGAAGCCGGTGAGAACAGATTAGCCGCGACCGCAAAAGTCATTACAGCAATTTTCACGCAGCTGCTTCTGGAGAGACCCGTCCGGTTTATTTCGATGGAGGGTCACTGCGATCCGCAGGCTTTGCGTCAGTTTGAAGTGTCCTGTTTTGCGGCTGTCAGTCTTGCCTGTGGTTTGATGACTTTGAAACCCGCAGATCTCGCGGGCATCGATCCTTTGGAGAGCGCCATTCTGGCATTGGATGTGCGGCAGGAGCGCCTCATGCTGGCAGCAGAAAACAACGATCAATCGCAGCTCGATGGTTTGTTTCAAACATTGCTGGCTCATCTTCCATAAGAAAAACCCGGATCGTGATCCGGGTTTTAATGCTTGCGTCGTAAATGAAGCTTAATTTGCGAACATGTCCGCGATCAGCTTTTTCGCACGCGGAATCGATGCCGGGCTCATGCTGAGTTCGGTCAAACCCATACGAATAAATTCGCCGATCAGTTCTGGTTTGCCTGCTGCTTCACCGCACATGCCAACCATGATGCCTGCTTCGGTTCCCGCTTTAGCGGTCATCTCAATTGCAGCCATTACCGCGGGATGACTGACATCGTTAAGCTTTGCAACGGTCGGATTGAGCCTGTCCGCCGCCATCACATATTGCGTCAGATCATTGGTGCCGATGGAGAAGAAAGCGGATTCTTTGGCAAGTTCTCTTGCAGCAAAAACAGCCGCCGGAGTTTCGATCATCACACCAAGATCGACCTCAGCATAGGCTTTGCCTTCGTTCTTAAGTTCGGTGGCACATTCTGCGATCAGCCGTTTTGTGGCCCGGATTTCTTCGACATCCGAAATCATCGGCAACATCACTTTGAGATTGCCATTGACCGCTGCACGCAACAACGCACGGAGTTGAGGCTTAAATATATCCGGGCGGTCGAGGCACATACGAATGCCGCGCCAGCCAAGGAACGGATTTTCCTCCTGAGGGAATTCGATCCCCGCAATTGGCTTATCACCACCAATATCGAGTGTGCGAACGATAACCGGGTTTGGTGCAAAGGCTTTCAGAAGTGCTGAATAGGTCTCTGTCTGCATATCTTCTGATGGCAGATGAATATGCTTCATAAAGAGAAGTTCGGTGCGGAAAAGCCCAACACCCATCGCACCAGCTTCCAGCGCTATGTCAATTTCTTCCAATGCACCCATATTGGCCGCGACTTCGATAATCGTTCCATCCGCACGGCGTGGCGTTATTAAGCGATAAGCATCTAATGCCTGCTTGTCTTGCAAAGCTTTGGCTATGCGCGCTTCAATATCGGTGCGGGTCGTCTCGTCCGGATCGGAGTGAACGATACCAAAACTTCCGTCCACGGCCACGGTTTTCGCATTCTTGAGCTGTTGAACTGCACTGCCAAGACCTAAAACCGCAGGGATGCCATGTGTGCGTGCGATGATCGCAACATGCGATGTTGCGCCGCCATGTCCGCAAACAACACCTTTGATCTTCTTGAGTGGTGCGCGCGCGAGATCCCAGGCGCCTATATCTTCCGCTATCAGAACCGAACCGTCCGGGAGTTCTTCTAAATTGATGTCGTCTTTGCCTAGCAACGCAAGACAAATCTGTCGGCTGACGGCATGCACGTCATCGGCGCGCGCATTGAGATATGGATCATCAAGTGCCGCAAATTGCCCGGCAACTGTTGAGGCAGCGGCAAGCATTGCCGAAATCGCGTCCAGACCGCCACGGATAAGCCCAAGTGCTTCGTCGGTCAGGCTGTCATCAGCTGCTATGTCTTTCAAGGCTGCAATAATGCCTCGGTCGGTATCGGCGAGGTTACCGCTTGCAAGCGAGGCATCCATACGTTGCTGCACGGTTGCGATCGCCGATTTGAAATGTTCGACCTCCGCATCAATTTCCGATGCAGCAAGCTTTTTACCTGAAGGCTTGATTTCCTCAGGGAAAAACGGGAATGCAGTGCCCAGAGAAATACCTTCACTGGCTCCAACGCCTTTAATCTGACCGGCAGGCAATTCTATTGTGAGCGCGGGCTGCGGCACGGTCGCAAGCGCAGTTTCCGCTTTGGGTGAAGGGGTAGGGGCCGTTGTTTCTTCGATACCAGCCTGCGGGTTTTCCAGATAGCCGATCAGGGCTTCAATGGCCTCAATAGCATCCGCTCCATCGGCACGCACAGTCACTTCATCAAGCTCTTTCACACCAAGCAGCATCAGCTTAACGGAGCTTTTGGCACTGACGCTTTTACCGGCTTTGGCGATTTCAATATCGCTTTCAAAGCCCTTGGCCAGTTTAACGAAGCGCGTGGCAGGGCGCGCATGCAGCCCTTCATGCACCCGGACGATTGTCGAGCGTTCCATGTCTATAGCCTCAAATCAACAGATGAAACAATTCCAGCGTCCGGGACTTTGATAATCATTCCAATAGTCTGTTTTAGAACATTATTTTCGATCAGAGAGCAATCAGCCCTCAACTGCCGATAGTGATAATCTGACCTTCTTTCAGGGCCGCGACAAGGTCTTCGCCTACTATTTCGCTGGCGCAGATTTCACCCGGGCGGTCGGTTGAGGTCGCGCCCGTGAAGGAAATAACGACGTGTCCGATTTCACGCACTTTTTGCCAGGCACTTTCACCAACGGCTGTGATTTCTGCATTGACCGAGCCGATGGCAATCTTAGCGCCAATTGCAGGCGCTGAGGCCTCTGGGCCTTCTTCAACAATATGCATGACTGACACCTCGGCCAGTTCTGGCGGGGAGCCATCAGCAAAGAGAATAAGAACGCCGCCTTCGGCGAGATCCGCAACTTCCGGGCCGATCGCGGTGATCCGCGTCTTGAGGTGTATCGACATAGAGGCGGTCCTTTCCTGGTATGTTGTTCGATGCTTGAAAGCATCGCCATTGTCATGTTTGGGATTTGCCTGCCGCATTAGGGTTGCGGCAGGCCTAGAGCTTAAAGCACTGCGAGGCTGACGAGCCAGGCAATCAGAACCGAGAGCGGTCCCATGAACTGGCGGCTGATAAGAACAGCAGGAACACCAATTTCAATTGTCTTCGGTTTTGCTTCTCCAAGCGCCAGACCAACCGGCACGAAGTCACAACCAACCTGCGCGTTATAAGCAAACAGTGCTGGCAGAGCCATCGCAGGCGCAATGGTGCCGTTGGCAATTTGTGGACCGATGATTGCCACACCAATAACCTGTGCAATGACCGCACCCGGTCCCAGAATTGGTGAGAGGAATGGCAGACCACAGATTGCGGACAGGATGAGCAGCCCAACAATATTATTGGCGAGCGGTCCGAGTGGCTGCGCAAGAATATCGCCAATGCCGGTATATAGGATCAGCCCGATAAGCATCGTAACAAACGCCATGAAGGGCAATACGTTACGAATAACCTGGTCGATGGTGCGGCGGCCTGCCTGGAAGAAGATGCCAACCACACGGCCCATCACGCGGCCAATGCTGCTGATGAAGCCGACAATGCCGCCTTCGCTTGGCTGCTCGATATATTCAGGCTTTTCTTCCTCGGCCGAAGCCGATGCTGCCTGAACTGGAGCTGCTGAACCATCTGCAAGAACGATGTTTTCCGGCTTTACGCCCGAAACATAAATGTCTTCTGTGATGAACTGCGCCAATGGACCAGATTGTCCGACTGGCGTGAGGTTCACGGTTGGAATGCGCTTGCGTGGATAAACGCCGCAACGCGCCGTTCCACCGCAATCCACAACCACAACGGCCATTTCGCTTTCGATTGGCGGTGAACGAAAGCCGTCCACTGCCTCACCACCAGTGAGTTCCGCAATCTGTCGCACAAGTGGATGGATACCGCCGCCGGTGACAGATACAATCTTGTTGCGCTGTTCGGTTGGTTGAATGACCAGTGGTCCGCCCCAACCATTTGAGCCACGGGAAATTTTTACTGCTTTATAGGTTTTAGCCATGATGTCCTCCCCATTTCCCGCTTAAAGATCAATGCCCTGACGCCGCGCCATAATGGCGGTGATGCGTTCAGTGAGCATGCCTTTGAGGAGAATTACGAAGAGACCAACAATCGCATACCAGATGGCGACATTGATGTGATAGCCGGCGGGCACCGCGCCCTTCTTCTCAAGCTCAAGCAGAGCAACCAGAACGCCGCCCCAGACGAAATATTCACCCGGATTGATGTGTGGGAAGAGGCCTAGCGGCGGATGCACATAAGAAACAGCGGCATCATAGAAGGCAGGCTTATATTTTTCATCCAGGAACGAACCGAAGGTATAAGCCATCGGGTTGGTCAGAAAGAAAACTGCAAGCACGGGCAAGACCGTGTAGCGTGTCAGTGCGATACGTCCTGCACTGCGCGCAATGCCGTGAACACGCTTTTCGCCAACAAGTTCTGTGACCGCATAAAATGCGGTCATAAGCACGATCAGTGTCGGGATGATGCCGGTCACGAAACCGGAAAAGACTTCGCCGCCCTTTTGGAAAACGCCGATGAAGTGCTTGCCAATAGAGGCAAGCCAGCCAAGCTGTTCTTCCTGCGCGACGTTCTGCAAACGCTCCTTGAACTGGTCAACCGAAATTCCGGCTGTTCCGGTGTCTACCGGTGCAGGTGTGGTCGCCTGTGCGAGTTGCAACAGATCATTACCAGCGTGTTCGGCGGCATGTTTACCTTGCAGCGCCGCGTCTGATAGCATGCTGCCAGCGACATGTATTGTTTGCATTGTTGTGTCGGCGTGTTGCGCCAACATAGAGATTAACGACATAGCTCCTCCTCAATTGCCTGTTCAGACAAGCAATCCTAAGCTCCCACTGCCTTCAAACCTTCGAGTTCGAGACCATCGGATTGATCTCTTATGCGACCGATCTGCTCCATAGCCTGCGTAGCAGCAGCAGCTACTTCAGGCTTTCCTTCTCCGATTGCAGGATTGTCCTGTAGTTCACTCAGGCGCATTCCTTCAAAGCCTTCACGGCGGATGAATTTGGCAAAGACGGTACGTCCGCTCATCTCCAGAAAACGGCGCACAACCAAATTCCGGTCAACGACGATCAAAACGATCACGCCTTTGGAAAAACGCCCCCGCACGTGTCCGGCGCCAACAAAGCCGTCGGAATATTTTGCAGAGATGCCTTTCATGACATCGGAATAGTGGCGCATCTGGAACCAGACGCCCAAAGCCTGACAGCCCCATAGCAAAGCGAGGCCAATTAAAGCCCATTGCCAGATTGCCATATTGATCCTCCTCCACGAAAAAAGTGCCGGAAATATCCAGCCTATCTTTCAATTGATTAGAGAACATTTGTTTTCTTGAATGTCAATATGTATAATTATTGTGGATATTCTGACGCGATTGACACCTGACATCTGGCTTCGTTTCGCATAAGGTAAATCGCAAATCGGAGGACGTTGCGAAATGGACTTGCTTCTCAGAGAGCAGATGGCATCAATGCCGGATTTACGGCATCGGCTGCGCCAGTTGCGCTGGTTTCGCGCGACCTTTCGCAAACATGCCGGACAGCTGCAAGATGTGTATGGGGTCGCGTATCATATTGACGAAAAGAAGCTGACCGAAGCGTTTCTGAATTGGGTAGAATTGGTTGATCAGAACAAGCGGTTTGCAAAGATTGACCGCAAAGATTTTATAAGTTTCGCCGCCGGACTTGTGCTGCGTGAACTGATCCGCTTGTCGCCAGTGAAGCTCGTTACGCCGCCGAAACATGCAAGCGGGGATTCTGCCCGAATGTATGAGATCATCAGTTTCTGGCCGGAAGGGTTTCTGTACACCAATTACTGTATCTGCGCGATTGCCGCTATTCAGGAGCAGGAGTTCGGCATCGTTCCGAATCTCGACCAGTGTGCAGACGATTTACGGACGTGGTGGTCATATAAAGAGAATGTCTCGGAAATGCCGGGCTATGCAATTGCATTTCTTGACAAGTTTCTTGGTGGCGAGCCTAACTGGATCATGCCGGATTTAGCCTCAGCACGTGCAGCGATTAAGCGAGGGCAGTTGATGCTAGTGCCGAGCAGAAGTGCGTTAAGTATCAGATCGGAAAAACTAACCCAAGTGGATCATGCCAAACGTGAGGGTATCTGATTTTGCTGCTTCCTGCAAAAGGTGAGCAAAGCTCTCAGTGGTTGTCTTAAATCCGAGACACTTGCGCGGCGTTGCATTGAGATTATGGGCGAGGGCGGTTAACTGTGCCTGGCTAGATAGCTTGTGTCAGGTCAGTGATGCCGGGTAGATACCGTCGAATGCGTTTGTTTATGTTATCAATCGCACCTTTTTGCCATGGTGCGTTTCGATCACGCAACCAGCTTCTGGCTCTCCATTTCATCTTCCAAAGCGCAGTACTGCATAAACTCTGAACATAGATTGTTTCGGCACATGGAGGTATCGCGCTCAGGCCATGGCTAACCGGTCGGCCGCAGATCTGCTCCCGCGACCAATGGGTTTTAGTTGTTCTATGACGAACTTGCGCAGCTCTGGGTAACGTCTGAGCTTGCGCAACCGTGTTCTGCGGTCTTTGCTGATATAGTCAGCAACAACGCTATGATAGCCATTATAGTCTGGTATCTTAGTGTCCCGGAAGCTGTTGCGTTTGATCTCGCGATAGACCGTCAAGCGATGGCGACCCATCAGCTGCGCAATATCGCCGAGAGGGAGTTTGAGCTGCTGAGGTTCAAAAAGACGGCGACGTTCACGCAAAATGATCTGCGAATAGCAATTCGACATCCAATTTCCCCCATTGCTAACAACATGAGTTCATTGGGATTTTTTTTTAAAATAGAATGTACCTCAGTTTGACGCACTCGTGGCATAATTACGTCCAGAGTTAAGCTGCGATGCATTGTTGCGATGAGTGCCAATGGCACTTTATCCGGATTGGTACTCGGATAGGAACTCCGTTTTTCATCGGGAGTTCACCATGAACCGTTTTAATATCAACCGCGTCGTTATCTCTTGCGAAGATGTCGAAAAGTAAAAAACAGTTTTCGATAACATGTCTGTTTCAATGAAACCCCAGAGCGCTGGTATGGCTTCGAATTCGAAATTCGCATCCCTTTGAAACAGACATCGGAATGGATTTCGGGTTCTAAGCCATACGAGTAACTTTTGAATCTGGTGTGGTTTACGGATTTAAAGCTCCTAAACGTGAATCCAATACAAAAGACAGGAGATCCAAATAGACCACACTAGCTAAATGCCCAGACATCCTCGCAATACATTCCAACGTCATAACCAGCAGCCTTCAGCTTGACAATAACATTGCCAACATCTGTCGGGGAAAGGGCACCCACTTCAACTTTGATCATGCCAGGTCGATACCGTTGCAGATCAAGCTGATCAAACACGATCCAGTCAGCGCCTTCACAATCAACCAGAAATGCGTCAATATATTCAATATTGTTGCGATCCAAAATCGCCTGAAGTGTATCAGATGGAACAACAATTTCTTTCAGGTGTGGAGCAAACTTGTGAAAGTTCGGATCGTCGGGTCCCCAAACATTCTTACCCGACATCAGGTTACTGTCCGTGACCGACGAGCATCCAATAAATTCTATCGGTAACGTTCCATCTTCCAGCGCTTTGGCATCAAACGTTTTCACCGTGATTGAGCCCGGCTCACGCGTCACCGCAACAGGTTCAATCTTAAAGCGCTCCGTATCCTGATAGTTTTGACGCAGCCTATGCAGGTTATAAGGAATAGGTTCTACTAATACCGCTTTCGAGCGAGGGATGCGGTGTAGCCAAGGGGTCACATCATCAAAAAGAACACCATCGCAGGCACCAACATTGACCATCTGAAAAGGACGTCGTTTACCAGATTTCGCAATGCTTGCAGAATGAGCGAGAAAACGTGTGCCACGAAGAGCAGCACTTCGGTTCAATATGCCACTAGGAACACTGCGTGCAGTCAATGTGCGTGCATAGTCTCTAAATTTCGATGTCCCTGGAGCATTCATGCTCGCGCCCTTTCATATGGCGATTTAAAATCAGATGTCAAAAAACGCATAGTTAAATTCCTCAAGCCACCTTCGACAGTTAACTGATGACTTGCCGTTTTGTGATGAACCAAACAAAACACGTTTGCTGACCATATTGCTCGTTCATTCTTAAATCATGCTAAACTCGTTCCGCTTCACGACGATGGACGCGGAACGAATAAAGTGGAACATCTGTCGACCTATTCGAGTAGCTTGCGCTGTCGTAATTTTAATCGCCGTTGCTATTAATCCGAGCATTACCAACTGTTTCACTGCTGGCAAAATACTACCGCAAAGCCCACTTTCGACATTCATACAGTTACCACCCCAGCGCCGTCTTCATCCCATAACGCAAATGAATAACACTTGTCTTCTTTAAATATTATCAAATTTGTAGAATTTTTATTATTTCATCAGTTTCTAATATGTTTAAACTATTTACAGTGCTTGAATACTCTTCAGAATATTCGCCATAAGCACACCCTATCGGTCCCTGGCATCTGACATTGTAGATGAAATCCGCCAGGCGAAAGGCCAGCTTCATTTGCTAACGGCTGCTACGAAAGTCCGACGCAACGTTTCTGCGTTTAATAAGTCCGTATCTGGTTATTGGTCCTCGATAGAGATAGCAAACAATCAAATCATTTTACGCAATCGCTAACATTCTAAGGTTACGCGTGCGGCAATGGTAAATGAACAACAACTTCCGCTGAGAGATGGAAAAGGACGAAGCTGGCATTTGTGTAATATTTCTTATACTTAAACGATAGAAAGCGGGTTTAGTCAGGCCGGGGCTGATAATGGATACGATAGTAAATTTAGATCAGCAGACAATGTTTACAGTCAATGCATTGCTGCTGGTGGTTTTCGCTATTGCTTTTGCGTTTGCAGGTTTTGAACGCCAGGATAGAAAATACTGGTGTTACATGCTTTTTTCAAATGTCGTTTTTGCTGTCGCGTTTCTCATCTTCTCAAAAGAAATTGGCGCAGAACCTGCTGAGCTTTTTTTACCAAATCTGCTCCTTTTTATCGGTTTAAGCTTACGGTGGAATGCTATTCGAGAGTTTTTTGGCCGCCCTGTGTCTCTTACGGTGATGACCGCGCCGTCATTGATTGGTATGATCATGTTCGCTTTCTCACCATGGCTGCGAAACAGTATCGCGTTCGGTGCAATCAACCTGTTGATTACGTTGCAGATTGTCATGATTATTTGGGCAATTTCTTCAGAGCCCGAAACTCTGAAATCCAAATGGGGCCTGATAGCCAGTTATGCGGTGCTCGTATTATCTTCATTCCTGCGTGTCATGCAGGGCTGGTTGTTCGACACCTCAATGGTATCAATGTTGCCAGCAGATGTTTTCCTTCACCTCAACCTTATTGCCGCTGCCGTTCATATAAGTGCGAGCGGTGCTTTTTCTCTTCTCATCGCTTACGAACGCAATGCAAATAATCTGCAAGAGATCGCATTACGCGACCCATTGACAGGCTTACTCAACAGATGGAGCATTGAAACGATCGCGCTGCCCAGTGAGAGCAAGATAAGTCCAAAACTGATCTCGGCCATCATGATCGATATCGATCATTTCAAACTAATCAACGATAGCTATGGTCATTCGACCGGGGACGCCGCGTTGCGGCACCTGGCCATACTCATAAAAAATGCGTTTCCCCAGGAGGCCACAATAGCAAGAGTGGGCGGTGAAGAATTTATGATCCTGACCTATGACCAAGGGGCAAGTAAAAGTGCAGAAATCTGCGCGTTACTACGTAAGAAGCTCGCAGAAAATCCATTTCAGCATGGTGAACTTTTCGTACCCTTCACAATCAGCATCGGCATATGCTCTGCTTATGTGAATACACGAGCAGACCTCGACCATATCTGGAACCGTGCCGACGAAGCGCTTTACATCGCAAAATCTTCAGGACGTGATAGAACCAAAATAGCGGATAACAACAGCAAGCCAATTTAACAGGGTCGTGGTTGGTACGCATGCGTCCTTCCCTATAATACGCCAACTCCATTCTGCCACGTTAAGACCGCAGAAGTGGAAGCGACCCCATTTAACCCATACCTACTGCACTTTTAAGGGCAATAGACACCAGCAGATAAGTCAACTGATGCCCCGAAATTATATTACAATTTTACAAACTAAAACTTAAATGCAGCATTTGCGGCATATGTTGTTGAGTCTGTTTGATTTCCGAAAACTCCAGTATATGTTAAGTTCATTGAGAGACGCTCCAAATTAACCAGACCAATCTGTAATCTCATAAGTAAATATTCATCGTTGGAAGAAGCTCCAACAACATAGAATGGATACTCTGGTGCAAATGAAAGTTCACGGCGGGTATTGCGATCACCCCATTCCTTATTCCAGGCAGCATTTAGCCGCGCATTCAGACTATATCTCTGGCTGAGAGAATAAGAGGCGTTGGTCTGGATGCCCAGTGTTCCCGAAGTACTGGTTATGGACAATGACTGTCCGGAAAGGGCTGCGTCCAACAGGCCACTTTCCTGAAAACCATCAATTTCCGTCCGGGAATGACTCAAAGCCAGATACGGCTGGACGTCCATAATCCCCGCGTCGAATGTATAACCAGCTTTGGTAAAATACTGAGTGGTATACGCGTTATAATCAGCACTCAATGTACCCGTTAATGCATTTAAGTTTAACGATCGTTGCGTTTGGATTGAATGATATTGATACGCTGCACCACCAGCAACATTGAAGCCGTTCTGCTGCCACTGCAAGAATAAACCCGCCCCCCACGTGTTAATATCTGCGGAGCTGGCGCGGTCGGAAATCTTTAGCGAAGTATCTTGATAATCACCTACGATACCGGCGGATAGATGATCTGTAAAATCATAGGCAATACCAGCGTTGATACCGTAACCATTTGATTTGGTGCCTGCAATTGCTTCTGAACCGTTTGTTCTGGCATTCAAGCCTCTGGCAGACAGCCAAAACTGAGGGTGTTCTGAACGCGTTTCAGTTCCGCTAAAGCCATTCAAAGCGCGGTTAAATATCTCATCGCGAAAAGACAAACTACTGTCAGATAAAGCTGTCGTAATGCTTGAATGCACTTCGCCTGATAGAAGATCGAAGCTGCGCCTCGCATCATTTTCGGAACCACTGATAATTGAGCGATAGACCAGATTGTCTGGGTTAAGATAGTCGAGCGCGCCTGCCACCGCAGTTTGATTAGGCGTATTTGAAACACTCTTAAAACGGATATCATTACGCGTCAGAATAACCGTATTTGAATCCACCGTCGGCGTGACAAATACAAAATCGTGGCTTAACACCTCGCTGAACGCGGACCCGCTATATGTCGGAGCGTAAAAGATGCCGTACGTCTTGTTAATTTCATAAAGAAAATCATCGGCACGTTTTAAGTCGAGAGTGCCACCTTGAAGTTCCAGGTCTTCAGCGATCAATCGACCATAACCGAGGACGAGGCTTATATGCGACGTATCATTGAGTACGATCTTTTGATCTGCTGTTAGCGTGGTTCTGCCTAAATTGACATTCCCCGCACTGACGAGAGAGCCGATAGATAGTTGCTGATTATCAAGCCGGGAAGCATCCAAAGATCCATTTTGATCAATGTGAATGTCTGAGGTTCCGCCTGCGGACTGGCCTATAAAGCGTGCTGTTCCCCCTCCACTTATAAGGATCGAGGAACTCCCCGCTGATGATGTGCCTAAAAACTCAAGGTCGCCGGCATTGATGATAAAACTGCTTCCAGCGTTTGAATTGTTATCGAAACTTATGGAAGATTTCCCGTTGTTAAACAGACGTGCACTACCAGCGCTGCTCTCATCGCTAAAAGCGATTGTGCCGCTATTGTTTATATTTGCGCTACCGGCTGTTGCACTGCCATCTAAACGAATAGTCCCCGTCTCATTGTTCACAATAGAGGATTGGCTTGCTGACGAATGATCGCTGAGAACAAGTGAACCACTATTGTTGAGATCGGATGAATTCGTCGTAGACGACCCGTAGAAATTTATATTGCCAGACTCATTATTGACAATAAGACTCTGACCAGCAGAGCTCTGGTCATAAAAATCAATCTGGCCATTATTAGTTATGTTGCGACGCCCCGCATCAGCGTTATCGCGAAAAGTCATATCACCAGAAGAGTTATTGGTAATCAGAGAATTTTCTGCAGACGAACTGCCATTAAAATTAACTGTTCCATTGTTCGTTATAACAGAGTCACCGGCTGAGGCCTCATCGGAAAACGTAACCAGCCCCGCCTCATTATTGGTTATTCGGGAATCTGCCGCAGAACTCTGTTGGTCAAACGATAATTTTGCTTCCGTGTTAACAGTAATAAATGCGTTTGAGGCCGCGGACTGGTCCGAAAAGCGCGTTTCGCCTCCAGAATTATTGATAATAGTCGCCTCGCCGCCAGAACTTTGGTCGAGAAATGTGGTCTTATCAGCAACATTATTTGTAATTTCGAGCTGACCCGCTGTTTCCCCATTTTTGAATACGAGATCACGGCCGCTTTGAACATCGCTCGAGAGCATTTGAAACCCCTTAGTCCCTGGTTCATCGACGGGAGAAAGAGGAATATTGTCAGTTTCTAACAGCGCAAACGGTTCTGCGGCGGAAGCGGCATTAGTATGGAGTGCAATTGAAATAAAACAGAAAACGCGAACGAGTAGCCGCTTAGCACATGCAGTATTTAAACGCTTTCGTTTTCCCGCTGGCATTAGACACAATCCCAAAAAGCAACTTCGATCTCAAGCTGAACGAACTATGAATCAGACTTCTGTTCAGATAGCGTTCAACATGGTTAATAGCTAACGAATTACTGCAATATTAGCAATTTGTTTACGTTTATTAACCAGGTTATATTTTGTCGAAGGAAGAGGATTCGGGAAGCTACCTTCCCTGAATATCTCTGATTGCAGCCATTCCTCTTATGCCTTCGCGATCACCAGTGGCGGCCAGGGCTTCATAAATTACCCTCGCATCATCATAACGACGCAGTTTCAAATAAGCCGCGGCTTGAAGACCCATCAGATCCTTTCGAGGCGCTGCCAATTGAGCGCGTTGCTCTAGTATGAAGAGGACATCACGAAAGTTGCCAGCTTGATACGCAGCGACAGCCTTATCGGATAATATTGAAACGCGCAGTTCCTTCTGACGTTGAGGGCTTAATGGTGCCTTAGTGGCTGATACGGCAGCTTTATCAACAAGACCTGCCCGCAGATAAGCCAGAGCCTGGCCATAGGCTGCGTCCGAACGGTGGGAAGCAGATCCTGTCATCAGGGCAGATTCAAAACTTCTTACAGCGTCGAGCGGACGATTGAGTTCCATCAGACACCAGCCATGAGAAACTGCATTCCCGCCAGTGGGCATAGGCCCCTCCAGCGCCTGAGCACAGGATCGCGCATCCCCTGATCCCGCTGATCTCGGCTGCGCTGCACGATCGACCGGGTTATCTGAATTACTCCTGACAGTTCGAGGAGCAGTCGCGTTGCTTGGTCTTGAACTGTGACCACGAGAAGAGCGGTTGCTATGCTGACTGTTACCGCCAACCTCCCGAATGCGGGCGGATTTGGAGTCCCAGTTCTCTTTTACTTGCCGCAACTGATTTTCATCATCAATCGACAACAGCCCCAAAGCCAAACCGTAGGCTGCGGGTTCATTGGAAGTATCCCACGAAAGAGCAGTTTGGAACCATTGAACTGCGGTCAAATCCTGTTCCATAGCCCGCGCATACCAACCAAGTTGTTCTGCTGTCGTAATATTTTTTTCCGTAACCGTAGCATTTGCAATACGCGTCAAGACTTGCGGACTAATCGTCTCTGGCATCCGGTTGGGTGGATCACTTGAGAGCAAGTTCGCGGCAGCATCAAAATAAACCAGCGTTGCATCGGGCGACTTATCACGCCACGGATACATCAAATCCTCTGCTGCCGAATAATCTTTGCGCGCATTTAAGACAAGCGCCATTCCTTGGGCCGATGTAGCCGTCGCTTGCTTTTTATTGGCCAAATCAAACCATTTTTCAGCCTTTGTCGGTTCATCACGGCGCATATAATACCAACCGAGCATCTCTGCATCAGAGCCCAAAGTTTCACTGTCCGGGATGTTTTCGAGTGCTGAAATGTTGGACGGATCTATTATCAGATCTTTATCGAGAGCGGCCAAACCAACGAAATGACGCGCTATATCTTTCTCGAGCCCTGCAAATTCACGCTGTCCATCTGGTGAGCGCCTTTCAACCTCCAAAAGCTTTTGCATTTCATCATAAGAGAGATTTGTAAGCGCCTTTTGTATCGTACCAGTACGAACATTGGGGTCAGGGCAATTATTTATAATGTAGAGATAACCATCGAGCGCACGATTACCTTTGTCAACTTTGGCAAAGGCTTCGGATAATCGCCAAAGAACGTCTACCTCATTGCAAGTAAGCATTTCTGGCGAACCCGCCGCAAGATTGATGACCATCTCATACTGAGCATTGTTCGATGCGTTGATAAGACGTTCTCTATTCTCACTTTGGTCCAGAGCCTTCAAAAGATCATCCGGCACAACCCAATTGGGTTCGTTCGTTTTTCTCGAGGCAATAGATTTGCGAAGCGCGCTGTATTCGCCTTTGGAATACAACTCCCAAAGTTCATCAAGTTTGTTGTCAGAGACTTTTGCAGGTGCTGTAGGATCCTCTGGCGGAACCCAGTCTGGATGCAAGGACTTCAATCGGGTGATCTCAGCTTGCATTCGAACCTTATCGCCACGGGTGGCGAAATAACGCAGCGCGCTTTCATCAACTTCAGAGCTAGTCTCGCCCTGCGCGGTAATTTGGTTTGCACGATTTGAAACCGGGGAAGGTGAGGTTGCTTGATTGGCAGTGCCTAACTGCAAATCAGACATAGGATCATCGTTTTTAGAGAATAAATAATAACCGCCGACGGCAACCGACCCTAGCAAAACACTGATAATAATATTTTTCATAGGCATCGCGGATAAACTTCTTTGATATAAGCGAGTGAAAGAAGGTGTAGAGTTGACGGATAGTAATGTGTTGGCTGAAACTCTTTAAGTGCTGCCGATATTTTCTGTCCGGATTTTGCACATGAAACCAGTTCGTTCAGAATCCTATAGCCCGGTTCGCTTAACGAGGTTACGGTCGCATCGGTTAGAACATTGACCAAACGGACATCACCATTTTTTTGGGTCATCGCTGCGGTTAAGTCGACCGTAAGCTGGTCAGCTCCATTGCCGACACGTACGAGATAAAGTGGTATCCGAACATTATTGTAACTGAATTCTGGCGGAAATCCATTTGCAGGCATCGGCTTCTCCCCAAGACTAATCCAGTCGGAAGGGAGTTTAACAGACCCGAAACGGCTTAGCGACAGCAGTTTAAGGCCACTCAATTTCAGGGCATTCCATTTCGGCGAAGGCGCAACTTCGTTTAGCACCGGAAACGCTTCAAATACCCAATAAGAAAGATTGATGATCGGTCCATCTTTCCTGTCATCCTGTGAAAATCCCCGAATGGCGGGAAGAAGTATCGTTTCACCGTTATAAACAACGATCTGCTTCGCCAACAATGTATTGGCGATAGTGTGCGCATAAGTAAGATATTCAGTATTCGGCCATTTCCTGCCAGCCAAGGTGAGCGCATAGGCTATCAGGATATCTCCGTCCGATGCATTGTTCGTATCAACGATATGCGGACGGACACCAGGATCCCATTTCCAAGCGGACAGACCGTCATTGCGTATCAGCAGCTCTGTTTTAGTGAATGTCCAGATGAGTTCAAAATCATCCTGTCGCCCAGCCAGAACAGCCAAAAGCAAGCCATAACCCTGTCCTTCACTGTGGCTTATGTTGCCATTCGCATCATCAATGATACGACCTTCAGGGCTTAGGAACTTTTCAGTGTAAAGTTTCCACTCGTTTGCAGTGATGGTCATAGGGGCTTTGGTAACCTCTTGGGCGTGAGAATTCCAAACAGGCATACCGAATAACAATATTACCGCCAACGTAGGCGCAATGCGCTTCCATTGGCTAACAATCATCGAAAAGCGACTGCGATTATTCATCATCACGTCTCCCCGAACGTGAAACCAAAGCAGATGTTGTCAGACCGAGTGCCACAAAAACCGCTATCATTAAAAGAACATAGGATAATGCGTTGCTTGATAGCCAGTTGGTGGCAATGAGGCGCCAGTTCGATATTGAAAACGGCTGCGTGGGAATGAAAGAAAGATTTTGAACCGGCATGGTTTCGACCGCAGTATTTACTCTATTATAGGCTGTAATTCTGCCCTGACTTTCGTTCCAGTTTTCTTGTTGCGTAAGCGTCTGTGCAACAGTTCTTAGCATTGCGCTATCGGGGGCAGTAAATACTGTCCATGCTCCATTTGAAGACGGGCTTGGACCTTGTGCCATAACGGCCGAAATTTCTCTCGACGGCGTATATTGCGTTGTTTCTCCCGGGAAAAGGCGCAGCTCGTTCGAAATATTAAACGTTGTGCGCAAGCTGGAATACATATTCTGTAGCTTACTCACCCAATTAGATTGATGCAGTTGCTGCCAATCTTTGAGAGTCATATTCTTATTGTCCGGCAACAAAATCTCTGAATCGTCATCGCTCCAAGAGTTTTTTGCATCGGGATTAAGTCCAACGCTTGATAATACCGTGTCAGGCAAATTATTGATATTACCAATAAAAAGTGCGTTGTTTGATAGAAGACGATCATCCGTTACGCTTGTGGTAATATCAAACGGCCTACCTGCCGCGCTGGCAAGATTGCCCAGAATTGTTGCGGACGCCGCCATGACATTAAAATCGTTAAAGTTTGCCACTAATGGAAGCGTCTCACGTGAGTAGCTATAAGGATAAGCCATTCCAGCCATTGCAGCGAGATTTGGGGTCTGACCGATCCGGGCGAATGTCGGGACACTAAATGTCGACGAATCAAAAAGTGCAAAGCGTGGTGAACTCTGTGAGGTCGTCACACCAGGCGCGCATACATTATCCTGGTTTGTCAAGAGAGCCGCTTCCACGACGACTGTATTTACGCCGGGCCGGAAATTGCGCATTGAGATATTGATTGGCAGTTGGCGCATAACACCACCACCAGTGTTCGTAATCGGTATTGTCGTCGCTATATTATCATTGACGTAAATATCAATTCTGCTGCCCGGCAACACTTCAGATGAGTATGCTGCATCCATATAAATGGTAGCACTCCCATAGGCGTTTGCGTAGAAATCGGCAGGAATGCCAAAAATGAACGCGTTACTGAATCTGCGCCCATCAAATTGTTGCGTGGGTATTCCAAGCTCGGAAAATGTCAGCGTCGTTTTATTTCTGACCATTGGCGCTTCAGGCAAATGCCAGTTCTGCGTGTTCAATTCAGTTCTTAACACATCAGCCGGACGATCTGTTAACTCCGCAATCCGGTCTATGCTCTGCTTTACCCTCTGCCAGTTGTTGCCAGCAATCAATAGAACTCTGCGGCCGGAGGGATCGGTAAAAAACTCAACAGTTTCCGGCGCCTTAGTGTCAAAATCAAAGCTCAAAGTCTGCGATGCAGTTTTGAGCTCTTCGTAGGTACCCAACAAAACTGTTAATTCGCCAGAACGATGAAGATTCGCATCCTGAACGTCTGAGAAAAGAAATTTTTCTACCGAAAAACTCTGATTAGGCATTCCCCCCAGTATAGCTAAGGCTTGGGAGAGCCGCATGAGGCTATTGCCATTCTCGCTATTATTTGAACCTGGAGCGACAATGGTAAAATGTGTCTCACCTTTGGAATTGACGCCAATGGTCGAAATATGGTCGTTAATGTCGCGCAAGCTGCCAGAAACGTTGTCAGCTTCAGCACTCAGGTCGAACGTGAGAAATGTCCGAGCGGCATCTATATTGGTCCAAAGCTCGTATGTTGATTGAATCGAACAATCGGTGCGATGCCTTTGATGCGCGCTTAAGGTAATCGTATTGTTGCCGGGTCTGAGTAATTTGGCCGGAACGGGAATATTTACATCAGCCATTTGATCGGATGATCGAATGGCCTGTCTTAATATCTCGGTATTATTGAGCGTTACCGTGAAAAATGAAGTCTCTGGTGCGACCAGGATTGCGTTTTGATAACCAATATTGAGTGTTGCTGTCGTGCTGGCTTCAGCATCAGAAAGCGATATATTCCAGCTACGCCGGAATTGCTCGCCACGCACGGAGAGTTGGTTTGTTGGTATTAAAAATCGTTGCCACTTACGCGAATTTATCACAGGCGACGGCGTTAAAGGAGGCACGACAGCCGGTTGTTGGATGACGGGCGCGCGCTCCTGAGCACCTTCCGGTGTCATATTAAAAGGCGTCTGTGCATATGAACAGGTTGTGGCAAGCGATATCACAGCTCCACTCAAAATTGCAGCCACCAATTTGGGTGTACCAAAGAACATCTTTGTATGAGGCAGCAAGACCGTCATGCCTTTCCTACCTTCTTCGCCTGCGCCTTGGACCTGCTATTTTTTGAATACTGATTTAGCCCCAGGAAATAGGCAAGCCCTCTTCCCGTTTGGTAAAGTGAAAGACTAAGAAACCATAGAGTTGCGCGCAACACACCCGGATTGGTTCGCCGTTCTTGTTGTATTTCTTTCCAGCGTTCTGAATTTGCGAAAATCAGGTCGGCAACCAATCTGTGATGATCAGCGGTAGTGGGCTTATAAAGGCAGCCCACAGACAAAAGGTCTCCCTCGAGTTTTACATTTCTGACTTCAATCGGGAGTTCGTCGCTGTCCATAGTGGCAAGTGTCTGGAAACGGGCAGACGTGCGTTGTCCAACGCTGAGCGCGTTTGCATCGGTCGCATACACAGTCAAATGCATTCCGTTCACAGAGACATCATCAATTGTCGCTGTGTGCCACTCTTCATTGATCAGGACGGAACTTCGCCGTGTCACCTTTACGCGCACGGTAGATGACCACTCACCCCGCTCTGAAACAACGCCCAATGCACATCCGGCCATGATCAAGTTAAGTAGCGTCCATCCGCCCACAACAATCAAAACATCGGCCTTGTAGGGTTCTGTGTATACGCGATATACCGCGTAGAGCAACGCGATCACCAAAACGATGAATATTATAAAAAATGGTCGTGATATTTCGGACAGTCGGCTGACGGTTATGGATTCATCTTTCGCCGTCACATTAAATGTAGGCTTTTTGGGATTGAGCAGAACCGATATGATAGCAGGAAACAGATGTACGGACTGCACATATTCATAAAGCTCAGAGATCCACGGCCAACGATAATTTCCATATAGATAGTTTTGAAGCAACAAATTGATAAATAGATAGATCAACGTGTAGGCAAGAAATTCGCCTCCTGAGGCAACAAAAATCTGGAGATCAAAAAACAGATAAAACAGTGGGGCAACAAGAAATGTCATTCGAGCAAATGGGAAGAGCCAGAAGAGCGTCGATGACATATAACAAAGCCGCTGAGGTAATGCTAATCCAGGCAGAAATGGCGGGAAGCGGTATCGAAGAATTTGCATCATTCCTTGGGCCCAACGGCTTCTCTGCCCGATAAAGCTCGCGAAAGTTGCTGGTTGCAGGCCAGCAATCAGTGGACGATCAATATAGACACTTTCCCAGCCCTGAGCATGCAAGTTAACCGCAGTTTCACAATCCTCGGTGATGCTAACACCGCTAAATCCATCAGTTGTGGACAGTGCTTCACGGCTTAACAGCGCAGCAGAGCCACAGAAAAACGCCGCATTCCACTTATCGAGGCCACGTTGAATCATGCCATAAAACATCTCGTTTTCACTTGGCATCTGATTAAATGTACGAAGATTTCGCTCAACCGGATCGGGATTGATGAAAAAATGCGGAGTCTGTACGAGAAACAATTTACGGTTTTGTACAAAGTAACCCACGGTTTGCGTCAAGAAATTCCGAGCTGGTGCATGATCCGCATCAAAAACGGCTATGAGTTCGCCTTTTGAGTGCGCAAGACCATTATTCAGGTTACCCGCTTTTGCATGTTCGTTTCGTGCGCGTGTCAAATAATTAATACCGAAGTCGGCACATAGCGCTTTCAGTGTTGCGCGACGTTCTGTGGCGCGGCGGCTCGCCAACAGATCAGATGACCCGCATTTTTGATCAGTGCCACCATCATCCAGCAGCCAGATTGTGAGCTTATCCGCTGGGTAATCCATATTCACGGCCGCAGCAATCGTGTTGGCCAGGAGGTTTGCATCTTCGTTGTAAGAAGGAATGAACACATCAACTGATGGCATGTCATCTTCAACCAGATCAACACTGTCCGGCGATTTACGGGGAAGTGAAACCACAAATACGGAGAGTGCCAGCATCATCACACTGTACAGTTCCGCCATATAGAGTAAAATTCCTGGTATAAAATTCTGTAACTGGCTTACGGGAGGAATAGTTTGTGTCGTTCTCCAATAAACGTATCGCAGCACCACCGCACTGCAAAGGCCAACGACAACAAGTCGCCATGGTCCGCCAATCCTGAAATGCTTCAGGACTGCGACAAGAACGAGAACACTAATTCCAAGAGAAAGCTGCGTTGCCAGATTTATAGGAATAAAGCAAAAAAACAGTACGCCGACAGCTGAAAGAATCCAACAAATTACAATTCCCAAATTCGGCATAGCGTATTCTTTCCTCGACCCATTATGCGAATAATTCAGATACGTTAATTGCAGAAGTTATTAGCGTCGCTTTCTCCCCCGTTTGATTTCTGAGGCTTAATTATCGAACAAGGAGACGGAACTTGAACGGATTCGTTCTTCACTGCTCCACCATTCGTTAACAGCCCTCCTGAAACGCCAGAGTTCTGACCTGCCAATGGCGGAGGCGGGACAATAACCGTATTTGAATTGGTAACTTTAACGGGAGCTGGCACCGCGCTGTGTGGCGCCACACTCTGCGGGCTTGTACTGCGCGACGAAGATGGGTCTCGCGGGCGGTTTTCCTGCTGTTTATTATGCACAGCATTTTCGAAAGTTGTCTCGTTTTTATTTAATCGACTGCTGTTTAAATCTGATGCTGGAAACGGCCCGGCAAGTTCAGTTTTTACAGCCGGCGGGAACACCGGATTACCGGGTCGGCCAAGATTGGGCGACGGAGAAGCGGGTTCGCCATATGGATTCCACGAGTTGGCCTGGTTTGTCGTATTGATTGTGAAGCCGTACATCGCCGACAATAGCTTATCTACATCTGCACCAGTTTCGCAAAGGCGTAAGCGCAAATTGATACGCCCTCTGTTTTGGAAAAAATTTTGATTATGATCAGGCGATTGAATTTGTTGCCACGCATATATGCAATTGTCGCCCCCGGGAGCCTTACCGGTTGCATAGCTGAAAGAGCCATAATTATTTTGAACATAGAATGGAGAGCGCGACATTGCGATTCCCGCCATCTCAGTGCGCAATTCTCGTGCAATCCTGCCATCAGTAATCGCAGCATATGAAATGGTGTTTTCCGTGCGCGCGTCTGTCGGGCCCAAAAACTGAACGTAGAAGTAGTTTTCGCCCGCCAGCCTGGAGTTCGTACTCAGGGTAATTTTTTGCGTAACGCCATTACGTGCCCGATCTTCGACAACACCAACAACGGAATAATTTGCAGGGAGAACGAACGCATCCTCCGGTGTAACGACCCGTTTGCCGTTGCTAATGCTAGCCGTTCCCGTTGAAGTGCATGAAGCGAGCAACGGGGCCATTAAAGCAAGAATGCAAACATGCCAATTATTCAAAACAACGAGTCCCACCCTCATAAAATATGATGACATAATCAGCAATTCGTTATTCATTATTTAGTAATTTTTAATCTTAGTGTATAGAGAGAATTCGAGAAATTAACGTGATTTGTTTCATTCTGATTTGTTTCCGGCTGCCTACCGTAATTTGTCGGGGGGATTCTGACTTGAGCAGTAAAATATTTGAGGCTTTCCTTATACTTAATCAACATATTACAGCCCGTGCAAAGCGTCTGATTATTATCGACAGTTGCGGCATAGACCCCGCCTAACCCCCGCCTCAGGGAAAGACGACCGTTTTCTCAAAGTCCTTTGCTGCACTGAACCTCAAGTTTAGACAGCGGGGAATCAGAATTTTCCGGCTTTCGTCCCAATGGCTGGCTGATAACGCCATCAGGACTATGCAAGGCAATCGGTGCGTTATATCGGATGCCGAATAGGGAAAATTCTTTTTATAGTGTAGACGCCGATTCTTCAAAGTTTCGCGCGCATCTTCGAGCGTTAAGAACCAGTGTGCGTTCACATATTCTGTATGAGGCTTGCTGTTGAAGGCCTTAATGAGCCCGTTATCCGTCGACTTACCCGAACCAGAGAAATTCAGCGTGACTTTGTTGGCATAAGCTCACAGATCCAAAGCGTCGCCTGATAAACTGATACAGCAAATGCGGATAGCGTTGAGTTTCACAGCAGCCAGAAAGTTGGCTGGTTTCTTGTTGTAACGTATGGTGATGCCACGATAGTACTTGATGCGGTTAAAGAAGCGCTCGACTAGGTTTTCTGGCGCTATACCCAGGGTGAGAACGCGAAAACATCATCACGATTGGATTTGGGAGGATTATTGGTCCAGATTTTCCGTTCCGCTGCGGTCTTCCTGATCGCATCAGTATCGTATGCTTTGTCCGCAAGCAGCCTCCCACCTTCTGAAACACTCGCCACAGGATCTTCAGTCAGCGAGCAATCAGCAACCTGACCAGCCGTCAGGCAAAGATTGATTGGACGGCCTTCTGCATCAACGATTGCGCTGATTTTGCTTGTGAGTCCACTCCGGGAACGTCCCATGCAACCATCGCCGGTATTCCCTTTTTACTTGTAGATCCGTATTGGTGCACACGAACACAGGTTCTGTCGATCATCACGATATCGGCATCATACACCCACACACGGCCCCCAGCAGTCGATCCCAGACATCAGGACGTCGCCCACGAACGAACCAGTTGTAACAGGTCGTTTGAACACCATCGCGTTCAGGGATTTCGGACCATGATGAACCCTGTACGGAAGCGCCACAGAGTGACATTGAGCATCATGCGATCATCAATACGTGGTACGCTACAAGGTGCGCACGACAACGGCGGCGCAATAATCGACCATTCTCGTAGAAGTGGAGCCAGAGCACTTAAGAGCGCTGGCTCCAAATAATCAGAAGGAATGCTTTAGCGTAAGCTTGAAATTACGGGGCGAACCCATGAAGAAGCCATAGCCTGCGCTCGTATTCAGGGCTGAATAATAATTCTTATCGAAAAGATTATTGACATTGAGTTGGAGGGCTGTCTGTTCGTTGAAGTCATACTTTGCCATCACATCAGCTACCGCATAAGCCGGCTGCTCGACATTGAATGCACCACTTTCATAGTAGAGCTTACTTTGCGCCCTTAAACCGCCGCCAATAGTCAGATGCTCATCCGGGAATGTGTAAGTTGTAAACAGCTTGAAAACGTGTTCCGGATATTGATAAGTAGCAAATTTTTCCCCTGCAGAAGCACCTTCAGTATACTTGGAAACAGCATAGGTATACCCGCCTGTCATACGCCAACGATCTGTGATGAAGCCGCTCAGTTCGAGTTCAATGCCGCGCGTCCGAACACCATCCACACCTTCGTAGCAAGCGAGAATTGTCGGATTACAGTATGAAACGTCTGAGAGGCGAGAGGCGACGTTATCTCGCATTACCTGGAAAACCGCGAGTGTTCCATTGAGCCTCTGATCGAAAAACTCGCCTTTGAAACCAGCCTCGATATTTGTGCCAGTGATCGGATTAAGCAGATCGCCGCCACGGCCGAAATTATATTGTGGCTGGAAGATGCTGGTATAACTCGCATAAGCGGAGAGAGTATCGTTGATATCATAAACTACACCGGCATAAGGCGTGAATATCCCATTCTCTCGAATCTGGTTTGGCGTAACTTTTGCGGTCGAAAGTATAGTGGTTGTGGCATCGTAGTCGTACCAGGAGAACCTGGCTCCGGCGATCAGCTTAAGGGAATCGGTGATTGCAAAGCGACCGGCTGCATAAGCACCAATTTGCTCAGTCTTATAGTGAAGCTGGCTGAAGGGCTTGAAATCTGAATAGTCGAATACCGATGATGAACTCCAGTTCAATGGGTCGTTAATCAGGGTTGTTGGGCCAAGCGAGTTTAGAATCGTTAGATTGGTGCGGTTAGCATTGACGCCAAGGACGAGATCATGCTCACGGCCGAATGCTTCTAGCGAACCATTAAGGTTGGCATCGAATGCGTAGACGTCGTTATCATAGTTGAAAAGGCGGTCATACAGATAAAGATTGGAACCAGTGTAGCTCGAAAAGGATGCGGCCATTTCCGACTTAGACCAAGATGCGCGGCCAGTAACGTTCAGTTTCCAGTCATTGTCAAAACGATGCTCCAATTCAACAAATGCGGTGTGCTGTGAGCGATCAACATACTGCCAGTCATTGCCAATAAAATCTGACGGTGAAAAATCATAGAATGAGCCATCAGTTTTAACCGGTAATCCACCCCAATCGTAGCCATCAATCTTCTGCTTCTGGTAACTATATCCAAGGTTGACGGTCGTATTCTCTCTCACATCCGCTTCGAGCGTGCTGTAAAAGATGCCATCCTTGTTAAAAGAGTCATCTTTATAGGTTTGACCAGAACCATAGGAACTCACTATGCGGCCCCGCACAGTTCCTTCAGTGTTGAGCGGAGTAGAATGGTCCAAAACCGCTTTGATGCTCCCCCACGACGAAGCCCTTGTGGTGATTGTGGTTTTCTTCTCATCAAGAGGTCTCTTGCGCATCAAATTTATTGCACCGGATGGATTACCAGCGCCCGTGACAAGGCCCGATGCACCGCGCAGCACTTCAACACGATCATACATGTCCATATCATCGGCGCCATCACTGTCACGTGCATAATATTGCACAGGATTAGCTACGCCATCATACTGCATGTTGTCGATGATTAACCCGCGCGACCAATATTGATAACGTGCATCACCAAAGTTCTGATTAGCAATAAGGCCCGGGGTATCCGCAACCGCCTGATCAAGCGTTTCATAAGACTTGTCTTCAATTTTTTGGCGAGTCACCACTGTAACGGTCTGAGGCGTTTCCTTGACGGAAAGCGGTAGCTTCACACCGGTCGACATTGCGCCTGTCGTGTAGGAGCCAGTACCTTCTGTTGTACTGCCAAGGCCACTGATGGTTATGGTATCAAGTACTGTGGAGTTTTCGACGTTTTTCACATGGTCCGTCGTCAAGCCCGAGACAAGAGAAACTGAAGTTGCTCCGGTGAAGCGATAGGAAACGCCCGTCCCTTGTAACAATATACCGATTGCCTGTTCACGCGAATAAGTGCCCTTAACGCCGGAACTGCGAAGTCCCTTCAATCGGTCAGCGTCATAGAAAACTTGGAGCCCCGCACGATCTGCAAGAGCGAGAACGGCTGTATTGAGACTTTGTGCGGGAATGCTGAGAGTAATTTTCGACGCATCTGCTACTGCGCCAGCGGTCTTCTGCTGCGCTAAAGCCGACGATGCTGAGATTGCTAGCCCAGCGACGATAGTCAGCGCACTTGCGGAAGCCACGAGCCAGATTGGCGTGGTACGCCTGCTTTCCGAGCGATTGCCACCTGATTGCACCCCATTGCGAAAACCTTTCATCCTATTCGATTGCATTGGCAAAATATCTCTTCCGCCAGTTCGCAAATAAGACGAATTCAGTCATGTTTCCCGGTAACGATTTTCCCAGTTTTTTAAAAAATATGGTAAGTTATTGGAATATATTGTATATTTTATCACCATAAGGACGAAATTTAATAAAGCACCGTGACCAGATGAGGAACAAATGTCGAGCGCAAGCCGAGTTCGCTGGAGATGGTGGAGAGCGCATTATCAAGATCATTGATCTGGAACACGCCGCTGACCCTGCGGTTCGCAAGTGTAGAGTCGGAGATGACAATGCGACCGCGGCGATAACGGTTGAGTTCCGCTACAACCTCAGCAAGCGTCACCTGATCAAAGACCAGACGGCCGCGGCGCCAAGCTGTGGCTTGCTCAACATTCTGGAGGCTCACCTGGCCGAGGCCCGTAGCCCGAGAATAGCGCACGGATTGTCCAGGAGATAAAACGACTTGTTTCATGTCGCCTGCTGCGTCGGAAAGCTCAACCCGGACTTCATGCTCGGCAACCGTAACCTCAACGGTATCCGATAGACGCTCCATCGCAAACTGGGTGCCGAGCGCCGTCGCCGTACCATTGACGCCTTCAACGACGAAGGGACGCTTTTCACCTGATCCCATGGGAGCAACGGTAAAATACGCCGCGCCCTTGATCAGCGTGACACGCCGTTCCTGATCACTAAAATGCAATGCGATTGCGCTGTTGGTGGAAAGCTCTACAACGCTTCCATCGGAGAGTTTCACAGTACTCTGCTCGCCCGGCGTCGTGTAGTAATCCGAAGCAATGAGCGTGACGGGGTTCCCATACCAAAAGCTCACGGCAGTAGCAGCAACGATCAGACAGATGGCCGCCATCACAGATCGCTGCCAGAAGTCAGAGCGCTGTTTTACGATCGGTGCACGTACAGGTTGATACGGTCGCTTTTGCTGTCTGGAAGGCGCTCTATCAGCATCCAAGAGGTCGGGAGTTTGACGAAGCCCGGCTAAATCGCTCCAGGTCTGCCGGGCAAACTCCAAAGCTTTCACATGAGACTCACTTCTTGAGCACCAGACTTCAAATGACTTGTGCTCGTGCGGCGACATCGGTTTTCCACCCAAACGGATAACCCATTCAGCGGCTTCAGCCTCTATTTGTTCTTTGTCGTCTTTTTGTCCCACACTACGGTCCATGTCATTTGTGCTAACTGCCCAGACCCATTTGTGAATATGACGCTCGAGCACCCCATATCCAGTAAAGCCGTGACGATTTCTTGTTATTGTGGCCTAAGTCGCTGCGTAACGTGCAGCAGCGCCTTGGCAAGATGTTTTTGCACGGAGCTTTCCGAAATTCCAAGCCGAGCAGCCGTCTCAGCATAGCTCAAACCTTCAATTCGGCTGAGCACAAAGATTTGACGAGTTCGCCCCGGCAATTCAGCGACAGCAGTCTGCAAGCGGTCGAGCTTTTGCCGGGCGTCGATCGCCTCTTCTTGTGTTGGGCGATCGTCGGCAATCTCCGCCATCTCGTCATGGGTAGAAGTATCTGTCTTTCGACGCGCTTTCTGCCGCACATGGTCAACAGCCAGATTATGCGCCGTACGATAAAGATAGGAGCGAGCGTGCACAACTTTTGTGCCGTCCACGGAGTTTTGTTCTGCATAGCGTAAGAACGCTTCTTGCGTCAGGTCCGCAGCAGTGTCCGAGTCTTTTAACTTTTGTGTGAGATAGGTTTTCAGTTCCCGCTGGTGTGCAAGGAACAGCCCCTTCAACGTCTTACCTGCCACTTTTTTTGGTAAACACTCTCAGTTTATCAAATTCATGAGCAAAACTATCCGGATTTATACGATTCCGCAATCTGGCAGTATACAGACCATCGCAAATCCCCTAACCAACCATTGCCCGTTTCGGTTCGCTAATCATTAAAAGATAGTGCGATCTATTTGAATCGAAGCGACTATCTCACACTTAGTGCAATACGATTGGCCGGTTTTACGGCTATCAGAATTCGAGCACAGCGTCTGGTTTAGAGCGCAAAGCGGGTCTTGTTCAGCCATACGAAATCTGCGCCCGACATCTAATAGCAACTTCTGTCGGGACTTCGCGATTTAGCAATGTTCTCTTCCATGGAACGCTCAGCGGTATTTCGTCTACAGCCGGCACGGTGTTTTCCTGCTCACTCAGCGAAACAACTAATAGGGCGTATCTGCTGGCGGTTTGATGCTTCTAATTCGAAGTCTAAATCGGCCCTCGCTAGCGGCGCGCGCAGTGCAAAGTGTCTGATTTCCGGCATAAATCTCAGAGTTTTCCTTATGTTTAAGCCAGACTTTGCTCTCAATCCATTATACGCCGTCGTATTTGTGGTCCATTAAAATCTGATATTTCAGATATTGAAGTATCAGATATGTTCTGTTAATGATGCCTGACAGACGAATTTGGAGAAGAGAAGAACTTTGGATCAGCATGCTTCACCCTTTAAGCCGATAAAGCTGAAAAACCTTCGGGATCATGTTCATGATGATCTTCGTGAAGCGATTATTTCAGGGCGATTGAAGTCGGGGGACAGGTTGAATGAGCGCCAGCTGGCGCTGGATCTTGGGATCAGTACCAGTCCGCTTAAAGAAGCTCTGCGCCAGCTAGAGGGTGAGGGATTGGTGCGGACTGAATCGCGTCGCGGTACTTTTGTTTGCTTCAACGCGCGTCAGGCTGAAGAAATGACACTGGCGCGCGCGGCGCTTGAAAGCATCATCGCACGGCAGGCAGCAAAACACGGAAGCGAGGAGGCTTTCATCATGTTGCGTGCGGTGATTGAAGAAATGCGTCTTGCTGTAGAATCTGGCGATGTGGATGCTCTTATTGAGCTCAATGAGAAGTTTCACGATGGCATCCATGATGCGTCGGGATGTGAATATCTGCGGCGCTTACAGAATGCGCAGCGGATGTATGATCACGCAGCCCGAGTAACGGTGTTGTCGCGGGAGGATGTTCGTCGGCAGTCATTTCAGGAGCATGAGTCAATCATGAACGCGATTGCTGCAAGAGATGGAGATTTGGCTGAGCGACTGATGCGTGAGCATATCGTGAAGGCGGGGGATACGCATATCGAACTGGTCTTCTGACCAGTACCTGGGAGGGAATTATGAATTTGACGGAATACCGTGGGGTGCTGCGAGGCATCTCAGGCGTCCACGCGACTGCATATAACAGCGACGGCGATATTGATGCGGTTCTGACAACAAAAATCGTTGAGCGTATCGCCAGTGCCGGTGTGCATAATATTGTTACCGGCGGCAATACTGGCGAATTCTATAGTATGACCATTGATGAGGTCATTCGCTTGCAGGCGATTGCCATTAAAGCAGTGGATGGCAAGGCAGCCGTAACTGCCGCCGCCGGACGCTCGGTGCGTGATGCAATCCGACTTTGTAAAGCTGCGAGTACAGAGGGTGCTGTGGGTGTGATGATCCATCATCCGCTTGATCCTTTTGCCGCACCTCATGCGCAGGTCGATTATTTCATTGAGATTGCTGAATCCACAGATCTCCCGATCGTGGCCTATATCCGTTCAGATCTTATACCGCTTAATGAAATGGTGCGTCTTGCGACGCACCCTGGAGTAGCAGGCGTCAAATTTGCGTCGCCCAATGCAATGCTTTTCTTCGAATGTTGCCGGGCGACCAAAGGCACCGATGCGACATGGATTTGCGGCCTCGCGGAAAGCTGGGCCCTGCCATTTTACGCGCTTGGAGGGCGTGGCTTTACGTCAGGGCTGGTCAATGTTGCACCAAAACGTTCGCTTGCTGTGTGGAATGCGCTGGAGAAGGGCGATTACCAGCGTGCAAGAGCGATTGTCGAAAGTATCGCTGATTTTGAAACGATGCGGACCAAATATCGCAATGGTTCCAATGTCACTGTTGTGAAGGAAGCTTTGCAGATTCAAGGACTTGCGGTTGGGGATGTTCGGTTGCCCGGTTTGCCGAAGCTTGATGCGGAAGATCGTAAGTCACTCGAAAAGATTATTGCCGGATGGGAGACTGACGCTCTTGTCTGAAAAATAGAAAACCGGCCCGCTGCGCAGGAGGAAGCGAAGTGTGCCGGATTGTTTAAAAGTGGAGGAGAACATGGGTACAGGAATTTCACGCCGTACATTCATGGCTGGCGCTGGTCTTGCGACAGGTATGGGGATTTTATTGCCTAGAGGGGCTGCATGGGCGCAATCGGCAAAATTGCCATCCAGCCCGGTCGGAATCAATGTGATTGACGCGGCAGGTAATCTCGCGCTGACACAGCCGATATTTGATAATTTTGCTGCTGAAAATAAGAACCTGGTTTCCCGCTTTACATTCAACAAAGCGCCGGCGCCGGAGTTGCCCGGCAAAATCAAAGCACAGCAGCGCGCCAATCGTGTAGATATTGATCTTGTGATCATCGGTCCTGATGCACTTTCAGCTGGCCTTGCCGATGACATCTGGACTGACATTATTGCCCTTCCTGATAACGGTCTGCCAAATTTGCAGGACGTCTATATGGAGCCAGCATGGCGCATGCAGGAAATGTCGCAAGGCAAAGGCGTTGTGGTTTCCTATTATCCATCGGGGCCTCTGCTTGAATATCACCCCGATAAGGTTAAGACGCCACCTAAGACTGCGGAAGAGCTGCTTGAATGGACCAAACAAAATCCGAATAAGTTCATTTATGCCCGCCCTGCAAATTCTGGTCCAGGTCGTACGTTCCTGATGGGGCTGCCGTACCTTCTGGGCGATAGTGATCCAAAAGATCCAGTGAATGGCTGGGACAAAACATGGGCCTATCTCAAGGAACTGCACAAGAATATTGAATATTACCCTGCCGGCACCGGCGCTTTGATGAAAGAGCTGGGCGAAGGCACACGCGACATGACTGTCACCACCACGGGTTGGGACATCAATCCGCGTGCGCTGGGTGTGGTTCCAAAGGAAATGGCTGTAAGTAAACTCGACGGTTTCCATTGGGTGGCGGATGCGCATTATTTTGCCATTCCGAAAGGCGTGCCGGAAGAGAAAGTCGCGGTTCTGATGGAGTTTATCAAGTTCGCGCTCAAGCCGGATCAGCAGGCTTATTCTTATGATGCGGGTTATTTCTATCCGGGACCTGCGGTAAAAGATGTGACTATCGATATGGCTCCACAGGCAAGTCGGGACGTAATCACCGAATTTGGCCGTCCTGAATATGCTGACTGGATTGCCAACAATCCTATCGAAATGCCGCTTGAGCCGGCAGCGCTGGTCGCAGCTTTCCGCCGTTGGGACGAGGAAGTCGCGTCTCAGTAGGTCTCTAGTGTGGCGTCTGTAACGGGCATCAGATTGCGCCGTTACAGGCAGCCCATGATCACCAATCAACTTATGGTGCTTGCGTCAATGTCATTTCAAGAATTGCGGCTTGACCGCATGAGCCGGTCATTCGGAAATTTTGCTGCGCTGAGTGAGATTAATCTCACCATCAGAAAGGGAGAATTTATTGCTCTTCTTGGTCCTTCGGGTTGCGGAAAGTCGACCGCACTTAATTGCATCGCCGGTTTGTTGGGCACCACCGGCGGTGGCATTTATGTCGATGACAGGCGTGTGGATCAGTTGAAGCCGGAAGATCGCGGTTTTGGTATGGTTTTCCAGAACTATGCGCTGTTTCCGCATATGACTGTGCTTCAGAATGTCGGCTTTGGCTTGAAAATGCGCCGCGTTTCAAAAAGTGAAATCGAACAGCGCTCCCGTGCGGCCTTAACGCTTGTGCGTTTGCAGGGACAGGAAGATAAACTGCCGGGACAGCTTTCCGGTGGACAGCAACAGCGTGTCGCTATCGCACGCGCGATTGTGATTGAGCCACCTGTCGTGCTGATGGATGAACCGCTCTCCAATCTTGATGCAAAACTGCGGCTCGAAATGCGCGCCGAAATCAGACGCATTCATAACCAGCTCAACTCAACGACGATCTATGTGACTCATGATCAGGATGAGGCTTTGTCATTGGCCGACCGTATTGTAGTTTTGCGGGACGGTGAAATCCGGCAGGTCGGAACACCGCACGAGCTTTACGAGAAGCCGCTTTATCGCGATGTCGCGGCTTTTATGGGCTTCCGCAATGCACTGCATGGACAGGTGGTGCGTATCGATGGTGATCAGGCAACGATTTTGGTCGCAGGCCGGGAGTTAAACGGGCGTGCGATGGACATGCTTGCACCGGGCAGTGATGCGGTTTTGATGGCGCGTGGCGACGATGTTGTTTCGGGTCAGAAGGGCAACAATACCATTGAAGCGATTGTCGAGACGATCGAATATCGCGGACGTGAATATGTCGGCATAGCGCGTACCGACAATGCCATGGAAATGGTTTTTCATGGCCCGCAAGAAGTCGCTCCGGGCGCCAAAATCACGCTGAGTATCGATGCGGAAAATGCTCTTGTCTTTGCCGGAGGAGCTTAAGCCATGGCGGACGAACGGTTTTCCAATGCAGCTCTGGCACCGGGATGGCGTCAGCGGCTTGCCAATCGCGGAATTGACGGCGTTACGCTGTTAATTCTTCCGGCTCTTTTATTTGTAATCGGCGTTTTCATCTATCCGTTTCTTTATGGTCTCATTCTCTCGTTCAATCCGCTGGATGGTGGTGGAATGCTTGCGAATTATCGTAAGTTCTTCTCCGATCCGTTTCTTTATAAAACCATCGGTGCAACCCTGTGGCTGGCGATCCCGGTCACCGTGATCAGTGTGCTGCTGGCGGTTCCCATCGCCATGCGTGTTCGTCTGATGCACAAGCAGCGTCTTTTAACGACAATATTGGTACTGCCTGTGACGCTAGGCACAGTTCTGATTGCTGAAGGTTTGCTGAACTATCTCGGTCCCCAGGGCTGGTTCAGCCGCAGTCTGATTGCGATTGGCTTTATCGATAATCCATTAAAGCTCACCAATAACTACTGGGGTGTGTTTGCGTCGCTTGTGATCACGGTGTTTCCGTTCACTTTCCTGCTGACGCTGTCTTACGTGACCGGGATAGATCCCGCACTGGAACGTGCCGCTGCGACACATGGTGCCGGAAGCTGGCAACGCTTTCGTTTCGTTATGCTGCCGCTGCTGGTTCCTGGACTTGTCGTAGCCTCATGTCTGACATTTGTGCAGGCGTTTGCTGTGTTTCCATCAGCGGTGTTGCTTGGCGCGCCATCAGGGCCGACGCGTGTCATTTCCATTGCCGCAGCGCAGGCTGCCTTTGAGCAGTATGATGACTCCATGGCCTCCTCTATCGCCATGATAATGGCAGTGGTTCAGCTTCTGGTTGTCGGCGCTCTGCTTGGTGTGCGCTCGTTATTTTACCGCGGTTCGACCGCTGGCGGGAAAGGCTAAACCATGATCCGCGATACATCTGCGCTTTCCAAACTTTGGATCACTGTTGTTTGGCTTGTCACCGGCTTCTTCGTTCTCAATGTATTGGCTGTCATAACCGCGGTCGTAGTTTCAAGTTTTGGAACGCGATGGCTTGGCACATGGTTGCCGGATGCGTTTACGACACGCTGGTATGCGGCTGCTTGGGCAGAGTTCCAGCTTGATCAGGTCCTTCTTGTTACCTTTCAGGTTGTGTTTGCCGTTGTCATTTTGTCAGGCTTCCTTGGTGTTACTGCAGCTTATGCCATGGCACGCCGCGACTTTCCCGGTAAAAAGCTGGTACTGCTGATCTTCCTGCTGCCATTGTTGGTGCCACCAATCACTTTCGGTATTCCGCTGGCAACCGTGCTTTACAAGTTTGGTGTTGGTGGTACTTTCTGGGGCGTTGTTCTCGCCAATCTGGTTCCGACCGTGCCTTTTGTTATTCTGGTTATGGTGCCATTCATTGAGCAGATTGATCCCAAAATTGAAGCAGCGGCGCGCGTGTTTGGTGCGGGTACGTTCAAACTGTTTTTGCATGTGCTGTTGCCAATGCTGACACCTGGCATCCTGGCTGCGATGCTGCTTGTGCTGGTGCGCACGGTTGCCATGTTTGAGTTGACCTTTCTGACTGCCGGACCAACATCGCAAACCCTTGTGGTCGCGCTCTATTATTCGGTCTTTGCGGCTGGTGTCCGTTCTGTTCAATCCATCGATGCAATGGCGGTGATTTACATGATCACGTCGTTGATCTGGCTGATTTTGGCACTGCGTTTCGTCAATCCGACACAGATCGTTGCCCGCAGCCGTCAATCCTCAGCGCATTGATCGATCATATTATTTGGAGTGCATGATGAAAATTACTGCGATCGAAACGGTGCAGCTTCCACATCTCAATAATATCCTTTGGGTTCAGATTCATACGGATGAGGGGATCATTGGTCTGGGAGAAACGTTTCGCGGAGCTAATGCTGTGGCGGCTTATATTCATAGTGATATTGCACCGCAGCTTATTGGCCAGAACCCGCTGGAAATTGATCGTATATCGAAGCTTCTGCTGGAGCCTTATGTCGGTTTTCGTTCGTCTGGCGTCGAAATTCGCGCGGCTTCCGCAATCGATATTGCGCTGTGGGATATTTTCGGAAAGCTGACTGGCCAGCCGATCCACCAGTTGCTGGGCGGGCTCTCACGCCAGTCTATCCGTACTTACAATACCTGCGCTGGTTACACCTATAACAAGAGTGGTGCGCGCCGCTATATTGGCGATCAGGATAAGGCGCAGGAAGGTCCCTATGAGGACCAGCTTGCCTTCCATCGTGATGCAGGGGCGCTGGCTGAAAGCCTTCTGTCAGAAGGTATAACTGCAATGAAAATCTGGCCGTTCGATCCTTTTGCGGTCGCAAATGGCGGTAATTTCATTCATGCCACTGACCTTGATAAGGCGCTGCTGCCGTTTCGCCAGATCCGCGATGCGGTTGGCGATAAAATGGAAATCATGGTTGAGTTTCATTCTATGTGGGATTTGACCTCTGCACTTGCCATAGCAAGAGAACTCAAGCCATTTCGTCCTTTTTGGTCGGAAGATCCGATCAAAATGACAAATCCACAGTCGCTGGCCGTTTACGCGGAGCGCTCAGGCATTCCTGTCTGTGCCAGCGAGACAATGGCAACGCGGTCCCAATATCTTGATGTGTTGCGGGCTGAAGCATCCGATTATGTGATGCTTGATATTTCATGGTGTGGGGGGCTTTCGGAAGCTAAAAAAATAGCCACTATGGCCGAAGCTTTTCAGCGGCCGATTGCGCCGCATGATTGCACTGGACCCGTGGTCTTTGCAGCCTCCATTCATTTGTCGCTTAATGCCCCCAATGCCATTTATCAGGAATCGGTGAGGGCTTATTACACCTCGTGGTATCGTGATCTTGTTACTGTCATGCCGCGAATTGAAAATGGCATAATTTACCCGTTTGAGGGTGCAGGGCTGGGATTGGAGCTTTCGGATTTTGTGCTCAAACACCCTGATGTCATTCGTCGAAGCACTGGGGCGCAGTGATGGGTCCATTTGAATGCATAGCGGATTTACGCGGGCAGCTGATGGAAAGTCCTGTTTGGGATGATCGTCGGAAAACGCTGTTTACCTGCGATATTAATGGGCGCAAAATCTATGAGATTGATCTTGAAAAAGGTCCGTTGCGCGAATGGGCGTTTGAAACAGAAGTGCCATGTGTGGGGCTTGCCGAAAGTGGTAAGTTGGTTGTCGCACTGGCGCGCGAAGTGATCCTCTTCGACCCTGAAACAGGAGAGCGCCAAGCCCTATGGAGCGGCTATACTGAGCCGGAAACCTCGCGCCTCAACGACGGCAAGGTCGGACCTGATGGCGCACTCTGGATCGGCAGTATGGATGCTCGTCCTGAACGCGAGGCAATTTCCAAACTCTATCGTGTCACCGCCGATGGCCTCGCGCAGATAAAAGCGGAAGGCTTTGAAATATCCAACGGACTGGCATGGTCTGCCGAAGGCAAAACCATGTTTCATACAGATTCACGCGGTCCATGGATTGATCGTTACGACTTTGATGCATCTACGGGCGATATTTCGGCTCGCAAGCGCATCCGTGTTCTGGACGAGCAGACTGGCAGGCCGGATGGTGGCGCATGTGACATTGAAGGCCATTATTGGAGCGCTGGTGTTTCAGCCGGGGTGCTCAACCGTTTCGACCGTGACGGCGCTTTGCTTGAGAGCGTTGCAGTGCCAGTTCCTTCGCCGACAATGCCATGTTTTTGTGGGCCGGATTTAACCTTGATCGCTGTGACATCGCATCGCCTTGGTGGTTCAGACAGTCCGCAATCGGGTGGTGTACATCTTGCAAAATCTCATGTTGCGGGCGCAAAAATTGCCCGCATGAAGGGAGTGTGAAGCGATGAAACATATTCTTCTCACGGGCGCCTCTGGAAATCTTGGTCGAATGCTGGCTCCAAAACTGGTAAATGCAGGCTATCGGTTGCGCCTATCGGACATTGAGCTTTTCCCGGATGAATTGCCACATGGTACTGAATTTATTCAGGCTGATCTGAGCAATGCAGAAGCGGTGGCAGACCTTGTTGATGGCACTGATGCTGTGCTGCACTTTGGTGGTATCAGTGTTGAGAAATCTTATGACCTGATCGCTCAGGCTAATCTTCTGGGTGTCACACATATATTTGAGGCTGCCCGCCCTGCGCGGCAGCGCGTTGTATTTGCGAGTTCCAATCATACGATTGGATTTTATACTCGCAACGAGTTGTTGAATGCTGACGCGGCTTTTCGTCCGGATGGATATTATGGTCTCTCCAAAGCCTATGGCGAGATGCTTGGGCGCATGATGTTCGACAAGCACGGTATTGAGAGCGTGCATCTGCGTATCGGCTCGTGTTTGCCAAAACCGACCGAAGCCCGGCATCGGGCGACATGGCTGTCGCATGATGATCTGGTTCGGTTATTGATTGCGGCGGTCGAAGCACCACGCACCGGCGTTGCAACGGTCTGGGGCATTTCCGCCAATCGTGATCGCTGGTGGGAAAATGATGATGCTGCGCTGATTGGCTATTTACCGCAGGATGATGCATCGCGATTTGGCGTATTGGCTGAAACCGGCGATCCAGTATCCCGTCGCTTTCAGGGTGGAACTTTCACTGCGCATGATTATTCCCGCACGGATTAACGCTTATGGTGATTGAACTGGCTGCTTATGATTATCGCCTGAAAGTGGACCCAAGGCATGGTGCGACCATACTCTCGGCGGAATGGCAGCATCCTGATGGCGATCAAATGCCGCTCTTGCTGTCGCTTGATCAGCCTGAGGCAGGATTGAAAGCTGGCTGCTTTGTCATGGCACCTTTTGCCAATCGTGTTGATGGCGGAAAATTCGTGCTCAATGACCGGCCAATACAGTTGCCGGTCAATGCACCGGACGAAGCTATGGCAATTCATGGCTTTTCGCGAGACAGGCAATGGCAATGCACATCGGTACGCGATGATCGGGTCCTGATGACGGATATGGTTGCTGGAAGCCAGCATCCTTACAGTTACCACCTTGAACAGCAAATCTCGATTTTACCCCAGGGTATTCGGGTATCGCTTTTTATTCGCAATGAAAGTCTGCTGCGACTGCCATTCGGCCTTGGACTTCACCCATGGTTTGAAAAGACACCGGGTGCAACGCTGGAGTTTTCATCTGGTGGCGCGCCACGGCCTGACACACGTGGACTGCCGGAGGGGAGTGCTGTTTTGATGGCAGGATTTGAACCGGGTTGTCCGACGCGACTTAGTGTTCTGCCATTTATCAACAGCTGTTTTTCAGGCTGGAACAGCCGTGAGGCTCTGATCAAATGGCCGGAAAGATCTACAGCGCTCATGTTGAGAGCGGAAGGTGCATTGAAACACCTTCATGTCTTTAATCCTCAGGACCGGGCAGTTTTTTGCGCTGAACCCGTCAGTCATTTGCCGGATGCCGTAAACCGGCCCGCACTTGGTAAAGATGCCGGCATGACCATTCTAAGCCCCGGAGAAAGCCTTTCCGGTGGCGCTTTTTTCTCTGCCTTCGCTCTTCAAAACAGCACGGTGGAGCCTCTTTCGGGAAGGACATAATATGAGCAGGAAGATATATAGCGATCTGCGTTCAGCACGCTGGATGTTGCCCGACGATCAACGTTCGTCCGGTCATCGCTCCCGAACGATGCAGATGGGCTACGATCCTGTCGATTGGGAAGGCAAGCCGATTATTGCCATCATCAATACATGGTCGGATGCTCAGCCGTGTCATGCGCATTTTAAAGACAGGGTAGAATGGGTCAAACGAGGCATTCTTCAGGCGGGGGGCTTTCCGCTTGAGCTTCCGGCACTCTCCTTGTCTGAGAGCTATGTAAAGCCGACCACTATGCTTTACCGAAACATGCTTGCGATGGAGACTGAGGAGCTTTTGCGTTCGCATCCGGTGGACGGTGCGGTGCTTATGGGGGGCTGCGACAAGACAACGCCTGCTCTTATCATGGGCGCAACAAGCGCTGGGCTTCCATTCATTTTTCTACCCGCAGGGCCGATGCTGCGCGGCAACTACGCGGGTAAATTTCTTGGTTCCGGTACGGATATGTTCAAGTTCTGGGACGAGCGGCGTGCAGGTACGATAGGCAAAGAGGAGTGGCAGGGTATAGAGGGCGGAATTGCTCGCAGCTATGGCCATTGTATGACCATGGGCACGGCTTCTACCATGACGATTATCGCTGAAACCATGGGGCTGACATTGCCCGGTGCGTCGTCCATTCCCGCACCTGACGCCAATCACCAACGTATGTCCACACAATGTGGTCGCCGTATAGTTGAAATGGTATGGGAAGATCTCACGCCTGATCAGATTATCACACCAGCGGCCGTCAAAAATTCGGTGATCGTTGCCATGGCGACGGGATGTTCGACCAATGCGATTATTCATCTGATTGCTATGGCGCGTCGTGCCGGTGTTCCGCTTGAACTCGACGATCTTGACCGTATTGGGCGCTCCACGCCGGTCATTGCCAATATCCGGCCATCGGGTTCCAGTTATTTGATGGAGGACTTTTACTATGCGGGTGGTATCCGTGCGCTTGTTAAGCAATTTGCGGATAAGCTGGATACGTCTGCAATCACTGTGACGGGAAAGCCGATCACAGATGGTCTGGAAAATGTTCAGGTTTTCAACGATGATGTCATCCGGCCTTTGTCCAATCCGGTTTACCATGAAGGTTCACTTGCCGTGCTTAAAGGTAATCTGTGCCCTGATGGTGCTGTGATCAAACCTGCTGCCTGTGATCCTAAATATCATAGGCATACTGGTCCGGCACTGATCGCAGACAGCTATCCTGAACTCAAAAAAATCATTGATGATCCAGATTATCCGCTCACACCTGAAACCGTGCTCGTATTGCGCAATGCTGGTCCGCAGGGTGGTCCGGGCATGCCGGAATGGGGTATGATTCCGATGCCCAAAGCACTTCTTAAACTTGGTTTGCGGGATATGGTACGGATTTCCGATGCGCGTATGTCTGGAACCAGTTTTGGTGCCTGTGTCTTGCATGTTGCGCCTGAATCCTTTGTTGGCGGTCCGTTAGCCTTGCTTAAAACTGGTGACATGGTTGAGCTCGATATTCCGGCACGCAGTCTCAACATGCTTGTGCCTGAAGATGAATTAGGTGCCCGCCGCGCTGCGTGGATCGCACCGGAGCCCAAATATGAGCGTGGCTATGGCTTTGTATTTTCCAAACATGTCGAGCAGGCCGATAAGGGCTGTGACTTTGATTTTCTTAAAACTGAATTTGGTCGTCCGGTTGACGAGCCAGTGATCTATTAAGGATTCCCTGTGATGGACTACATTCTCTCAGAAGAAACCCGTTCTAAACTCAAAAAAGTCTCGACTGCATCTGTTGCTACCGCTCTTTATAAGCGCGGGCTGCGCAATCAGTTTATTCAAGGGGCGGTGCAGGTCGCACGCAAGCCGGAAAATATGGTGGGACAAGCCTTCACGCTGCGCTATATTCCAGCTCGTGAAGACCGCAATCCGATTACTGTTTTCCGCAATCCGGATCACAAGCAACGCGTGGCAATAGAGACCTGTCCGCCTGGATGCGTATTGGTTATGGATGCGCGAAAGGATGCGCGTGCAGCCACTGCCGGCTCCATTCTGGTAACGCGTCTGGCCCTACGCGGTGCGGCGGGAATTGTGTCTGATGGCGGCTTTCGGGATGTCACTGGCATTGGCGAACTTAAAATGCCTGCTTATTGCGCCAAAGCATCCGCGCCAACAAATCTGACCCTACACGAGGCGATCGACATTAATGTGCCGATTTCCTGTGGCGATGCTGCGGTGTTTCCCGGTGACGTTCTCGTTGGTGATGCGGACGGAGTGATGGTTATACCGGCGCATTTAACGGAAGAGATTGCAGATGAATGCGCAGGAATGGAGGTGTTTGAAGATTTTGTTCTGGAAGAAGTGATAAAAGGAGCGGCCATCATTGGTCTTTACCCTTGCACCGACGAGACAATTGCTAAGAAGTTTGACGACTGGCGACGACACAACAAACGCTGACGTTTGAAAGGAGATGTACTGCTGAACACGACTTTAATTCTGATCATATCCCGTTAACGCCTCAAACAATAACGTTAACGGCAGATTTATTCTGTTTCACAGACTTGTATCAAGTTTCGGCGTCATGACCTCGAACATAGGCAGTGAGGCCGCACCAAGTGCCGCAGTAAATTGGCCTGTTTGCCCGCGAAGTACACGGGGTATGGTTCGTGCACTTCTGTTCGCAACGGATATAGGCAGTTCACCCATCTGCGAGATAAGCGCATCAATAACAGGATCTGGCAGCATTCCTCCGAGAATCACGGTCTCGGGGTCCAGTATATTTTCAATAATTGCAATCATTTGAGCGAGATGTTTGGCAGCATCGCTTAACCATTCAAGGATCAATGGATTTTTTTTGCGTAGCAGTTCTTCGAGCGTTTCAGAACTGACATCAATCAGTCCGGCCTTCGCCAAAGTTTCTTTTAGAGCATGTGCTGACGAGTAGGTTTCGAGGCATCCATGCTGGCCGCAGGAACACAGCCTTCCATCCGGCACAATGGAAATATGCCCTATTTCACCAGCATTACCAAAAGCGCCCCGAAAAGGTGCGCCGTCCTGTATCATGCCAAGGCCGATACCAGCTCCAAAATAGATCATTGCGAAGTTTGAAATTGCTCGACCCGCACCAAAAAGCCGCTCACCCACTGCCGCAGCATTTGCATCATTTTCAACGAGAACAGGTTCATCAAACGCTGAACTTAAAACTGCCGCAGCATCGATGCCTGCCCAGCCGGGTAGCGTCGTAGGGCCGACTGACGTCATACCTTCGATGCCAAAAGGGCCAGGCATCACGACCCCTATACCAAGAAGCCGTGCATCAAATTCGGATTTGATCTTGTCGATTTCGATTCGGAGTTGTGAACAAAGTGCAGTTGGTCGCGTGTCGCGTACCAATTGTATCTGCTGCTTGCGCGGGACACCAGAGAGATCAAGGACTGTCGTCACGATATGAGATGAACCCATTTCGATTCCGATTGTGATTGCCCCGGAAGGATTGACGGCAAACTGGATTGGCGGTTGGCCGCGACCAGTCTTTAATCTGCCAAGCTGCATCAGAAGATTTTCTGCGACCAGTTCATCAACAATATTGGCGATAGCCTGAGCTGTCAGATGCGTCAAACGAGCGATGTGCATGCGTCCGACGGGACCATGACGGCGTACAACATCCAACACAACGCGACGGTTATGGTCCCGGATTCGTTCAGGATTTTTCCCCAAAGTGATGGGGTGCGTGTCGGGATGCGCTATGGTTGGTGAGTCCGCCGCTTTCGATTTCATGCCGCCTCCGAATTGCCTTGGATCTAGATAACCCGCACGACTTTTAACAGCAATATATTAATTCAACTAAATTATCTTATTGACAAATGGGTTGCAAAATAGAAGCCTAAGCGAGGGCAAAAATTGTCTTGTCGGTACTTGAAAGGCTTTTGCCGAACATGCCGGCGGTGAGGATGCGTCACGAAAAGTGAAGCAATGGTGGAACCGGCAGGTCGATGACCTGCCCATACCTTGTTCGGGCACCAGAGGGTCTGAACAACGGGGAGGTCGAAAGCAAATGGGTAAATTGCTACTTGCTGGTCTTGTGGCCAGTCTGAGTTCAATCGCGATCAATGCGGCACAGGCAGTTGAAATCGAATATTGGCAATATGTCTTTGAATCACGTGTTAAGACGATGGACACGCTGATCGAAAATTTTGAAAAAGCCAATCCTGATATCAAAGTCAAACAGGTTACATTCCCTTATGACGATTATCAGACCCGCGTGATCGCGGCGAAAATGGCTGGTAAAAGCCCGGACGTTATGCAGCTTTTCTACGGTTGGCTGGATAAATTTGCAGCTGGTGGCATTTTGCAGCCATTGCCACAGGATGCATTCCCGCACGACAAGATCGAGAGCGAATTTTTCCCGATTGTTGGTGCGATGAAGCGTGATGGTGAATATTACGGTTTACCGACAGCTGTGCGCTCACTGGCGCTGTTCTACAACAAGAAGCTGTTCGAAGAAGCTGGTCTTGATCCAAGCAGTCCGCCGAAAAGTCTTGAAGAATTGCTTGAGTATGCGCAGAAAACCACCAAGCGCGACGCTTCTGGCAATCTGCTGAGCGAAGGTATCACGCTGGATATGCCTGGCCAGGATTTGCATTGGTATCGTGAAGTGCTGGTGCGTCAGTTCGGTGGTCAACCTTACAGCGATGATTACACCAAGGTCGCCTATAATGACGAAGCCGGTGAAAAGGCTTTGCAGTTCTACACTGACTTGCAGACCAAATATAAGGTCGGTGAAGTTAAGTTCATGGACGAAGGTCATGCTGCATTCCGCGCCGGTAAAGCCGCGATGACTGTTGACGGCACTTTCCGCCTTGCTGCTTTCAGAACCATTGAAGGTTTTGACTGGGGTGTGACCGAACTGCCAGCGAATGGTGATGGTGTTCGCTCAAACTATGCCAGCTATTTTGCCAATGGCATCAGTGCATCGACCAAGGGCGAAAAACTTGTCGCTGCTTCCAAGTTCCTGAATTACATTTCTTCTCCGGAAGCAATGGAAATCTGGCTTAAAGGCGTTGGCGAGTTGCCTGCACGCCGCTCGGCAGCGTTGACAGAGACCAATCTGGCAGATCCGATTTATGGGCCATTCCTCAAAGGTTTGGAATACGCGCATACAACGATGTTCAAGGATGAGCTGAAACAGCGCCAGATCATCGTTGATATGTCCAATCGCGTAATTCTGCAAAACCAGCCGGTTAAGGATTCCATCGCGGAAGCTGCCAAGGCAGAACAGGCACTTTTGGACGCCGCGAAGTAAAACTGATCGGGTAGGGCGGTTTGTGAAAGCCGCCCGCTCTGAACTTAATCAACGCAGGAATTGTTGACCAGTTTTATTCGGCTGTTTTGTTTTGAACCCTGACAGTCTGACTATTTCCTCACATGGCTACCATGCCTTGCAGCGGCGTCACTTCGCCGAAGGATTTTGACAATGACAATGACGGCTGAACCCGATCATACAGCGCGCAGACCGTTTGGTTCACGCCTGACAGATCGCCTGTCGATGAAAACCAGACGCTTGATGTGGGTGTGGAGCTTTTTGGCTCTGCCGATCCTGTTCTATAGTATTATCCGCTTTTATCCGACGATTGAAGCATTCTGGTTGTCTTTCACCGACTGGGATCTGATGAGTCCGCCCCAGTTTATCGGGATCGGCAATTATGAGAAACTATTTGCTGATCCGGAATTCTGGAAAGTGTTCAAAAACACTTTCATCTATCTGTTGGTTGGCACACCGATCAGCCTGCTTATCGCATTTGTCATTGCTTATTATCTGGATCGTGTCCGGATCATGCATGGCTTTATCCGTGCGCTGTATTTCCTGCCTTATCTGACAACTGCGGCAGCTATGGCATGGGTATGGCGATGGTTCTATCAACCGGCACCCATCGGGTTCATCAATAATATTCTGAGTTCAATGGGGCTGCCGCAACAAGGCTTTCTGCGATCAGTGGATCAGGGGCTCTATGCCATCATGGCAACCTCGATCTGGGCAGGCCTTGGTTTTCAGATCATCATTTTTATGGCGGGCTTACGCGCTGTACCAAATACATTCTATGAAGCCGCACGCATTGACGGCCTCGGTGAATGGGCGATCTTACGCAAGATCACTATTCCACTATTGAAACCGACCACTGTGTTTCTGGTAGTATTCTCTTCCATTGGTTTCCTGCGTATTTTCGATCAGGTCTATAACATGACCACCAATGATCCGGGCGGGCCGCTGGGGTCTACAAAACCGCTGGTGCTGATGATTTATCAGACAGCATTTTCCTCCTATGCAATGGGCTATGCGGCTGCGCAAACCATTATTCTCTTCATCATTCTGCTTTGCGTATCGCTGTTGCAGCTCTGGATTCTGAGGGAAAAGAAATGACCGCGACTGCACAAACAAAATCACTGCCGTTTCAGCATTTGAAGCCCGGCCGCATTATCACATGGACATTGCTGTTTATCGGCGGTCTGATCATGATCACACCACTGGCATTCATGTTTTCAACTTCTTTGAAAACCGCCAGTCAGGTCTATGATCTGCGTCTTATACCGGCGGCACCGACTTTACAGAATTATATCACAATTCTTGCTGACGGACGCTTTCTGCGTTGGTTCATGAATTCGATGATTGTTGCTGTTGTGGTGACCTTATCGAACGTGTTTTTCGACAGTCTTGTCGGCTACACACTCGCCAAGTTCCAGTTTCGTGGTCGTTATTTCATCTTCATCGCGATCCTATCAACATTGATGATCCCAACGGAAATGCTGGTTATTCCGTGGTATCTGATGTCGAGCAAACTGGGCTGGCTCGACAGCTATTGGGGCATCATGTTCCCGGGTATGATGACCGCTTTTGGTACCTTCCTCATGAAGCAATTCTTTGAAGGCGTACCGAATGACTTCCTTGAAGCCGCACGTGTTGACGGGCTCAACGAGTTCCAGATCTGGTGGAAAATTGCCATGCCATTGGTAACACCGGCCTTGTCAGCTCTGGCGATCTTTACCTTCCTCGGTAACTGGACGGCGTTTTTCTGGCCACTGATCGTTTCAACCAGTCCGGAGCTTTATACGCTGCCGGTGGGGCTATCGAGCTTCGCGGTCGAGCAATCGATCCAGTGGGAAATGATCATGACCGGCGCAGCTATTGCCACATTGCCTACACTCGTCGTTTTCATGCTGCTTCAGCGCTACATCGTACGCGGTGTCATGCTGGCAGGTCTGAAAGGTTGAACCATGTCTGAACTCGACCCAAAACTGTCCGACAACAGTATATTTCCAAATCCGGTTTACAAAGAAACTGTTCTGCGTCCGCTGTTTGATGGTGCCAAGACACATCACGTCGATGGTTTCCGCCGTATTGACCGCGCTCATTTGGTGATGCTTGTTGAAACCGGCATCCTTGATCGCGAACAGGCAGCACAGATTGCCGTTGCATTGCAAGCGATTGATCGTGAGATCAATCCGGCTGAGTTGTCTTATACCGGTGAGGTTGAAGACTTTTTCTTCCTCATCGAGAAGGAACTCAAAGCCCGTATCGGTGCTGATGTTGCCGGGCGGCTGCACACTGCACGTTCGCGCAATGATATTGACCACACGCTGTTCAAACTCGGTTTGAAAAAGCACATTGATATGCTGCTGGAAAAATCACGTCACTTGCTTGATGTGCTGATTGCAGCGGCTGATCGCGAACAGGCGACGTTGATTGTGGCCTATACCCATGGCCAGCCAGCACAGCCAACGACATTCGGCCATTATCTGGCAGCAGCAACAGAAGTGCTGATCCGCGATATTGAGCGGATTGAAGCTGCGCGTGCAATTGTCAACCAGTCACCAATGGGGGCGGCAGCCATCACCACCTCAGGTTTTCCGATTGATCGCCAACGGGTCGCGGAACTGTTGGGTTTTGCTGCCCCTTTACACAATTCTTACAGCTGCATTGCCGCGGTGGATTATGTCACCTCGACCTATTCGGCGCTGGAGTTGATGTTCATTCATCTCGGGCGCCTCATTCAGGACTTCCAGTTCTGGACGAGTTTTGAAGTCGGCCAGATTTATGTGCCGAATGCATTTGTGCAGATTTCTTCAATCATGCCACAAAAGCGCAATCCGGTACCGATTGAGCATATGCGCCACTTGTCGAGCCAGACCATGGGGCGTGCCCGTACGGTGCTGGATGTGATGCATAATACGCCTTTCACCGACATGAATGACAGTGAAGGCGAAACTCAGCAAATGGGCTATGAGGCTTTTGCTTCTGCCGGTCGTGTGCTCGATCTGCTGGCAGCGTTCATTGACGCTATCCGCATTGATCCATTGCGCGTTGCGGAAAATATCCGCCGCTCGTGCATTACCATCACTGAACTGGCGGATTCACTGGTGCGGATTGAAGGCCTGTCTTTCCGGCAAGCGCATGAGATTGCGGCCAAAGTTGCCCGCGCGGTGGTCGCTCAAGGTGGCGGGTTGGAAAAAGATGGCTTTACGCCGTTCCTGACAGCCTTCCATGAGGCTACAGGACGCGATCCATCTTTCGATCAGGTCAAATTTGAAGAACTGGTTTCGCCGCAGCATTTTGTTGCCGTGCGCGACCGTTTGGGCGGTCCGTCATCAAAGCCAATGGGTGAAGCTCTGGCGCATTACCGTGCTGTTGCGCAGGGCTTTACTGACCAAGCCTCAAAACATGCAGCGGTCGAGGCAAAATCTGATCGCGAACTTAATGAAATATTCAGCGCACTTGCGGAGACACGTTAATGGCAACCATTGAACTTGAAAAACTTGTCAAACGTTACGGCAAAGTCGAAGCAGTCCGCGCAATTGATCTGCAAATTGCAGATGGTGAATTTGTCGTATTCGTCGGCCCTTCTGGCTGCGGTAAATCGACAACTTTGCGCATGATTGCCGGTTTGGAAGATATTTCCGGTGGCACGCTGAAAATTGGTGGCGAAGTCGTCAATGAGCGTGACCCAAAGCAGCGTAATATTGCGATGGTTTTCCAGAACTACGCGATTTACCCACATATGAGCGTGCGCCAGAATATTGGTTTTGGTCTTTATACGTCCAAGCTTTCGAAGGCTGAAAAAGCCAGGCGTATCGAAGAGGTCGGAGCATCTTTGGGGCTGACACCTTATCTTGATCGTCGCCCCGCGGCACTTTCCGGTGGTCAGCGTCAGCGCGTAGCTATTGGTCGAGCGATGGTACGTAAGCCCTCTGCATTTTTGTTTGACGAGCCATTGTCCAACCTTGATGCGCAGTTGCGCGCTCAGATGCGTATTGAAATCAAGCGTCTGCATCAGAGTCTCAAGACAACGACGGTTTACGTGACCCATGATCAGGTAGAGGCCATGACTATGGCTGACCGTATTGTTGTCATGCGTGATGGTAATATTCTGCAAACTGGCACACCGACCGAGCTGTACGAAAATCCTGTGGATGTTTTCACAGCACGTTTTATCGGTAGTCCGTCGATGAATCTGCTGAAAGGTCGCCGCAAGGGTGATGCGGTCGAGTTTGCAGCGGATGGCGATATATTGATCGGTATTCGTCCGCATGAGCTGACTGTCGGTGAAACCGGCACTGAAGGTGGTGTGTCGTTGCAGGGTGTAGTGACTGCGGTGGAGCCACTTGGCGCGGAAACTCTCGTACATCTTGATGTGAATGGTGATGCCGTTATTGCAACGGCACCGGGCAAAACTGTGCCTGTTTCCGGCAGTACGCTGCAAGTCTTTGCGCCTGCTGGCAGTCTGTATCTGTTCGATGATAAAACAGAAAAGAGCCTCGGTCGCCTATAATGTCAAAGCAGTTTAAAACCCCCGCAGTCCTGAGTATAGGACGACTTTATTGCGATCTCATTTTCACGGGCCTTGAGGCATTGCCACAGCTGGGGCGTGAGGTATTCGCGCGTGATATGAAAATTGTAGCTGGCGGCGGTGCCTTCATTTCCGCCGCCCATTTCGCTCATATTGGCCGCTCGGTTGCGCTGGTCGCGCGACTTGGTACGGACAGTCTCTCGCAGGGTCTCACGACTGATTTGACTATCGATGGCCTTGATCTGCGTTTTCTCGAAACGTCTGAGAATGCGGGGCCGCAGCTTACGGTTGCTAGCGTTATAGGCAATGATAGGGCGTTTCTTTCGCGCAGAGCAGGGACAGCACATCCTTCCACACTCGAAGACGCTTTGGCCTGGAAAAATGCAACGCACTTGCACATTGCAGAATATGCAACACTGCACGAAATTCCTGATCTGATAGCAAAAGCAAAAGCCGCCGGTTTGACGATATCCCTTGATCCAAGCTGGGATGAAACACTTATCTACAGTGATAATTTCCTGAAAAACTGTGTTGGCGTGGATGTTTTTCTCCCAAATAGCGAAGAAGCAGAAGCAATCACCGGCGAGAGTGATCCGAGCAAAGCGCTCGATATCCTATCTGAACACTTTCCGCTGGTTGTCCTGAAGACGGGAGCCGAGGGCGCTTGGCTGCGTTTTGACAAAACCTCAGTTCATTTGCCAGCTGAAAAAGTTGACGTCGTTGATACCACAGGCGCCGGCGACGCTTTTAACGCCGGTTTTATTGATCTTTGGATCGAGGGACGTTGCGCTTTGGATTGTCTGGAGGCTGGCGTCAGACGTGGTAGTCTGGCTGTTCAGGCAGCAGGCGGTGCTTCGATTTTGCAGGGCTAAACCGCGAAAATTATTGGTCTAATGATGAGGTCTTCGATGACTACGATATCCTTTATGCGGCAAGAAACGATAGAAGCGGGATCTGTTGTTTCTCGCGTGTTGAACGAAGAAGCAGCTACAATAGCTGAGATCAAGCGCATTTATGATCAGCTCAAGCCACGCGTTATTACAACGGCTGCGCGGGGATCGTCGGATCATGCAGCTTCTTTTTTTAAGTATCTGTTCGAAATCAGCGTAGGCATACCTGTCGCGTCGATTGGCCCCTCAGTAACTTCTGTCTACAATAGTCGTTTGCAATTGCAGGATGGTTTGCATTTTACTGTTTCGCAATCGGGTGCGAGTCCTGACATTGTCGCGTTGCAGAAGGCGGCTAAAATGGGTGGAGCTGTTACCGTTGCAGTGGTCAATGTGATTGATAGTCCATTGGCAAGTCAGGCGGACATCGTTTTAAACCTGCACGCCGGTAAAGAGCAAAGCGTGGCAGCGACCAAATCCTGTATAGCCGGTGCCGTAGCGCTTGCTGCCATTACCGCAGAAATCAGCGGAGATGCTGCGCTGAAACAAGCATTGGTAAAACTCCCGGAAGCTCTGGAGAAGACAACGACTGCGGCAATTGATGGTGATCTCGTTTCCCGTCTCGCTGCCGTTGAAAGCATGTATATGGTTGGCCGTGGTACTGGCTTTGCGGTTGCACAAGAAGCCGCGCTCAAAGCCAAAGAAACCTGTGGGATTCATGCGGAAGCATTTTCGCTTGCAGAAGTAATGCACGGCCCAATCCGCCTGGTACACAGCGATTTTCCAGTGCTCGCATTCCTCAATCGAGATGAAGCCTACGATGCAGGTAAGCAAGCAATCGATCGTCTTATTGGAATGGGGGCAGACGTCATCACAATTGGCGATAATGCGGGCACAGAAAAGAGCATCAAGATCACGTCTACAGGCAACGGTTTGATCGACTCATTGGTTGGGCTCGGCGCCTATTATCGCCTGATCGAAGAAGTTGCACAAGCTCGGGGATTAAATCCGGATACGCCGATGAACCTTCGCAAAGTCACGGAAACTATATAAATTGGGTTTTTATATTTTCCGTTCGGTTACCCAGTGCAAATACTGCCAAATCAAGGCCGCCGGAGGGGTGTCCATCCAGCAGATCTAAAAATCGGTTTTAAATTGGAGGAATGACAATAAGGACCGGTATGCTTCATGCAGGTCCTTATTTTCTTTGTGTATTTATCCAATGGTCCGTTTTACAAAATTAAACTGTAACAAAATTTTTCTGATATTATATGTTGATACGGCAATTATAAGTCATTGGTTTGTATGTTATATTTGTGAAGATATCAGAATATATCTCCAGCGTATCTATGCCATTATTGCTGGTGGTTCGAGCGTGATTGATTTCAATCAAAGGCTTAATATTGTCATCTGTTAATATACATAAGGTAGCCTACTGACGGATGAGTTTTGCTGTTGGTAAAATGTTGAGCGCGATTGAAGCTAGGCTCTCTAGGAGCCGCAGTTGTTTTACATACGCAGCAGGATTATAAACTAACTGGGCGCTGCATATTTCAATCGTTTGGTCCCTACAGATTCTGTGGGAGCCTGAGCAGGCAAAGTGTGCAATGATGAAACAGCCGATCAATAATGTCGTCGAGACGACGTCGCTTCCCATTGAGGGAGCTAAGGCAACAATACTTGGTAATGACACGTCTCTTTTTGTTACGAAAGAGGTAGAAACGATCCGCAGTAGCCAAAGGCACGGCTGGCAGGAGCTATTTGCTGCGCATACACTCGAGCACCCTCATGAAAGTTCTCATCATTCGGTTCCTTTCTTTTGGTTGAGTATGGGTCTAAGCGATACGCAAGTGCATAGGAACATTTCAGGGCAAGAAGAGCTTGCGGTGCTACCTGCTTATTCTATCAGCATTGCAGAGCCACTCACTCCGGTTGATTGCGTTATCGGCAATGAAACAGAGGCCGTACATGTCTTTTTGAGGCCTGAGCTGTTGCACGAAGTCGCATATGAGCTGTTTGAAACTGGTCCCGATAGGCTTTCACTTTCGCCGGTATTTGGCGAAAAAAGCGCCAGCTTGAGCTGGCTTTTGCGCTCGATCAAGCAATCCCTGAACGAGCCTTCTCATCTTTCTCAACTTAAAATCGACTACATGTCTCGTGCGCTTTGTGCAGATTTGCTGGCCAAATATTCCGTCACATCAACGGTTGCAATCAGTTCTGAGCGGCTGAGTGGGCTGACCTCCAGGCAAATGCGCAGGGTTGATGAATATATTATCGAACACCTCGGTCACGATATACATATCAGTGAGCTCGCTTCTCTGTGTGCTATGGGGCGCACGACGTTCCATCAGCGTTTCAAAACGACAATGCATATGACGCCCTACCAATATGTTATGCGGTTACGCGTTAGCAAAGCTAAGGAAATGCTTGGCACTTCAAACTTGCCGCTTGCCGAGATTGGCTTCGCCTGTGGTTTTTCTGATCAGGCACACTTCGCGACGCTATTTAAACGTTTAGCTGGGTACACGCCCGCTTCGTTCAGACGTGCTGCGGCATAAGTTATTGCATATGTTACGTTTTTCGTAAGTCATGCAGATAACACACATTACATATTATTGTACTTTTTTAAAAACGTCTGAAGTTTTATGCAATTATTTTTGTTAATTTAATTATAAAAGTGCATGGAGTTTAAAGCAAATACCCACCTGATGGTAGCTTAATATGTGGAGCGAATATTAGACTTAATCTCTATTATGGAGATTAAGTCTAATTTTTGTTCTATTTATTTTAATAGAAATGGTTCGATTTCTAACTTTTTCTATAGAGTTATTTAGGGTGGACTTGGGTAAGGATTGTCTTCCATGTCGCCTCAGAAACACCAAAATCAATTCACTGCCATCGGCCGCCACCATTTGACTTGTATGCTCAGTGTTTCTGTAATCGTTCTCGCGGCGACGGCAACTCCAGTAATTGCACAACAGATCCGGGTTACTGCAGGTCAAGAGCGTATTATCGAGAATTCGGATGCGCATGCGCATACGACTTCCGCAAACGGTCAACTGGATGCACCGGCCGTCTGGGTTACAAATGGTACTTTGAACATAACTAATTCGGACATCGATCTTGTGAGTGAAGGTCGCGCTGCGGAAGCATTGCGCGTTGAAAGCTATCGCTCCTCTGCTCCGAGTACTGTCAGAATCGTCGGTGAAGAAGGTAAGGCAGCGCGCCTCGTTGCAACTGGTGCAGCTGGTAACGTCGTTAATATCTACGGTGATGGGTCGTCTGTCTATTTGGAAAATGTAGAGATTATCGGTAGCGGCACCGGTCGACGCGGTATTCTCACTATGGATGAGAGCCATTTGTCATTGATTGGCAGCAGTGTCGTGGCGGACGAAGTTGGTATTTCGATGCAGGGTAAATATGGATCGACTTCGGCATCGATATTTGTTGATGATACCAGGATCACAACCACAACGGGTGCCGGCATTTCAGCGATGAGTGGTACGCTCACCGCAAATAATTTTGATATCCGCACTGGCTGGAACGCTGCTACCAATGCGCCGACAACAAGTCGTGGTGCTTATGGCATTAATGCCAATACAAATAGCGATACAATTCTTTCCAACGGTCGTATTGAGACTTGGGGCGATTATAATAATGGGATTTTTGCTGCCAACAACACAAGCGATACGAGCAAGGTAAAGTTGCGTGCGGATGGGGTGGACATCGTCACTCATGGAACGAACGCCACTGGGATTGAAAATATAAATGTACGTTCAGTTATCAATGGCGGTAGCATTCTTACTTATGGCCTGGGTGGACATGGTGTCGCTGCTGGCAATGGTGGTGTGAACAGCTGGGCGCCTTCGCATGTCACGATTTCGGGCACTAAAATCACGACCGAAGGTGAAAGCGCCTATGGGTTGGTTGCAACAACGCGGTCGACAATAGATGCCAGTGGGTTGATTATAAAAACCAGCGGTGAAAGTGCCATAGGTGCGCGTAGTCATGGTACAGGGCGGATACTTCTGTCTGGTGGAACATCTATTACGACATCCGGCGGTTATGCGCATGGAGCTGCCGTCACATTTGGCTCACATATGGATATTTCTGATACGAGTATCGTTACCACTGGCGAGAATGCTGCTGGCATATATTTGCTTGGCTATAATACGCCGGAGAATGTCACTCCTGTCACAAAGCACATCAATAGCGTTGATCTGGCAAATTCAACTATTCATGTTGCACAAGGCCCTGCGCTACGCGTGGGTGGCGGAGGTAGCAGCACATTTAACCTCAAGAATACCAGCGTTAACGGTAAAGGTCATAATGCACTTTTGTTCTCCAGCGCGGATTATATCTATAATGATGGCACCAACATCATTCCGATGCCAGTTGGAACAGCAAGTGTGAATGCGGAAGGTTCCCTGCTTGAAGGTGATATTCTTGTTGCCAGTGGGGCAGTCAATTTTGATCTTCGTGATGGAAGTTTATTGTCAGGGGCTGCGCGTGAAAGCGATACTGGCACTATGCTCGACAAACTGTCGATAGACAACACAAGTGCCTGGGAAATTACCGGTTCATCCATCATTAACACGCTGGACAGCGCCGGTACAATTTCATTTGCTTCACCCAATGAGGATGGTTTTAAGACGCTGACGGTGAAAGGCGATTTCACGTCTGACGATAGCCTCTTTGTCCTCAATAGCAAACTCGGAGATGACGGTTCTAAGACGGATCGTCTGATTTTTGAGGGGGCTGTTGACGGCATCAGCCGGGTGAGCGTTAATAATGCCGGCGGTCTTGGTGCACTAACAACAGGCAATGGGATTATGCTTGTCGATGCCAGTCAGGCAAGCAGTGGGGCCTTTGTGCAACAGGGGCGTATTTCAGCGGGCGCGTATGACTATACGCTTTACGCTGGGGATTACTCTGGTACGTTTGATGGACAATGGTATTTGCGCTCCACATATAACCCGACCCCAGAGCCAGAGCCAGACCCTGACCCAAAGCCCAACCCGGATCCAGATCCAAAACCAGAGCCTAAGCCCGATCCAGAGCTTCCGGACTATCGCTCGGAAGTGCCGCTGAGTATGGTCGCTCCTGTTCTTGCTTCCCGGTTTGGTTTAGCTATGCTCGGTACATATCACGATAGGCGGGATACAATTGATCTGAATGCATCAGCCTTCTGGTTCCGCGCGTTCGGAGAACATGGAAATGCTGGCACTGCGTCTGGTGACGCTGAGCAACACCTCGCGGACTTTTATCGTGATGGTGCTTCCTATAGTTACACATTAGGAGGCTTCCAGGCGGGTGGAGATTTGTATCGGGGTGAGCGCGCGAATGGTTCGCTTGATTTTCTGGGATTGTTCGTAGGTGTTGGTCGTGCTGAGGCCGACGTTGACCGCGTCTATGGCGGTAAAGCCGGTGACCTGTCGATGAATGGTTATAGCTTCGGCGGTTATTGGACCCATCTTGATCATACTGGCTGGTACACTGACGCTGTCGTTCAGGGAACACGTTACGATCAGGTGCATAGCAGTTCGGTGGACAACGTTGGTATGCAAACAGCAGGATGGGGTTTTATCTCCTCTCTCGAAGGCGGATATCGTTATGCACTCAATGATGGGTGGACTGTTGAGCCTCAGGCTCAGCTTATCTACCAACATGTTTCGCTGGATGATACATCAGATCAGTTTGGCCAGATTGCCTTTCCCAGCAACGACATTGTTTATGGTCGCATTGGCGCAAAAGTTTCTCGCGATTGGAAAGCTGAAGATGGCCGACGTTATTCAGCATGGGCGCGTGTCAATGTCTGGCATACTATGGGTGATAAAGCAAAAACGAGTTTTTCTAATCTTGAAGGCAACAATCGCGTGACACTAGGCAGTGACCTTGATGCAACCAGAGGGCAACTCGGTTTTGGGTTTTCCGGCCAGTTGACTGAACAGGTTTCTCTGTTTGCCAGTGGTGATTATAGCCGCAACCTTGGCCATAATGGTATCAAAAATGACAGCATCTCTGGTCGGGTTGGCTTCAAGATGAAGTGGTAAACCGCCATTCCTGCATCCGGCAGCGCCCCCCGTCAGGGATGCAGGGGTCGTCTCCTTCGCGGACAACGCGAAGGAGACGTATATTATTTAACTCGTGAATAGATCACGGCATATATCGATCTTAAGTCAAAGAACTAAATTCGACCGGCTTCGACGATGCGCTGAAGGAATGCAGCTGTACGCTCTCCGCTTGGGTTTCCAAAAATCTGCTCTGGAGTACCTTCCTCGTAAACTCTGCCTTCAGCGAGAAAGCATATTTTGCTGGATACTTCGCGCGCAAACCCCATCTCATGAGTAGCAAGTAACATCGTCATACCATCTTCGGCAAGATCGCGGACTATGTTGAGAACCTCAGAAACCAGTTCAGGATCGAGGGCTGATGTGATTTCGTCCAACAGTAAGATCATCGGGCTCATTGCAAGCGCACGAATGATTGCAACTCGTTGCTGTTGCCCGCCAGACAAACGGTCAGGGTAAGCATTTGCTTTATGTGCCAGCCCAATACGTTCAAGCAAGGGCAGGGCAATTGCGGTCGCATCTGCTTTGCTTTGGCCCAATACTTTGCAAGGAGCCAGAATGATGTTCTCCAACACAGTCATATGCGGAAACAGATTGTAGCTTTGAAAAACGATACCAACATCACGACGCAGGGCATTCACATCGACCCCGGGCCCTGTGATGCGGTCATCATGAATTCGAATTTCGCCATTGTCGATGGTTTCAAGACCATTCATGCAGCGTAACAGTGTTGATTTTCCGCAGCCAGAAGCTCCAATCAAGCAAACGACCTGATGCTCTTCAACCTCAAGATTAAGCCCATCGAAAACTCTGAAATCGCCATAGCTTTTTGAAATATTCTTTACTTCTATGATAGCCATTGCAAATAACCTTATGCCGCACGCGTCCGACGCTGATCTCGCTCTAAAATCCGATCAACAAAACGCGCTTGCGGAATCGTGATCAGGATGAAGATGAAAGCGACGACAGAAACCGGTGAGAGATTGAAGTGATTGCTGGAGAGGATTTTGGCCTGATTAAAGGCGTCGACCGATCCAATGATATTGACCAGTGCTGTATCCTTCTGCAAGCCAATGAAATCGTTTAGCAAAGGTGGTACGATCCGTCGGACCGCCTGAGGAATGATGACATAACGCATGGTTTGGATATAAGAGAGGCCGAGCGATCTTGCTGCTGCAACCTGACTCCAGTGAATGCCTTCAATGCCCGAGCGATAAACCTCGGCCACATATGCGCCAAATGTTAAAGTCAGTGCGATGATTGCGTAAGTCTCAACCGACAGTCCGCTGAGTATCGGTAGGCCACTCAAAGGTAACCCAAACCCCACCAGATATATGGTGATGATAGCGGGCATCCCCCGGAAGATATCTGTATAGAGTATGGCGAGTCCTCTGATAGGTGCGCCAGTTTTGCCCGGAACAAGTCGGGCGATTGCAACGATAAGTCCCCAAACCAGAACGCAAACTTCGGCAATCAGGAAGATATAAATGTTGACCCAGAAGGCCTTGAGTATCAGAGGGAATGACTGCCAAATGAGCGAAGGCGAGAGGAAGGTTTTGCTGACCGCAAGATCATTGGCCAGCAAAAACTGGGTGAATGCGACAATGACGGCTGCGAATACGGAAAACCCAATTGTATATTGGGCGTAATCCAGCGCCTTGGCGGTTGCAACGCGTGCCTCTATGAGTTGATCTGCCTCAAGCGCTCTTCTCACTTCCTGTGTTTTCAGAATAGTGTGCACAGCTGGCCAGCAAAGCGCTAATATGCAGATGATTGCTATGCCTGGTATAGCGCTGGCTAAAAGTGGCTGCACATCAAGTGTTACAGATTTGTGATAGGCTTCGCGGGCTGTAACCCACATACCAATTGAAACCAGAAAGAAACATATGACAGCAGAGGCTGTCCACCCACGCACATCTTTTGGCGCAGCACCTGCGCCAAAAGAACGTTTGCTATTTTGAGATTGTAGGGTCGGTTTACCCGAAGAAATCGAAGTCATACCATTCCTCCAACGATCATGGTTGAAGGTAAGGTATTGTTGTCGGATCAGCGCCCCATATGCCGGAAAGATAGGTCGAGGCCATTTTCTTTAGCGTGCCGTCGGCGCGCATGTCATCTATCACCTTATCAATGGCTTCTTTGTTTGGGGAGCCTTTCGGCAGAATTGCACCGTAAGACTCACCTGTTTCATATTGTCCGGCGATTTCCAGTGCGCCGTTCGATTTTGCTGCTTGCGCCATTAGAATTGCCGTATCGGTGACAGCCGCATCAATCTGGCCAGCCATAAGTGCTGCAAACATTGCAGGATTCTCGGAATAAACACGAATGTCTTCGGGTTTTATGCGATCGCTTACAAAGTTTGCGCCGGTGGTCCCTTGCAGAACGCCGATGCGGAATGTTTTCATCGCATCTGCGTCGACTTTTTTACCGGCTTTTACCAGAACTCCAATGTCGGAAGAGAAGTAAGGCGATGAAAAATCGATGACTTTCTTGCGCTCATCCGTGATGGAGAGCGTTGCCATGCCCAGATCTTTCTTCTGGTTATTATTTGCAATCATTGCGGGCACTGAGGAGACGACAAGCTTAACTTCGTCGAAGCCAGCACGATGAGCAATGTTTGCTGCAAGGCAATACTCGAAGCCATCAAGGATATGGTCTGGAGTATCGCCATTCAACCAACCAGGATTTGGAAGGGCTATCTCGGCAGTAATCACGCCGGGGTTCGCGGGAGTGAGTGATATATCCCCTTTCGCACCCGATAAAATGCACTTTGAAATGTCATTAGCAGTTGCCAGACCAGCGGATGAAACTAGAAATCCACACGCAATAAGCAATGCCCCAGAGAGTTTTCTGGTGGTATTCATACCGTTCCCCTTTTTGATAGGTCGTTTGGTTCGGCACTCTAATCAAAAGTTCCATAGAGCCCGCACACCATCAGACTAACAGCAGAGCCAGCGAAAGTTTGTCGCTTGCGGGACTGAAAGTTCTTCGATTTGGCCAATTTGAGGTAATTTAGAACTATACTACTTGAATTTGGCTATAGGGACGTCAAAATCGGCAATGAATATAAGGGAGTCGTAATGCGCCGGGAGACACAATGAAACGCAGCCAAGATTATCCTCTTACAATTCGACCAGTGGTAACGCTGTCTGATGAGTATCCGGCTGGCTATGTTGATCCGTTTCATTCCCATGAACGAGCACAATTGAGCTTTTCGATTTCAGGCGTTCTTTGTATCACGACGGAAGATGCGAGCTATATTTTGCCGCCCAATCGCGCTATCTGGATCCCTCCCGGTGTGCGCCATCAAACCAGTTGTCGAGAGAATGTCAGGTTTCACGTTGTTTACATCGATCCTACACTCGATAACTTGCCTGAAAAATGCCGTGTATTCGAGGTGTCTGATCTGATCTGCGCGCTGATCGGCGAGATTGTAACCTTCAACTTTGCCTATGATGAAACGGGACGCGAGGGGCAGATTGTCCGGTTGCTTCTTGATGAAATCCCGCGCATGCCAACGATGAATATTCATATCCCCATGCCGCGCGACAATCGTATCTTACGCGTTTGCAATCAGCTGATCGAGAACCCAAGCGATCAGAGTGATATCGACTATTGGGCATCTATCGCCAATATGGGACGCCGGACTTTTACCCGTATTTTCAAGAATGAGACCGGTATGGGCATGGCGACATGGCGGTTGCAGGTTCGGTTGATGCACGCAGTTTCTTTGCTGCATGCAGGCCATTCAATCACATCAGTTGCCTTTGGTATCGGCTATGAAAGTGTTTCGGCCTTTACCTCAGTTTTTCATCGTTCTTTCGGCTTTCCACCTAGCCATTATCGGGCAGCGCAGAATTTGTCGCGGCGTTCGATAACGGCCTGAATGAGAAAGTAAAAGACCCGATAGAACGAGCAGTTCAAAGTGGACAGTTGCTAGGGTCGTCTGGCCAAGACAATTGATAGGAACAATCCAGTGAACAAAACTCTTCTGGCTGCACAATCCGAACTCGATCTTTCGCCCATTGATGGTGAGATTAGGCTTTTTCTCGCAAAGATGCGTGAAGGTTGGGCGAAGCATCCCTCATTATCGTCTGTCTCGACGGACGAAGCGCGTAAGATTGCTGAAGCTGTTCGAGAACCATTTCGTCAGGGTGGGCCCGAAATGGCAGATATTCGCGAGTTGTCGATCCCAACGAGGCATGGTGCGATGCGCGCACGCCTATACATTCCCGGTCTTGATGATGAGGCACCGCTGCTCATTTATCTCCATGGCGGAGGGTTCACACTTTTTAGTATAGATACACATGATCGCCTGATGCGGGAATATGCGGCTGCTGCGAATGTTAAGGTTCTTGGGTTGGATTATTATCTCTCACCTGAATACAAATATCCCGTAGCAATCGATCAGGTCGAAGATACTTTAACCTGGCTGAAAACGGCGGATATTGGCATCGCTCTTGATCGCGTGGCAATTGGCGGAGATTCTGCCGGAGGCAATATCAGCATGGCTGTTGTAATTCGCTTGCGGGAAAAGGGTGAGGCGGCCTTTCTTAAGGGTGTTTTGTTCAACTATGCAGGTTTTTCGACCGAATGCTCCGATGAGGCTGAAGCACTGCATGGTGGTTCTGGCTCGGTCATGGACCGCGATGAGATTAACTATTATTATTCGAATTACACGCGCTCTACCGAGGATTTGATTAGTCCGGAAATCTATTCGCTCAAGGCCGATGTCCGTGATCTTCCGCCCACATTTTTTGTGATTCCTGACCGGGACATCATTGCCGATAATAGCTACGCGATGGTAGCCAAGTTGCAGGATACTGGTGCAAAACCAGATTATAAAATTTACAAAGGTGCAACGCATTCATTTCTTGAAGCGATGTCCATGTCGAGTTTGGCACGGGAAGCAATCGCTGATGGCGCCCGATTTATAAAAAACGTTCTCAAAAATTAAGAGGAAGGAAGCGCACATTGACTGACCAAGCGGGGCAAGCTTTGTTCTCTGATCAGGATATTCGGGAATTGGTTGCATTTCGACATGATCTGCATCGTAATCCAGAAATATCGGGCGAAGAGTATGAGACAGCGCAACGCGTCGTCTCATTTCTCGAACCTCTTAAGCCGGATCGCATGTTAACGGCGCTCGGGCAGACTGGTGTGGCTGTTGTGTTTGAAGGTCGTGAGCCAGGCCCATCAGTTCTGTTTCGTTGTGAACTTGATGCTCTGCCGATTGCGGAAACGAATGGCCTCGCTCACGCATCGGTTAGGGCCGGTAAGGGTCATATGTGTGGACATGACGGTCATATGGCTACGATGGCAGCCTTTGCGCGTGTTGTTTCCCGAAATCGCCCCGCCAGGGGGCGCGCAATTCTGCTGTTTCAGCCCGCTGAAGAAACAGGGGCGGGTGCGTTAGCTGTTCTGGAAGATCCGGCATTTGAGGAAATACGGCCAGATCTGTCATTTTCACTGCATAATATGCCCGGCTATGACATGGGCTATTGTGTATTGAAAACAGGTCCGGTCAATTGTGCATCACGTGGTATTAGAGTGCGTTTAACCGGACGGACCGCGCATGCATCGACGCCCGAAACCGGAAAATCGCCCATGTTGGCTTTGTCGCGCCTTATGCCGAATTTGGCAGCATTTTCGGAAAACATGCCGAAAGCAGGTGAGGAGATTGCTCATTCATTTGCGATGATCACCGTCACCCATGCTGCGCTGGGCGAGCCCACATTTGGGGTTGCGCCGGGTTCTGCCGAAATATGGGCAACGCTTCGAACCTTGACGGATAGCCGCATGGATGTACTGCAAGCCGATGTTGAGGCGCTTGTGCAAAAGGTGGCGTATGAGGACGGACTTGATGTCGTGATAGACTATCATGATGTGTTTCCGCATTGTGAGAACAGTCCTGAGGCGGTGGAACATCTTATAGTCGCTATGACTGATGAAGGTGTGGCTTTTGGTCCCGGCGATTTACCAATGCGCGGATCGGAGGATTTTGGACGATTCCGCTCTGTGGCGCCTTCGGCGATGTTTTTCTTAGGCGCCGGACACGCAGTACAGGCTCTTCATAGTCCGGACTACGATTTTCCTGATGAGCTTATACTGATTGGTGCCAGGGTATTTTCGCGTGTGGTGCTTAATATTTTGGGCCACGCTGACAAACGATAAACCGGCTTTCTTGATGCCTCTATGATCGCTTCTGCTGAGAAGGGATAATGAAAGAATAAAATGAGTGATAAGTTCAGTACCTGGTCAGATCAGGATTTATCGGATGTCGTTGGCGCCTATCCGATGGCCAGTATTCTGGGGTTAGATGAAGATCCTTCAACGCTTGATATGCCGGTTTTGCTTGAAAGGGATGCATCGGGTAAGCCCTCAAGTCTGTTGGGCCACTTACCGCGCCGGTCGACCCTCGTTCGGGGAAAAGGTGTTGTCGCGCGCGCTATCTTCATTTTTCACGGTCCAGCGGGATACATTTCCCCCGCAATGGCCGGGCGGTCAAACTGGGCGCCGACGTGGAACTTTATAACGGTCAAAATCATCGCAGATATCAGCACCGATGATGGGCTGACTGATGAAGCACTTCGCCGGACAGTCGCGCATATGGAGCAGGATCAACCATTGCCGTGGTCTATTGATCAGATCGGCGAACGATATGAGAAGCTCAAGACAGCAATTGTTGGCTTTAGGGCGCAGATTGTTTCTGTATCGGCACGCTTCAAGCTCGGTCAGGATGAAACATCTGAGACTTTTGAGCACATTGTTAGCAAACTTGATGACACAAGCCTAAAATACTGGATGTTGCGAATGCGCGAAGTCGACAATACCGCAAAGCTTTCGGTGGCTGCGAGCAAACAGGTTGCAAGGTCCGAAAAGACAAGCTCCACGCCGTGACTCTTCTTTTTAACTGAGGTGGCGTGCGAGGAATCTGTAGAATTCTTCATTGTCCGTGTGGGCGACGTTCAAACGGATTCCCCGCCGCACTGGATTGTCTTTATTGACGCAGAAAACACTGCCAGGGGCGATGAAGATACCGTCTTTTGCGCCGCGTTTTGCCAGCTCAATGTCATCGATATGCGAAGGAAGTTGCAGATAGAGATAATACCCGCCGCCATTATCTGAGAAAACGTGATATCCCAGCATTTCCAGTTGCTTCATCGCACGGTCAGCTGCTGTCTCGATACGATGTGATAGCCGCTTAAGATGTCGTGCGTAATGGCCTTCCATAAGCAGCCGATGGATAAGTCGCTCAACATGGCCGGAACTGTTGACGCTTGTGAGCATTTTGAGCTCAGTCAAAGCATTAATCCACTCGGCGCTTCCGACAATATAGCCGCTGCGCAAGCTGGCCGAGAGTGTCTTTGAAAAAGTGCCAATCGACATGACCCGGTTGAGCTGATCGAGGGTGACAAGGCGACTTGGGACGTTTGAAGCTAAATCAGAGAAAGGATCGTCTTCAACAATTGTAATGTTATGTTGGGCTGCGGCATTCAGCAGAGCGTGGGCTACGGGTAGGCTGATTGAGCTTCCCGTTGGGTTGTGCCCGATTGATTGGGTGAAGAAAAATCGTGGGCGTTCTGATGCGGCTTTTGCGATGAAATTAGAGACGTCTGGTCCATCAGCGTTTCTGCGTATACCGACCATTCTTATCTGTGCCAGTTTCAGTTTCGCAAAGAGTGGATAATAGCCGGGCTCATCAACCAGCACGACATCGCCAGGCGACAGAAAGGCACGCACGATAAGATCAAGCGCGTGATTTGCACCAAAGGTCATCAGTATCTGCTCAGGTGACGCATTAACGTGCTGTGAGGCCAATCTTTTCGAGATTTCCTGACGAAGCGGTGGAAAGCCAAGTGCGGAGCCGTAGGCGTCTGTTCCCATGATGTGAGCGATGCCTGACGCGCCCAAATGACGCTTTATTTCTGACTGTTCTGCCCATGAAGCTGGCGGGCGTCCATCGCCGACACGAATTGTAAAATTCTCGTCTAACTGGGCGCTGAGAAGAGTGGCAATATCAACGGCCTCTGCCACATGGCGCGGACGCTCATTTCGTTGCATATCCTGCGGCAAACAGACCACAAATCCCGAACCGGGTCTCGCTACGGCTAAACCTGCGGCGACGAGTCGATCATAGACCTCAATGATAGTATTCTTAGAGACACTAAACCGTTCGGCTGCTTTACGGATCGACATCAAACGACTTCCAACCGGCCGCAGTCCTTGTTTAACCTCGCTACTCAACAGCGTGAATAGTTGATCGGTCAATGTACCCGATTGCTCAGGCGCAATGTTAGGGCTTGTCAAAAGGCTGCCTCCGTATTGGGTACAGTTTGGTAACAATTAAGTTTAACTGTACCTGTTCAATCATAGCAATAACGTTGATTTCTGATCAAGAGGAAGAATACATGGGAGGCAGTATTGGCCGACATTCACAACAGCGGAACACATCAGCTTAATTCGCGTATTGAGGGCCTGCGCAATTTAAAACCTGAAGAGCGCATGGCACGCGTCGTTGAGGCGGTACGGCTGAATGACGCGCAACAAAAGGCCTTTGAGCCGGGTTCATTGCCGCTTTCGCTTGCGAATGGAATGATCGAGAATGTTATCGGAACCTTCGAACTGCCGATAGGCATCGCAACGAATTTTACCGTTAATGGCAAAGATTACCTGATCCCGATGGCAGTGGAAGAGCCTTCTGTCGTCGCTGCTGCGTCATATATGGCAAGGCTTGCGCGCGCGGGTGGAGGTTTTTTTACTTCCAGCAGCGGACCTATTATGCGAGCGCAGATTCAGGTTATTAACGTGACCGACCCTCACGGCGCACGGGCTCGGATTTTGCGCGAGCGGGATGCGATTATAGCTGCCGCCAACGCACGAGACAAAGTGCTGGTTTCGCTTGGTGGTGGCTGCCGTGATGTCGAAGTTCATATCTTTGATGATACGCCGGTTGGGCCAATGCTCGCTGCGCATCTCATCGTTGATGTTCGCGATGCCATGGGTGCGAATACCGTTAACACCATGGCAGAAGCCGTTGCGCCACTCATCGAAAAGGTTTCGGGTGGTGTGGTGCGCCTGCGTATTCTGTCCAACTTTGCCGATCTTCGTTTGGCGCGCGCCAGTGTGCGGCTTTCACCTGATATTCTCAAGACGGATGAATATGAAGGTGCGCGGATTGCGCAGGGAATTGTCGAGGCATGCGCCTTTGCGATTGTTGATCCGTATCGTGCTGCCACCCACAATAAGGGTATTATGAACGGCATTGATCCGGTTGTGGTAGCAACCGGCAATGATTGGCGCGCAATTGAAGCAGGCGCCCATGCTTATGCAGCGCGAAGCGGTCGTTATACCTCACTCACCCGATGGGAAATTGATAACGAGAACCATCTTACCGGTACACTGGAACTGCCAATGGCCCTTGGTATTGTCGGCGGAGCAACCAAAACCCACCCGTCTGCTCAGGCCGCGTTACGGATTCTAGGTGTTTCGACGGCGCAGGAACTTGCTGAAGTGACGACAGCGGTCGGGCTGGCACAAAACATGGCAGCGCTGCGCGCTCTCGCGACCGAGGGGATTCAACGTGGTCACATGGCTCTTCATGCTCGCAATATCGCGATTGTTGCCGGAGCTGTTGGCAGCGAAATAGAGCTCATAGCTGCCAAGCTGGCGACTGATCATGACGTGCGTGTGGACCGAGCAAAAGAGCTTATTAGCGCAGTGCGCCATGAAAAATCTTAAATAAAATAATGGTTTGCAAACGCTAATCGATTTCATTCCGCTGAATTTTACGCTTTATCGGGCGATCAGGCAGATAGTTCAGACTTTGGGAGAAACATGATGACAGAACAAAACGAATTCGACAGCTGGAACGCCCGTCGCACCGGGCCGCTGACTGGCGTAACAGTTCTGGATATAACACGCGTTGTCGCTGGACCGTTTTGTTCGATGCTGATGGCAGAGCTTGGCGCAACAGTCATCAAGGTGGAACACCCCGCTGAACCAGATTATGCCCGTACTTTCCCTCCCTTCGTCGGTGACGACGAAGAGCAGCTTAGTGCATTTTTCACGCAGTTTAATCGCAATAAGCTGGGTATCACACTCAATTTGAAGTCGGACGAAGGGAAGGAACTGCTGCGTAAATTAGTGCGCAAGGTTGATATTCTTGTTGAGAATTTTCGACCGGGCACGATGGAAAAACTCGGCCTCGGTTACGATAGCTTGAAAGCCATCAATCCAAAGCTTGTTTATACAGCTATCAGTGGTTTTGGACGCACCGGGCCAAACTCGTCACGGCCCGCATATGATAATACTGGGCAGGCTGCAGGTGGCTTGTGGTCAATGAACGGCTACGCAGATCGTCCTCCTGTGCGTGTCGGCACAATCATCGGTGATCTTGCTGCGTCGCTTTACGCTGCAATTGGGGCAATCGCAGCATTAAGGGAAGCTGAACGCACAGGGCAAGGCCAAGTCGTCGATGTATCGCAGCAAGACTCAGTTTTGACGCTGACAGAAAATGCGGTTGTTCGCTATACCACGCAAAAAGAAGTGGCTACACCGCTCGGCAACGACCATCCCTTTGTTCGGCCCTATGGTCAGTTTCGTTGCAAAGACGGCTTTGTCTTCTTTGGTGGCTACACTGACAAATTCTGGGCCATCACATGTGCTATGTTTGGCAATCCTGAAAAGGCAACGGATCCAACGATTGATACAATGGAGAAGCGGTTTGATCCGGTCATTGCGGAGACTGTGGTTAAGCCTTTGCTTGAGGGATGGTTCTCCAATTATACCAAGGCCGAACTTGAGGATATGGCCGGCGACAAAGTACCATTGAGCGCCATTAAAACAATCGCCGAGGTTGTTGAGGATCCACATATCGCCGCGCGAAACATGATTGTTAATGTTCCTGTTGCTGGCAAACTGATCGGTATGTTTGGTATGCCAATCAAACTATCAGGCAAGCAGGAAACGGATCATGAAAAGGCGCCGGCACCCGGCGAGCATAATGCTCTTGTCCTGGAAAGGCTGATTGGAATTGATGCAGATGAACTCAACCGTCTCAAGGTTACGGGGGCCATCTGATGTCAATCGATTATCATAAAGACAAAGGCGTTGCCACCATCTGCATCAACCGGCCCGATAAACTCAATGCCTTGACGCTCGCGATGTATGACGATCTTGGCAAAGCTTTTGATGAAGCGGCTAAAGATGAAGCAATACGAGCGGTCGTACTCACGGGGGCAGGAGACAGGGCATTTTGTGTAGGTGCGGATCTGACCGAGTCAATTCCTGCATTGGCGGAAGGCCGCTTCGATATCTCTGAATGGGATCCGGCCCATCTGAAGGTTGAAGGCTTTTTTAAACCTGTGATCAGCGCGATCAAAGGGCTTTGTCTTGGTGGCGGATTCGAGGTCATGCTTGCAACCGATATTCGTATTGCAGCGCATGACGCTCAATTCCAGTTGCCGGAAGCAGGTCATGGTTTCGTGCCTGCGGGAGGCACACTTGTTCGATTGGTTCGTCAGGTTGGCTACGCACATGCGATGGAAATTATGCTGACAGCAAAGCGATTTTCTGCGGCGGATATGTACAGAGTGGGCGTGGTTAATCACCTCCATGGCGTTGCCGACGTCGATGAGGTGGCACATGAGACAGCGCATCACATTGCTTCGTTAAGCGCAACGGCTGTGCAGACTATCAAAGAAGCTGCGCTGACGTTGCAGCACTTACCTCTCGTGGAGGCTTATCGATGGGAAGCTGCTCTCGGGCAACGTACTTTCACAAGTGAAGACGCGCAGCGCGGCCTCGCAGCTTTTGCCAATAGATCGAGACAAACGTGATGATCATGCTGTGGCGGATAACAGAGCAGCTTTTGTGGTGATGTGCTGATGACCGATATTTCAATCGTTGAAGTCAGCCCGCGCGACGGGTTGCAAAATGAAAAACACATTGTGCCAACCAATGATAAGTTGCGGCTGATCGAACTTCTATTTGATGCAGGATTGTCACGCATTGAGGTCACTGCATTTGTGTCACCGCGATGGGTTCCACAAATGGCAGATCATGAAATGGTGTTGCGCAATGTGCCTAAAATTTCAGGGTTAAAGAGGTCTGTTCTGGTGCCCAATGAAAAGGGCGCATTAAGCGCTTTGGCAATCGGCGTTGAAGAAATTGCCATCTTTACCAGCGCCTCAGAAACCTTTGCACAAAAGAATATTAATTGCTCGATTGCTGAAAGCTTTGAGCGTTTTGCACCTGTGGCTGCTCTCGCGCAAGAATATGGGGCGAGATTGCGTGGCTACATATCCTGCACGACGGAGTGCCCATTTGAAGGTCTCATAAAGCCACAAGCCACAACTCAAGTGGTTGCTGCTTTAATGGCCCTGGGCTGCACGGAGGTCTCTCTTGCGGATACTATTGGCCGTGCTTCTCCAGATCAGGTTGATGCCATGTTAGAGAACGTGAGGGAACAATTTCCGGCTGAGGGCTTGGCATGTCATTTTCACGATACGTCAGGGCAGGCGCTCAATAACGTCGATGTCGCTCTCAATCACGATATTCGTGTCTTTGACAGTGCTGCCGGGGGGCTCGGTGGCTGTCCTTACGCGCCTGGTGCTGCTGGAAACCTAAAAACCTCTTCTCTCGTAACACATCTTCAAGAGAGAGGATATTCAACCGGAGTTTCGCTGTCCGCATTGGAACAAGCAGAAAGATTTGCTGTGGGCTTACTCGCCGATTTGGTTTGAGTGTTGGAAATATATGCATTGGGAGGTGCATGAATATGGGAATATCTCTGAAGATTTTAGGCTATACGCTATGTCTGACCGGCTTGCTCGCCACATCTGCAAGTTATGCTCAGGAAAAGATCAGTGACGGTGTCGTTCGGATTGGCCTGATTGAAGATATGAGCGGAGTTTATGCCGATATCACAGGCATGGGAGCCGTTACGGCCGCTCAGATGGCGGTAGACGAGGTTGGTGGAACCGTTCTTGGTATGCCAATTGAAATTTTAAGCGCGGATCATCAGAATAAACCGGATATTGGCGGGGCAATCGCGCGTAAATGGCTTGATGAAGACAATGTTGATGCAATTCTTGACGTCGCTTCATCATCGCCTGCGTTGGCAGCTCTTGAAGTTGCCAAGCAAAAAAATAAACTGATCGTTTTGAGCTCTCCTGGTTCATTGCGCATAACAAATGACCTTTGTGGTCCATATGTTATGCATTGGGCCTACGATACCTATGCTATTGCCCATACGACGGGGCAGGCCCTCGTTGATCAGGGTATGAATAGCTGGTATTTTGTAACGGCGGATTACGCTTTTGGGCACGGTCTTGAAAAAGAAACAGGCGATGTGGTTAAGGCGCGTGGTGGCACTGTTTTAGGTAGCACCCGTCTGCCGATTGGAACCACAGATTTCGCTTCAGTTCTTCTGACGGCTCAGGGTTCAGGTGCTAATGTCGTAGCGCTTGCAAATGCTGGTGCAGATACAATCAACTCGGTGAAACAGGCTGCGCAGTTCGGTCTTACACAGGCAGGGCAAAAAGTTGCAACACTCGGTGGCTTTATCAACGACGTCCATGGGTTGGGACTTGAGGAAGCGCAAGGTTTGACAATTGTCGAAGCGAGTTACTGGGACATGAATGATGAAACCAGAGCTTGGTCTAAGCGGTTTTATGAGCAGCGCAACGCAATGCCCAATATGTTGCAAACAGGTGTTTACTCGTCAGTGCTGCACTATCTTCGCGCGATTGAGAAAGCAGGATCCGATGATACCGAGCAAGTAGTCGCAAAAATGCGGGAACTGCCCGTAAATGACGTTTTCTACAAGAACGGATATATCCGTGAAGATGGTCGAATGATGCATGACATGTATCTATTTGAGGTGAAAACGCCCACGGAATCGAGTGGTGATTGGGATTACTATAAGTTGTTGGCTACTGTTTCACCCGACAAGGCGTTTCAACCTTTGGACAAGTCACAATGTGCACTGGTGAAAAAATAGATGGTTTGCATTGATTAAGTATTTCGACTGCCTGTTTGCTGGCAAAGTCTAGCAAATGGGCCGTCGCGTCTGACTGTAAGGAAAAATGTCCCCATGCATAAAGACTCAGGCCCGATCGATAAAAACATACGTACCACTACTGCTAACCTGCCAGCCGATAAAGTGAGTATCAGATCAAACTGCGAGAAAAGAAAATGGAACTGCCGGCTTTAAAGTCAGGCATCAATCCATTCAATCGTTGGTTTAAAGGCCATGACCTTGGGGAACATAGATGAACTTGAATGTAACAACGCCAAATGAGGGCAGCATTCTGTCCAATCAAAATGCTCAGGCAGATAGCCCGGTTAAAAAGAAAGTCGTGGTTGCCGCGGTCGCTGGCAATGCGTTGGAGTTCTATGACTTCATCGTCTATGCGTTTTTTGCTGTCTATATTGGCAATGCTTTCTTTCCGGCAACGGATCCGTATGTCAGTCTGTTGTTGAGCGTTGCAGTCTATGGCGTTGGCTTCTTTTCCCGACCATTAGGCGCAATTTTTATCGGCGGTTTTGCTGATAGGATCGGTCGTAAACCGGCCATGCTGCTGACTATCATGCTCATTACAGTTGGGACTTTGGGTCTTGCCTTTACGCCAACATATGCAGCAATTGGTGTCGCTGCTCCTATTATCATCGTTATATGCAGATTGATTCAAGGTTTTGCTTTGGGTGGCGAGGTTGGACCATCGACAGCATTTCTGGTCGAGATCGCCCCGGAAAATAAAAAAGGCTTCTTCGTTAGCTGGCAGCTTGCAAGTCAGGGTGTTGCTGCGATGATGGCAGGGTTAATAGGCCTGCTGATGTCCTTGATTTTGCCTCTTGAACAGCTTGCCGATTGGGGTTGGCGTGTTCCGTTCCTTTTTTGTCTGCTGCTTATCCCTATTGGCATCTATTTACGCCGCGATATGCCTGAAACCCGCGAGCATGGCACGTCTTCACGTGAACATCAGGGCTGGGGTGAGTTACGCGGTTATACCCGACTAATTATTCTGGCGATATTAAGCATTATGGGCCTGACTGTTTCAACATATGTCGCTCAATATATGACGACATATGCAATCACGACGCTAAAGCTTTCACCTTCTGTGGCAATCGGTGCAACAATTGCAGGCGGCTTGGCAGTTTTGATTTGTAGTCTTATTGGCGGCTGGATGTCTGATCGTATTGGGCGGTGGAACGTGATGTTCTGGCCTCGTGTTATGACTGCTGTCATCATCGTGCCGCTATTTATTTGGCTGACACTGCATCCGTCACCTACGACACTGTTTCTTACATCCGCAATCCTTGCAGGTATAACTTCAATCAGTGGAGCTGCTACCTTCATAGCTATTCCGGAATTGCTGCCCCGGTCGATACGTGCAACAGGTCTGTCGATTGCCTACGGTCTGAGTGTGACGATTTTTGGTGGCACCACCCACTTCATCATTACCTATTTGATTAAAACGACTGGCAATCCGATTTCTCCGGCTTGGTATGTGATGGTTACAAGCCTAATTGCCGCTGGTGCTATTTATCTTATTCCGGAAAGCAGTAAGCGCCGGCCTTGAACGGGTTAGTCTTCAGACATTGAAATATCTCGTTTAAAAAGGTCTGTTATGTCTTTGCTCAATCTGGAAAACAATTCGGAGTTTCTGCAAGAGCTTATCAGCTGGCGGCACGAACTGCATCGATATCCTGAGCTTATGTATGAGTTGCCCCGGACAGCGTCTTTTGTCGCCAATAAGCTTCGTCAGTTTGGCTTTGATGAGGTTATTGAAGGCATAGCGAAAAGCGGTGTTATTGGTGTTTTGCATGGCAGAACGGGGCCTGCAAAAAGCCGGCAGCATCGCATTCTGCTGCGGTCGGATATGGATGCTTTGCCGATTGAAGAGCGAGCAAGCCTTGGATATCGTTCGAAATTTCCGGGCAATATGCATGCATGTGGTCATGATGGCCACATGGTTATGTTATTAGGTGCTGCAAAACTTCTTGCTGATGGGCGTGATTTTGAAGGCAGCATTGTCTTCTGTTTTCAGCCCGCTGAAGAGGGTGGGGCAGGCGCTCAAGCAATGATTGATGCGGGTTTGTTGGAAAAATATCCGGTTCAATCAGCGTTTGGTTTGCATAACTGGCCGGGGATGCCAGTTGGATCCTTTGGCATTGCACCGCGTGCTATGATGGCAGGCGCGGATGCGCTCCTCATTACGATTGAGGGTACAGGTTCACATGCCGCACAGCCACATCTTGGACGTGATCCTATAGCCGCTGCTGGCTATCTTATCACCCTGTTGCAAACGATTGTGTCACGCAAGCTAGACCCGCTGGATCCTGCAGTCGTTTCGATCACATCTATTCATGGCGGCGAGGCGTGGAATGTCATCCCAGACAAGGTGCAGATGCGTTGCAATATTCGCAGCTTTTCGGAAGATGTCGCCGCAACCATTGGTAATGAAATTCAGTCCTTGTGTTTGCAAACCGCGAATGGCTTTGGTGTCAATATTGAAGCAGTCCTGCCTGAAGGATGCATTCCTTATCCAGCTACGATCAATCATCCGGCACAGGTCGATATTGCAGTAGACGCAGCCAAAGCGGCTACAGATGCGGGCCTTGTCAATGCAGACATGAAGCCAACAATGGCGGCAGAAGACTTCGGCTTTCTCCTGCGCAAGGTGCCGGGGGCATTCATGTTCATTGGTAATGGTGACAGCGCATCACTGCACAGCTCAGAATATGACTTTGATGATAAAGCTATACCATTCGGTGTTGCATATTGGCGGAACCTCGTGAAGAAAGTGTTAGTATAACATGCTCCAGCACGAGGTGTGCTCCATTTAAAGGAAGCAGCTGCCGCGTTGGGTGTCCACAGTTATGGTTTTAAAGTGCATCTGTGGACTATCGCTATTGATTCATAGTCAATCTGTCACGAGACTAGAGTTTGCCAAATTGCACGACAAATTGACTAATACCAGATGCTAGAAATTGAACTGCAAGGCAAGTTAAAAGAAACCCCATAATTTTCGTCACCGCTTGCATGCCGTGATCACCCAGAAATTTTTCAATCCAGTTGGATGATAGCAAGCCAATATAGGCGATGATGGACATGATAGCGACACCGATAGCGATCACAGCATGGCCAAATATACTATGATCACTTGGGATCTGGGATGAGAAACCCATAACAACAGCTATAGAGCCGGGGCCCGCCAAGCTTGGCATGGCAAGAGGTGAGAATGAGTAATCGAGATCCGCTTTTTTAATGTCTGCGGGATCTGCGTCCACCTCAGAGGAAGTGTCTTCGCCAGAGAAAATCATGCGTAAGGCTAATATCATTATGATTATACCGCCAGCGACACGAATGCCTGGCAACGATATTCCAAATATTTTGATAATGCCATTGCCCAGCAGCATAAATACAGTAAGGATTAAGAACGCATAAATGCATGTCTTTCTTGCCTGCGCGCGTTTGTTTTCGTCGCTCATGCGTTTGGTCAATGACATATATAAAGGAATGGTGGTCAGTGGGTTCATAATTGGCAGAAGACCTATCACCACAATAGATACATATTTTACCAGATCAGGCGCGAAATCCATTTAATAATCCTTGTATATCCGCCGTGAATATAACTTTTCTTAACATGTATCGATATTATGAGCGTTACGTAAACCAAAATATCGATCGGTGGCACGATTTTATAATTGCGGTTCTTAAATTTTTTTTGAACAGCATTTTATTAGCGCTTTATTTTTTCTGCGCAGATTGATTAATCTGGTATTTGGCCTAGGTTATATCAAAATACTCATTGCGGGTTAAATCATACGGGGGTCATGTATGTGCACACGAGTTCTTTGGTCTGATGATAATGGCTTAGTAATAGCCGGTCGAAATATGGATTTTTATAAAGATCTTATGACAAATATTTGGACGCAGCCTCGTGGTATTGATAGAAATAACGGTGTTAACGGCGATTTGAAATGGACGTCCAAATATGGAAGTGTGGTCGCTAGCTGTTTCGATATGATCTCTGTTGATGGATTAAACGAAGCTGGACTTGCCGGGCATATTCTGTGGTTGGCGGAGTCGGAATACGGTGAAGTGGATCCAAGCCGGCCGCAGCTTAGTCAGGCGATATGGCTGCAATATTTTCTTGATAATTTTTCAACTGTCGCGGACGCTGTTTCCTGGATCAAGGCGACCAATGTACAAGTCGTGCAGATGGAGGACCCAACAGGTGGCGTTCCACTTGCGCTCCACCTGGCTCTTGAAGATGCTACCGGAGACTCCTGCATCATAGAATATGTTCATGGCAAGCCTGTCGTTTATCATAGTACGGATTACCGTGTAATGACGAACTCGCCTACCTATGATCAGCAATTGGAGTTGGTTAAACAAATTAGCGGTTTGGGCGGATCGCAATCACTTCCCGGATCAACAAAAGCAAGTGATCGTTTTGCGCGCGCTAGTTATTACGTCAGCCGTTTGCCTAAACCAAAAAGTGACGTGCAGGCTGTTGCTTCAATGTTTAGCGTCATGCGCAATGCAGCCCAGCCCTTCAGAATACCAGATCCAGATGCACCGGAGGCGTCGCAGACTTTGTGGCAAACCGTCGTGGACTTGACCAATAAGCGCTATGTATTTGAGTCGACGACGCGCCCGAACATCGTCTGGGTGAACATCAAGGATTTAAACCTGGCCAAGGGCGCGGATCAGATGAAACTCAATCTGGTTGAGGATTTGACTCTGGAAAATGGCATTGTGAGCGAGGTCAGTAAAGATTTTTCCAGTGCTGGAGAATTGAAGTTTCTAACGGTAGATATTAAAAATTAATCCCATAGAGGATTGAACAATATTTGTTGTAACCGGCAGAATGAATGACAAATATTTTGTCATTCATTCTGCCGGATATATATTTTCTTGTTCGATTTTATGAAGGTGGATAAATATTTATAATGTTAAATAAAGTTCTGGACAGGTATTATTCATTTTTTCTAAGTTCACGAAAGAGATCTATCAAAGATAGATGTATTTGGTCTGATGGTTAGGAAATCTGATGTTTTCCCTTGGTGACATATTTAAACATTCGCCAGAAATCGCGCTGTTCCTGTCTTTGGCGATCGGGTACTGGATCGGAAAAATTCAATTTGGTAAGTTTCAGCTTGGCGGCGTCGCAGGTTCATTGCTCGCTGCGGTAGTGATCAGCCAGGTTGGCGTGGAAATTGACAATGGTATCAAAGCTGTACTCTTTGCACTTTTTATTTACGCAGTTGGCTTTGAAAGTGGTCCGCAATTTTTCCGATCGTTAGGCAAACAATCAATCCGTGAAATCGTGATGGCAACAGTTCTTGCCATTAGTGGTCTTGTAACTGTTGTTATTCTTGCACGGATTATGGGACTCGACAAAGGAATTGCCGCTGGTATTGCAGCGGGAGGCTTAACGCAATCTGCGATTATAGGTACAGCAGGTTCTGCAATTGAGAAGCTAGGTCTTGCCGCCGATGAAGTGCAACGTTTGCAGTCAAACGTGGCGATTGGTTACGCGGTGACTTATATCTTCGGATCATTTGGTGCGATTATCGTCTGCGTTAATATTTTGCCTTGGTTTATGAAGCGCAGCATTCGTGATGATGCTCTTAAAGCCGAAGCGGAAATGTTAAAGGGCGCGAAAATTTACGGAGTAGGCGAAACGCCAGCACTCCCTGAACTTGTCGGCCGTATTTATCGGATAAGTTCAGCTGCGGGCAAAACTGTCAGCACGATTGAGTCTCTCACAAATGACGGTGTTATTACTGTTGGTGGTAATGCAGTCACGATTGAACGCATCAAACGAAAAGGAAAAATCATCGGTGTCGAGCCAACCACAAAGCTTCTCGCTGATGATCTGGTTCTGATTGTTGGACGTCGCAATGGTGTCATCGGACTAGAAGACAAGCTTGGTCCAGAAGTATCTGGTAGTGAAGGCATGGAATTGGTTGTCACAACCCGTGACATTGTCGTTCGTAACAAAGATTTTGCAGATCATACTGTAGCTGAGATTATTCAAGCCAGTGGTGAACTGCGCCATGGTATCTATGTGCTCAATGTTACACGTGGCGGAAGCAAAGTTGATCTCACCAACGACGCGGTTATCAAGATCGGTGATATTGTAACGGTCCATGGCGTACAGGAAGATCTTCAACGTTTAACCGCACGTGTTGGCCCTGCGCTTATCCCAAGTGATAAAACCGACTTTGTATTTCACGGCCTCGGCATTGCTGTTGGTTTGCTCATCGGATTGGCTGTCGTCAAGATAGGTTCGATCCCTCTGACACTGGGATCGGGCGGTGGTGCACTTATGTCTGGCCTCGTGTTCGGCTGGTATAAAAGCCGACATATGACGCTTGGCAATATGCCAACTGCTGCATCAACATTACTTCGTGATCTTGGCCTCGCCGGGTTTGTCGTCGTTGTCGGTCTTCAGTCTGGCCAGCAAGCTGTGACAACGATTGCACAAAGTGGCCTGTCGATCTTTATCGCAGGTGTCATTGTGACAGTTGTGCCGCTCATTATCACAATGCTTGTGGGAAGGTACATCCTGCGTTACGAAAACGTGGCTGTATTCGCTGGCGCCCTGACAGGTTCTCGTAGCGCCAACCCAGCATTTGGCGAAGTTCTCGACAAGGCTGGCAATTCTGTACCCACCACACCTTTCGCCATCACCTATGCTCTTGCAAACGTCTTCCTGACGTTGTTGGGGCCACTCGTTATCGCGTTCGTTTAAATTATTGGAGAGAGAAGCAATGAACGACTACAGCCAGTTCGCCAAGCTCAGCCCATTTGAACTTAAAGACGAGCTCATCAAATTGGCGTCCACCAAAACCGATATGGTTATGCTTAATGCTGGACGCGGCAACCCTAACTTCCTTGCGACCCTTCCTCGTCGGGGCTTTTTCAGGCTTGGTCTTTTTGCTGCGACAGAGTCTGAACTCTCCTTTTCCTACATGCAGCAGGGTATTGGTGGCTTGCCGCGCATTGAAGGCATTGAAGCGAGATTTGAACGTTTTCTGGCAGATAATCGCGATCAGGAGGGCGTCGATTTTCTGCGCCGCGCCATCAGCTATGTTCGCGACCAGCTCGGTTTGTCGGCTTCAGACTTTCTGCATGAAATGGTTGAAGGAATTTTGGGTTGCAATTATCCGGTTCCGCCGAGAATGTTGCGTATCAGTGAAGATATTGTTCGCCAATATCTGATGAAAGAAATGGTTGGCGGACATATTTCAGGCAAAGATGTCGATGTGTTCGCGACCGAAGGCGGCACTGCTGCCATGACTTATGTTTTTGACACGTTAAAGAAAAATCACCTTGTCAAAAAAGGCGATAAAGTTGCTATCGGGATGCCAGTTTTCACGCCCTATATCGAAATCCCTGAGCTGGATGCTTATGGTCTGGAAGAGGTGGCGATTAATGCCGATCCAGATGCAGATTGGCAGTATCCGGACGCCGAACTGGACAAGTTGAAAGACCCTTCAATCAAGGTCTTCTTTTGCATCAATCCAAGCAATCCACCCTCTGTGAAGCTGGATGAGCGTAGCTTGCAGCGAATTGCAGATATTGTGAAAAATCATCGTCCGGATCTGATCGTGTTGACGGACGATGTTTACGGCACATTTGCCGATAATTTCAAATCGCTATTTGCTATTTGCCCCAACAATACAATTCTCGTCTATTCCTATTCGAAATATTTTGGCGCAACAGGTTGGCGTTTGGGAACCGTTGCTCTCCACCACAATAATGTGCTTGATAACACTATTGCCAAGCTCCCTGATGATGCCAAAGAGGCACTAGAAAGGCGCTATTCGTCAATTGTGACTGATGTATCATCACTCAAATTTATCGATAGATTAGTTGCGGATAGCAGAACAGTCGCCTTGAACCACACAGCTGGCCTCTCAACCCCACAACAGGTGCAGATGGTGTTGTTTTCATTGTTTGCTTTGATGGATGAACAAGATAGCTACAAAGCGACACTTAAGCGTGTTATCCGTCGCAGGCAAGCAGCGCTTTATGCCGAACTGGGCATAGATATGCCTGACAATGAAAATTCCGTTGATTATTATACTCTTCTGGACCTCGAGAAGATTGCAAGGAAACTTTATGGTGATGACTTTGCAGTATGGGTGAAACAAGAGTTTTCTGCCAATGAGCTACTATTTCGTATCGCTGATGAAACGGGTATAATCCTGCTGCCAGGGCGTGGGTTCGGTACACAGCATCCGTCGGGGCGCGCATCTCTCGCAAATCTGAATGAGTTTGAGTACGCCGCTATTGGTCGGTCATTGCGGAAAATGGCCGATGAATATCATGCTGAATTTTTGAAGAAAAAATAAACATTGCGGCTTCTACTCCCTTGCAAGATCTGGCATTTGCAAGGGAGTTTTTTATTTCGTCAGGTATATCTATGATAGCCGTTTATTCCAAAGCATTATTCATAATATCCAAAAATATCTAAATGATATATTTTCTATTCTGGAGATTATTGATTGGTCGAGGCTTCATTCAATAAGAGTGTTGGTTCCAGCTTTTCGAGTCCTTGATAAGGGTTTGCGTGGATTGCTAAGATCCATAAGCATAAAGTTGCACTACAAGAAAAAATGGTAAGAGCTGTGTTTCCTGCACGGCGTCTGTCTGCATGTGTAGCCGCAATCGTAATGATGGTCATTGCGGTGAGAATAAGCACGAGATACCATTTATATGCGTCAATTGATGTCCTCCCGACTGCCAGCCTGGTGTTTCTTGCATCTTGTAGGATATCAAAATCGTTCAGTACATGCGCGACGATCGGGGCTGCAATATCCGATTTTCCAAGAGCCAGTATATTGTCTCTGATGGTTTGTAATGCAGCTTCAACGGAAGTGGCTGGACGAAGATTAATATTCTTGGTCCATTCGTCATCCATTACGGCCTTTCTGTATAGTAAAAGTGCCTTTCTCATCTCGACAGCGTTTATTTCTGGTGAGCCAGCGATCCCAATTAATCGCTCAATGGCAGACCGTTCATCGATAGTCGCCTGTTCCGCTTTTGCAGAGTTCGCCCATATGTCCGCAGCCACGAAACCCAGAGCCAGTGCCCAGGCTGTTGCAACAGTTCCAATGAAAGCACCAATTGGAATTGTTTGATTGTAGTCTTTGCGTTGAGCAAGGATATACAATACGAAATACCCAACCAAAAAAAATATCAAGCCAAGGCCTGTGAATGCCAATAGCGACTTAAAGATCGAGAACCCAAATAGCGCAGCCATTCTTTTACCGTTTCAAATTAATAAGTACTTTCGCAGTTTGACTTTAACGCCCCTAACCGCCGCGTCCCTCATAACCGTCGCCACGCATGCTGCGTTGTTTTAGCAGCGCTTTGAGCGCTACAATTTGATCATCAGTCCAACCCTCTATGCCAGTGACTTCCAACCAGGCATTAAGATAGTGTTCGGGCGCAAAAACATGACCATATCCCATCGGCACGGTGTCGGCTAAAGGCATATCAATCAGCATCTGAAGCATACTTACAATCGGATACCAACGAAGGTCTGGTGATACATCCGGTGCTCGTGGTGATTTCATCCAATCGGCTTCTCGATAAAGCAAACTCTTATCAAAAAAGGTAATCGCATCACTGCCGTATTGCAGATATATAAAGCGTAGATCGCCCCACGGCTGGGTGTTTCCTTCCGGCGTTCCTGATTGATTCATAAAACGCACAAAACGTCCGTTCTGAAAAACAGGAAGCCATTCGGTCGAACCGGGCGCCCTATTTTTTGTCAGCGATCGCCATTTTTCACTTGGGAAAGGAGGGCCGCTCCATACTGCGCCATCTATAGGATCACCCAGAACATCGAAGAATGTAATTGAGCGCTGTGAATTGAACGCACCTAAGCTAAGTCCGTGCAGATAGAGCTTGGGACGTTGTTCTTTAGGTAGCGTCTTCCAATAGTTATAAACTGTTCTAAACAGGGCCTCCGACGAGACCAGCCCGTTTTCGGGTTGAAATAGCAGGGAGAGTGGGCTGTTTAAATAGGAATACTGCAACGCAATGCTGGCAACATTGCCTTTAAGCAGAAACTCTAGTCCATCAATCGCTGACGGATCGACCCAACCAGTACCCGTGGGAGTTATGATAACCAATGCATCACGCTCAAAAGCTTTAAGCGCGATTAATTCTTCCAGCAATAATGATGCTCTTTGCTCGGGGGTTTCAGCTATCTGTAAACCGGCATATAGACGTATAGGTTCGAGAGAAGTTTGCCGCGTAAAGCTGCTGATTTCCTGTGCCGTTGGCCCGGAGGCCACAAACTCTCTGCCAGTGCGTCCTAATTTCCGCCAATCCAGTTTTGACTGTGGATTTCCTGCTCGTTCTGCGATCAGTGGCTGCGGTCTGTCAGGCTCTACCAATGCATCCAACTGCCGAAAAGAACTGTCCATTACTTGAAATGAGTATCTGATCAGCACGCCGTTTGTGATCGTGTAGATAAGCAAAATTGTTAAAAATACACCGATAACAATAGAAACTCTGGGGGGAAGGAGCCAGTTCAGTTTGCTTACGATGTACCGTCCTAGCCAAATTAATCCCCGCGCCAAAAATAATAGAATGCCAAAACACACAATAGCAATCCATGTAACGCTCAGAGGATAAGCGCTATCGACTGCTTCCATTCCTACTACACGCCTGACCGAATTTTGCCAGTCAGCGGCATGATAGAGAGCTACAAGCATGATAACGATGCAGACCGTAGCGGCGCATAATTTCCAAATCCTGGTAAAATATTGATCCGCGACTGGTAATTCGAGATACTGCCAAAGATTACGTATCGCGACGCCGATACCATAACCTGCGCTGAAAGCGATTCCAGCCAATACGCCCTGCACTTCAAAAGTGCGAGGTATCAAGCTCGGTGTTAGCGCAGCAGCAAACAGTACTGATCCAAAAAGAAGGCCAATCCCCGAAATGTTTCGAATTAGCGTCACTGCTTGCCGTCGCATGAAGTATATCCCCCGAAATTCTGCAATTATAGGTTTATTCGGCATTGGTGTATTCTGTAAATAAAAATGCGAACTAATTAATAGCTAACCGATAATGGAAAATTGCGCATTCACTTTGCATTCTGCCCGCGGCTAAGACTTTTGTGATTATGCAGGACCGAGCATGATGAAAGTCTCGCTTTTGCTCACACCTTGAAGTGAACGGATTGTAGAGATGACTTCATTCAACTCTGAGATGGTTGAGACTTCGAGCTCGGCGATGACATCCCAAATGCCATTGGTGTTGCACAGGCTGGTTAGTCCGGGAACACGCTTAATTGCGGCAATGGTGGCCTTAAGTGATGCACCTGACATTTCGATTAGCATAAAGGCGCGGATCTGGTCTTTTCCGATGTCATCGCGAACGCGCACCGTAAAACCTTTGATGTCCCCATTGGCCATCAAGCGGTCGAGGCGTTTTTGAGCCGTCGCGCGCGCGACGCCGAGGAGTTCTGCCAGCTGTGGAACGGACGCACGACCATTGATGCGCAATTCTGTAATCAGTCTCTTATCCAGTTCGTCCATCGTTCGCACTTTCTTTTTCGTAATTATTTCTGACTAAATCGTCAGTATATTATAAAAATAATCACTTTATATTCTTTTTTGTCAATGAGATTGTAGCTAATGATTTCATCCAAGGGGAATGTAAAAGTGACTCCTAAAATGCTGCAAGCAGGAGGAGTGCGGTATTATTCCCCGTTCAGGCCGGTTACAAGGCTGTGAAAATTGCGTCAACAGCTCCGTTCGGAGCTTTCGTAGGGAACGTTGATAATGAAAATGGCGAGACTTATTTCCACGGCGCTTGTTGCGCTTGGCATTTCTTTCTCCGCACATGCGGCAAAAGCTGATGATCTGGAAAAGATCCAGAAGAACGGCAAAATGACAATTGCGCTTTCGGGCGTGTTTCCACCTTTCAGCTTTGTTGATGAAAAAAATCAGGTCGTCGGCTTTGACGTTGACATCGGTTCTGAAATTGCGCGCCGTCTGAAGGCAGAGCCTGAAATCGTAACCACTGCCTGGGATGGTATTATTGCCGGTCTGGTCACGGGTCGTTTTGATACGATCGTTGGATCGATGGGCATTACTGACGAGCGTAAGAAGGCGATTGATTTCGTCGGGCCTTACTACCGTTCTGGTCTGGCGCTGTTTGTGCGTAAGGGTGATGCGGTTAAGTCGCTTAATGAGCTTGAAGGCAAGACCATTGGCGTGACGCTCGGCGAAACTTCCGAAAAGTGGGTTCGTGAGCAGGGGAAATATGAAGTCCGCACTTATAAAGGCCTGCCGGAAATGCTGCTCGATCTTGGTTCGGGCCGTATTGATGCCGTTGTCGCCGACGACGTTCCAGTTCTCGTTGCAATTAGCAAAAGCAATGCGCCAATCGATCAGGTTAAGGACGATCAGCTGCCGCGCTACGACATTGGTATTGCCGTGCGCAAGAACAATCCAGAGCTGCGCGATGCCATGCAGAAAGCTCTCGATGATATGATGGCAGATGGAACATACAAAACCATCTCTGAAAAGTGGATTGGTGCGGATATCCGCTAATCTTAAACTTGGTTGCGAGCGGCTTATTAGCCGCTCCACCTTCGATAAACGCGACATCACTGTTGATGCCGCTCAAGCTTCCCCCAGCTTTTGGCTTTGACATAATGTCACGCAATCGCTCGGAGAATGCTCTCGTTCCTAAACTTTGTCATATGCATCTTCTGGCACCTTGCCGGATTGTTCAGATATGGCAGATGCTTCCTGAGTTGGAGCAGAAAGGTTGAAGGATGGATATCGCACTCATTGAGCGGATTTTTCCCTTCATTGTTCAGGCAGGGTGGGTCACAGTTGAGCTGACTGTCGTGTCATTGCTTATTGGCCTCGTTGTTGCCAGCCTGTTGGTGACTGCCAAGTTTTCGCGTTATACAGCCGTTCGATGGATCGCAACCGCTTATATCAGCGTCATGCGTGGTACGCCGCTTCTGGTACAGTTGTTCCTCGTTTTTTTCGGCGGACCGCAATTCGGCTTCGAATTCACGCCCTTTGTCGCTGGCGTGATCACAATGGGCTTCAATATCGGGGCCTATATGTCTGAAGGCATGCGCGGCGCAATTCTGGCCGTTGATAAGGGGCAGAATGAAGCGGCACGGTCGCTTGGCTTTAGTCGTGTTGGAACGATGCGCCTTTTTATTCTGCCACAAGCTGCACCCTTGATGATCCGCTCGCTCGGCGTCAATACGGTTATTTTGACAAAAAGTACTGCACTTGTGTCCACGATTGGCGTGGTCGAATTGACTTACACCGCGCAGCGTTTTGTGACTTCGACTTATAAGCCGTTTGAGGTTTTTGCGGTGGCGGCGGCGGCATACATTGTCATTATCGCTGTCATTTCCCTGATCATTCGCGGCCTTGAAATCTACTTCAGTGCAGACAAGAGGGCAGGGGCATGAGTCTCGATTTTACCGTTGTTCCGCCCTATGCCGAACTGATGCTGATTGGTCTGACCTGGACGGTTCTAATAACACTGCTGGCTGGCTTAATTAGTATTGTGTTGGGAATCATCATTGCGATTGTAACGTTGCATGCACCCAAACTGATCAGCCTGCCAATACGCGGTATTGTGTTTCTGTTCATGGGGACGCCACTGCTTTTGCAGCTTTATTTGCTCTATTATGGTCTGTCCCAAATCGGCATTATGGTGCCAGCTTTCTGGACCGGCGTCTTAGGCCTTGGTATGCACTACGCGGCTTATAATGCCGATATTTTCCGTGCATCCCTTCAAGCTGTTGATAAAGGACAGATGGAAGCTGCACGTTCGCTTGGTTTTGGAAGCGGCGCGTCACTGCGCTATTTCATCATCCCTCAGGCGATTCTGACTGCGCTGCCGCAAGTCGGAAATAACAGCATTATCCTGCTCAAGGACACAGCCGTTTTGTCGGTGCTTGGTATCACGGAATTGGTGCTGAGTGCACAACGTGGCATCAGCGAAACTTATCGTCCTTTTGAGTTCTACTTCGTTGCAGCCGTTCTCTATTACCTCGTCAATCTTCTGATGGAATGGTTTTTGAGTAAAGCGGCCAAGAAAGCGGAAGCTATCCGATGAATACACAGCCTCCTATGATCGAACTGCGTCAGATCAGAAAGTCCTATGGCGATATCGAAGTGCTGAAAGGCATCGATCTGACTGTAGCCAAAGGTAAAATCGTTTCCATTATTGGCCCCAGCGGCTCAGGCAAAAGCACGCTTTTGCGTTCTATTAATATGCTGGAAGAGACCAATAGCGGCGAAATCTGGCTGGATGGGCATCAGGTCAATCGCCCGCTGAAGGGACGCGCTTTTGAAAAGCACATCAACCATATCCGTCAGGAAATGGGGATGGTGTTCCAGCAGTTTAATTTGTTCCCACATCTGACTGTTCTCCAGAATATCATGGTTGGCCCGATGAAGCTGAAGGGCTTGTCGAAAGCTGTTGCACTGGAACGTGCCAATAGTCTGCTTGCGAAGGTCGGACTTGTCGATAAGGGCCATGCCTATCCAGCACGACTTTCGGGCGGCCAAAAGCAGCGTGTTGCGATTGCCCGCGCACTGGCGATGCAGCCCAAGGTTATGCTGTTTGATGAAGCAACATCCGCGCTTGATCCCGAACTGGTTGAAGAAGTGAACCAGGTGATGAAGCAGCTCGCAAGTGAACACATGACAATGCTGATTGTTACGCATGAGATGCGCTTTGCAGCGGAAGTCTGTGATCATGTGATGTTTATGGATGGCGGTGTGGTTGTTGAACAAGGTTCACCCGATCAGGTTCTGTCCAATCCAACGGAAGAGCGCACGCGCGCATTCTTGCGTAAGCATCTGTCTCATTAGAATTTGAAATTAATGCCTTAAAGGCGTGTTGCGCTGATTGCGAACACGCTTCGATCAAAGGAGATTTGATCTATGACTGCAAATATTACAAACGGCGCGCCCAACGCCGTAACGATGGTGCACAACCATATTAATGCGCAGCATGTTGAAGAACTGGCGCTGCGTCTTGTTGGCTGGAGCAGCGAAACCGGAACGCCGGGCGAAGCGACATTCTCCGACCATCTGGTTTCTGTATTGAAGGAAATTCCATATTTCCAGCAGAACCCCGATAATATTCGTACGATTGCCAGCCATGGTGATCCGCTAACGCATAATGTCGTCGCACTGGTGCGAGGTAAGGGCAAGCATACGCTCGCTTTGGCAGGTCATTTTGATACGGTTGCGACTGATAATTATCACGAGTTGAAATCGCTTGCCTGCGAAAGCACCAAACTTAAAGATGCGCTGATTGCGGATTTATCCAGGCGTTCACGCTCTGCACAGGAAGAGCGCGCATTGGAAGATTTGCTGAGCGGCGACTTCCTTCCGGGACGCGGTATGCTTGACATGAAAAGCGGCCTTGCCGTTGGTATCGCTTGCGTCGAAAAATTTGCCGAAGATGAAGATCGCAGCGGCAATCTCCTGCTTGTTTTCACACCGGATGAAGAACGCGAAAGCCGTGGTATGCGCTCAATGCGCAATGCGCTGCCTGCAATTGCGCGTGACTTTGATATTGAAATTGCAGCAGCAATTAATCTCGATGTGACGTCTGATCAGGGCGATGGTCAGGAAGGCCGCGCGGTTTACGCCGGAACGATTGGTAAGTTGTTGCCGTTTGCCTTGGTTATTGGCCTCAGTTCGCATGCGAGCTACCCATATGAAGGTGTCAGTGCGCAGGCGATGGCTGCGGGTATTTTAGCACGTTTTGAGGGCAATGCTGCTCTTGCAGATCGCGACGAAAATGATATTTCACCACCGCCTATCTGCCTTGAAGCAAAAGACTTGCGCGATGGCTATGAAGTCACAACACCGGAACGCTTCTGGATCGCATTGAATTGGCTTTACCATGCCATGACAGCAGAAGAACTGTTTGAGCGCTTCAAGAGTGAAGTGCTTGCAGGGGCCACGCAAGCAGTTGAACGTTTTGCAGCCCAGTCCGAAGCTTTTGGCAAGCTGATCGGCAAACGTGCGGGTGCAATTCCGGCAGCTCCGAAGCTCATCACATTCGAGCAATTACGGCTTATGGCTGCAGAAGTAGCAGGCGATAAGTTCGAGGCGCTTTACGGCGAACAGGAAAAGCGCCTTTCACACATCGATAATCCTTTGTCCGTCAGCCGCCAGTTGACTGAATGGCTGGTGGGTGTGGCGCATCTGTCCGGGCCAGCGGTCGTCGTCGGCTTTGCCGGTCTTCATTATCCTGCAAGCCATTTGGATGAAAAGCAGGTGAATGACCGTGCATTCAAACAGGCGATTGATGTGACAATGCAGCAGTTTGCAAATTTTGCAGATCAGGCATTGGTCTGGAAGCCATATTTCCAAGGCATTTCAGACATGAGCTTCCTGGGGCAGGCGACGCTGGGTCAGGATCTCGTTTCACTCAATACACCAGTTGCACGTTTGGTTGATCATCCGGCAAGCGATGCATTGCGGTTCCCTGTCGTTAACATCGGTCCTTGGGGGCGTGAATTCCACCAGAAGCTGGAACGCGTGCATGCGCCTTATGCATTTGGGGTGTTGCCGCAGGTAGTATCGATGATCGCCGAAGAGTTTTTGTCTAAGCGTGACTGAAGTTCAGCACCAAACCATCCGATAGAGGATTAACAAGATGACCATTGAAAAGCTGAACATTGTCCCCTTCGTCAGCGTTGATAATATGATGAAGCTGGTTTTGACCATTGGTGTCGAGACCTTCCTCAAAGAACTGGCGGATGTGATTGAAGAAGACTTCCGCCGTTGGGAGCAGTTCGACAAAACGCCACGCATTGCATCGCATTCCGATGAAGGTGTGATTGAGTTGATGCCGACAAGCGATGGTACGCTTTACGGCTTCAAATACGTCAATGGTCATCCAAAGAATACCAAAGAAGGTCGTCAAACTGTAACCGCTTTTGGCGTCTTGTCTGATGTTGGCAATGGCTATCCAATGCTTTTGACCGAGATGACGATCCTGACTGCCTTGCGCACCGCCGCAATGTCGGCAGTTGCGGCTAAGCATCTTGCAAGGCCAGATTCAAAAACGATGACCATCATTGGTAATGGCGCACAGAGCGAATTTCAGGCACTCGCATTCAAAGCGATTGTCGGTGTTGAAAACCTGCGTCTCTTCGACATTGACCGTTCTGCGAGCGAGCGCTGCGCGCGCAATCTCGCCAACACCGGACTTTCAGTTTCGATCTTTGGCACCTCCCAAGAGGCTGTTGAAGGCGCTGATATCATCACGACTGTGACGGCAGACAAACAATATGCAACGATCCTGAGCGACAACATGGTTGGTCCGGGCGTACACATCAATGCTGTTGGTGGTGATTGCCCTGGCAAGACGGAACTAAACAAGGATATCCTGTTGCGCTCCGACATCTTTGTCGAGTACCCACCGCAGACCCGCATTGAAGGTGAAATTCAGCAGCTTGATGCGGATTATCCGGTGAAGGAGCTGTGGGAAGTCATTACTGGTGGCATTCAAGGTCGCTCATCAGAACGCGCGATCACTCTGTTCGATAGCGTCGGCTTTGCGATCGAAGATTTTTCCGCACTTCGCTATGTTCGTAGCAAGCTTGCTGAAACAGGCTTGTTTGATGAGCTTGATATGCTTGCCGATCCCGATGAGCCACGCGATCTTTATGGAATGCTGCTTAGATGCGAGAAGGCCGCTAGTAACCTTTAATAGACTAATTTTCTCGTCGGCACATGCGTTGAACATAAGAGTTAGTTTCCGGCGACTGAAATATGTGTAACAAATATGGCGTCTTAGCTCAGCATACCGCTAAGACGCCATATGTAGTCCTGGCTAGCGATGATCTCGGTAATAGGCGGGTAACCGGGGTATATGATCTTAATAAGCCTATGGATGCTTTGACTGCTCTTGTGCAGGTTCATGGTGCACGTATCCGGCAGATCAGTCCCTGGCTGACAGTCGTTTCAACATTTTAAGCGCGTTTTTGAAGAAAATTGAAAACATGAGTATTTTTATCTGAAAAAACTGAAACCTGTTTCGTTCTTTAGGTAAGAGGCTTTCAGGCGATGCAATTGCATTGCTCCTCATACTGAAGAGTGAAGGGTTTTAGAAATGCGTGCTAAGGGCATTGTGAGACGAGGTGTGGTTGCGGCGTTGTGGATGAGTACCGCAATTGCGATCATTGGAATGGCTACTCCAGCTCTTTCGCAGCATGCTGAAAGCAAGTCTTTTACTATCCACCCACAATCTCTTCAAAATGCTCTTGTTGTTTTTGGACAGCAGGCTGGGATGCAGGTATCGGTTGATGCTTCTGCGTTGCGTGGCCTCACCTCGGCAGGTGTTTCCGGATCGTTAACTCCACAGGCAGCACTTACACGTCTTCTGACAGGTTCAGGGTTAGAATATAAATTCGCGGGACCCAAGACAGTTCTGATTGCAAAACCCGGCATACAGGCCAGTGGTTTAAATGCTGAAGGCACCACTGTTCTGAACACAATTACAGTTCAGGGTAGCGGCAACCAGACTGAAGGTTCCAATCTCTATACGATTGAGTCCATGAATTCTGCGACTGGATTGGCGCTCTCGCCGCGAGAAACTCCCCAATCCATAAGTGTGATTACACAACAGCGCGTCAAAGATACAAATGCGCAAAATATTACAGATGTGTTGAAATCCAGCCCCGGCATTTTTGTAAATGAAACAGATGGTTATCGATCAGAACCATATGCCCGTGGCTTTTATATCGACCGCTTTCAATATGATGGCGTGACGATCAATGTGCAGAATGGCTGGCATGGCGAGCATTCCAATGAGAGTGCATTTTACGATCATGCTGAAATCGTCAGAGGCTCGACTGGCCTTATGACCGGCGCTGGCAATCTGTCTGCATCCATAAATTTTGTTCGTAAACGTGCCGACTCCAAAACTCCGCATGGGTCGATCACAGCAAGTGCTGGTTCTTGGGACAATTATCGAACGATTTTGGACTATTCTTCGCCTTTAAATAGGGAGGGTACGGTTCGTGGGCGCGTGATTGGCGTACTGCAAAATAAAGAAGCGTTTTTTGATCGCGAGCACATGAAACGCGGCGCGATCTATGGAACCGCAGAAATAGATGTCTCTGAAGATACGCTTGTCACCATTGGCGCGGATTATCAAAAACGAGATACCGATGGTGCGCAGTGGGGTGGAATACCGGCCATGATGAGTAACGGCCAGCCTGCCAACCTCCCGAGATCATTCTCTACATCAACGGATTGGACTTATTATAAAGCTGAGACATGGAATGTCTTTGGGCGCCTTGATCATGAGTTCGATAATGGCTGGAAACTGCGTGCGGATGCGCTGCAACGTGGCAGCAACTATGACATGAAGGGGAATTTCCCGCGTGGGGTACTTAACCCGGATGGTAGTGGGATCAGCTTTGCTCCAAGCTATATGATTGCGGATGCAGAGCAGCGTGTCCTTAATCTTAATTTGTCAGGCGACTTCGAGCTGTTTGAACGACAGCATGAATTCACGGCCGGACTGACGAGTGACTATGCCAAGCAGAATTACTATTTCCGCTCGAGAAAATCGCTCACCCCGATTGTGAACCTGTTCGACTGGAACGGTTCGATGGCAGAACCAGAATGGACAAACCCATATTACTACCTCACGGAAACTAAACAGCAGGCGGCCTATGTTGCGACACGGCTCTCGTTATATGATGGGCTTCACGCGATCGTCGGAAGCCGGTTTACAAAGTGGGAACAGAACACTTATGGAACCATCGCCACCGGCAATGAAGTTATCCCTTACGTTGGATTGACCTACGATCTGACTGATAATTTGACTGTTTATGCGAGTTATACGGACATTTTTGCCCCGCAAACCAATCTTGACAGGTATGGCAATTTTCTCGATCCAAAAACAGGAAAAAGTTACGAGATTGGATTAAAGGGTGAGTTTCTGGATGGTCGGTTGAATGCTTCTGCTGCGGTCTTCCGCACACTCCAGGACAATGTCGCCGTTACAGATACTGGTTATTACGTACCCGGCACATCCAGTCAGGCCTATATTGGCGCCAAAGGTGTTGAAACGAAGGGTATTGAAGCCGAGATTGGTGGAGAGATCGCTTACGGCTGGAATGCCTGGCTGAGTGGAACCTATATGGAAAGCAAAGATGCTGACGGAGTTCGGGTCAATCCACAAATTCCACGCGCTACCGCTGGTCTGTTTACCACTTATGACTTGAAGGATCGCTTGGACGGGCTGACGCTGGGCGGTGGGGTCTGTTGGCAGGGCGGAACATCAAGGCCAATATCTACTGGTACTGAGACTGTAGACTTCAAGCAATCTGGATTTGCGACAGTCGATCTCCTTACACGATATAAATTTACCGACAGCATGGAAGCACAGCTCAACGTTAACAACGTATTTGATAAAAAGTACTCCCGATTAACGGAAGACGGTCTCCTGTTTTACGGAGCACCCCGCAATTTTAATCTTACTCTAACTGCGAAATTTTGAGCACATATAATGTGTGACGAGGCTTCGCGGCAGCTACTGAGAAAGCGTCCTATGCGTCTATAGCGCAGGCAGCTCTTGATTGGGGGGATCGCTGTCCCCTCACTATTCTTTATCGAGCCGGCAACAGCAGACGACGGCTTTCCTGTTACGATCAGGCATTCGTTTGGGGAAACGATTGTTCCTAAACCTCCCAAGAGAATTGTGACAATTGGGTGGTGTGGCGAGGATCCGGTTATCGCATTGGGCGAAGTGCCGGTTGGCATGACGGGTTATCCTTATTGGCCGGATAAAATCGCGGATTGGAACAGATCGTATATTGGTTCCGAGAAGCCAGTTCTGATGAACTATTTGATAGATCACGAACAGATTGCTGCGTTGCGCCCAGATATCATTTTGTCTGTTTTTTCGGGGATAGATGGGCTTGCCTACCAAAGGCTATCGCAGATCGCTCCAGTCGTTTGCCCTTTAAATGGTGCCTGGACAAGCGACTGGCGTGAGCAAACCCTATTGGCAGGACACGCCATGGGGAAAACGTCGCAAGCGACTCAGTTGATAGATGCGGTTGATCTGTCAATTGATGATTTGAGAACAAAACACGCGGAAATTGCAGGTAAGTCTTTCGCGCTTGTATCACATTTTCCGCGGCAAAACGGCTTTGATGTTTATTTATCTGGTGATAGCCGTTTCGAAATGTTTGAACAGTTGGGTTTGCGTCCATGCCAAGGTGTTCTTAATCTGTGAAAAGCGGAAAGCGGTCGATACGTCAAACCGGTCAGTCTTGAGCAGCTTGATGTGCTGGACTGTGACATTTTGATAGCCTGGTTTTCTGAAGGGGCAGAAGCAGCGCTGAATAGACAGCCAATATTCCGTACTTTGCCATCGGTTGAGCGAGGAACAGTTGTGGCTTTAGAGGACCCGGCAGAAATCTGGTCTGTGTTGACGCCGACGGTCCTCTCAATGCCCTATGGTTTTCCCAAACTCGTGTCTCGTCTGGCTGCTGCCGCGCGTAAATTGTAGTAGCAAGAAACTATTCTCTGCTTCCCTACGACATGAAACGGTTATGCGTTAAACATTAGAACTTGGTAGACATGCCGAAATTGAAGTTTTGCACCTTATCAGAGTCAGCCTTGGTGATTGGGAAAGCATAATCGAAACGCAAAGGCCCGAATGGCGACGCCCACATAAGACTAACGCCCGCTGACGAACGCAACTTCATATCCTCACCGAGTGCCCCACTCGTATCATTGCCATAAATCGTTGCGGCATCTGCAAAAACGCCGCCGCGCATACCTAGGCTATCTGGTACTAGTGGAAGAGGAAACTGTAGCTCAGCAGTTGCGTTGAAATAAGTATTACCACCAAGCCAATATTTTTTACCGCTAGTCGATTCCTGATAGGGTCCGATGTATTTAAAGCCACGAATTATGTCGGTGCTGCTTTTAAAGAGATCGAAAATACGCGTTCCGTCGCCACTATAGTCGTAGATATAACCGCCACCTACGCCCAGCATGCCGACGATATCAGCTTCCTGTGCGAGCGTCTGATAATAATTGCCCTTGAAAGTCGTCTTGATGTACTTCGCGTCACCGCCGAGACCTGCAAATTCCTGATTGAACTTTGCAAAGATACCATCATGCGGGTTCTTCATGTCATCAATCAAATTATAGGTCAGCGAATAACTGATCGAAGAACGAATCCAGGGGCTGTTGTTGACAGCGTCAATGATGGCTGGCGCATAGTAACTTTCCGGGTCGCTCACATCATCATCCAGTGTGTATTTATCCTGAACGAGATTATAAGCTATACCACCAGTAACATTTTCGGTAATTGGCAGACCAAGGCGCACCGTACCACCAGTCTGCTCAACATAATACGTGCTATTAGCCGTATATGTTCTACGAAATACATCGAAACCAGCTGCCACGCGGGAGCCAAGAAAATATGGCTCCGTGAATGAGAGTGCATAATTTTGCACATCGTCTGTTCCGACACCGGCGCTCACTTTTATAAACTGACCGCGACCGAGAAAATTCCGCTCTGTTACGGAGGCTTCAACAGATGGGCCGGCAGTATCACCACCTGTTGTATAACCACCACTGATGGAGAATTCACCGGTCGACTTTTCGACAACATCAACAATCAGAACAACCTGATCAGGCTCTGCACCCGGAGCGGTTGAAACATTGACTGTCTGGAAGAAATCAAGCGCTTCAAGACGACGCTTTGCGCGCTGAACCATGACCTGATTGAAGGCATCGCCTTCGTTCATGTCGAATTCGCGACGGATTACGTAATCACGTGTCTTGTCGTTGCCACGGATTTCAATACGCTCAACATAAGCGCGCGGACCCTGATCAACGCTATAAACAACCGAGATCGTGTTGTTCTCAAAGTTACGATCGCCACGCGGCTCAACCTTCGCGAAAGCATAACCGCTGCCGGCTACGTTTTCAGTAATCGCAGTCACCGAGTCTTCAACTTCTTTGGCGCTGTAAGCTTTGCCGGAACGGGTCTTTACGAGGCCATTGAGTGCCTGCGTATCAACACCTTCAACGGTGCTTTCAACCGAAACGTCACCGAAGTTGTAACGATTACCTTCATCAACATTGATGGTGATCGTGTATTCATTGGTCGAAGGATCAAGCGTCGCATTGGAAGACAACACGCGGAAATCGGCATAACCACGGTTGTAATAGAAACGACGCAGCGCTTCTTCGTCAGCCTGCAAACGGCCTTCGTCGTAAACGTCATTACGGGTCAACCACGACAGCGGGTTCGAACGCTTGGTGGAAATAACATCGCGCAGACGGCGCGAACCGTAAGCATTGTTACCGACAAAATTAATGTCAGCGATCTTGGTGCGGCCACCTTCAGTGATCTCATAGACCACGTTGACGCGACCCTGACCGAGATCAACGGTACGTGCATTCACGATCGCATCGCTGCGTCCGATATGCGCGTAAGCACCCTTGATGGATTCCTTATCGGCTTCCATGGTTGCAGCATCATAAGGCGAACGCGCCTTGAGCTGAACAGCACGTGCCAGATCAGGATCCTTGATCTTCTTATTGCCCTGGAACAGGACGTTATTGACGACCGAGCGCTCATCAACATGAACAACAAGCGTGCTGCCGGACTGGTTGATGCGAACATCAGAGAACAGGCCCATAGCGTAAAGACGCTTTACAGCTTCATCGATGTCATTGGCGTTGAAAGCTTTGCCCGGCTGAATGCCGATATTATCACGGACCGTCTGCGCATCGACGCGTGCATTGCCGCGCACTTCAATGCGATTGACAACAGCAGCCTGAGCAGCAGTGACCGATGCAAGAGAAAGCGCAGCCGAACCTGAAGCTACCAGAGCAACTGACATGGCGAGCGCTGAAGCGGCACCAAGAATCTTGGGGTTTTTCATGCAGGAAGAGCTTTCTTACACGATACTAAAAAACGAGGGCAGACAAGACACTTACGGAAGGGTTGTCCAGAATCTGTGTCTTTGTGCACGCGATGATATTGAGTGTTGCACTGCTTACAACGCGTAATTTGTAACATTTGTTTGCTGAAAGTTGCTCTGGCAATTCAGCATAACTGAAGCTGGGATTGCGCGCTATTGAAGCGTATCAGACTTTATCCTGCATACTTTAAAAAGCGATTTTAGTAGAAAAAATACGCCTAAGAATAGCGCTGCTACTATAGCTATCATGATGAAACGCAGGATCAACAACGCACCTGCAATTGTATATATTATGTCCATATAGGTGGCCTGTGAATTGATCGGGTCTATCAGTTTTTTTGGTAGCTTCTGAGCCTATGGTAGGCCTTCACAATGCCGTTAAGTGGTATGGAGAATTCTTTTCTTTTTGAAGAAATAGCGTCGAAACTGATTATTTTTAATTGAGTGCCAGCTAGAATTTGATCCATGCTATTATCTGCCACCACCATCGGCACAATGCATCCATCTGGAGCGCAGGTGGAAAAAGGTATGCGATGGTCAGATGGTATATTGTCTATCACCAGAGTAACGCCTTCCGAAACGGCCAGTCCAAAAGGCAATAATAACAACGCCTTATTTGTATCCTTCTTATCAGGTTGCAGCACCTCAATGCCGAGCTGGTCGCCAACTTTTTGACTGATTGAACAACGCGGTCCTTCCGCATAACGCCGACAATCAAAGGTCCAATTGCCGTATTTCTCAATTATAGCATCCGCTTCGCTCGACCATTGAGGAGAAGCTCTCACTTCTTCCGCCGTATCAGTCATTTGACTGATTTCAGTCGGACCCTTCTTTTCTGGCACTTCCAAAGCGATAGAAGGAGACGTCATGTCGCTCGCAGTTTGCAACGCGGCAGCGGCAGTTCCTACGTCATAAGTAAACGCAGCAACAATCAAAATGTAAAGAAGCTTCTTCATCAAGAGTTCGCCAGGTTTTATCTTAGAGAGGGGAAAACGCGGAGAGCAAATGTCGCCACGCACTGCCGTTTTTTAATTCATTGATTGACCACTGGCGCCATGCAAGGTCGTGACACCACTGTGTGCGATCAGGCCGTATCAAGGGCTCATCAATTCGATGAGAACCCATTGGATAAGCAACGGAGCCTTCGTCTTCGACGCAGACCGGAACCCCGGCGAGAACAGCCTCAACTGCTGCTGTTGAGCAGTAAGTTACGACAAAGCCAGCGTGGTTAAGGTCAGTTTGCAGGTCACGTCTTGAGCAGACGGCACCATCAGGCACAGGTGTATAGGCCAAAGGGTGTGGTCTATAGACAACAACGTGCCCAGCCTTTCGCAACTCATCAGTTCGAAACTGTGCCCACTCCACGATATCAAGGCCGTTTAGCGACGAGTCTCCGGGGACCTGCCCTATGAGCAACGCATAGCCTTTTCGCTCCTGCCACGGTCGCAAATGATGGCTGAAATGCTTCTCCCACCGTTCTCCGGCATCATTGGCTGGCGGGAAATACCCCCGATTGTTGAAGCCATTCAGTGCGAGGCTGACCCACTCATTGCGTGGTTGGATGAAACCACGCTCCATCACAATGAGCGGTGTATTCTTTTGCTGCGCCATCTTAATGATTTTGGGGCGCTTCCAGCTCCAGATCACTGCTATATCGGCATTACTCGGCTTCCACTTAGGGCCGACTTCGGTTTTCATTCCGGTTCTCTGCATTCCGCGGCGCAAAGCATCACTTGCTTCAATTCGATATTGAAACTTGGAATAGGAAAGCCACGAACCCGGGTAGTAGGGCCAACCGCGGGGATACGTGTGGAAGCTAGCGGTCCGTAAATACAATTGTCTGTCTTTCGAATAGCTGGATGCTCGGCTTTGATGGCCAAGTGAAAAAGAACGCGTAAGGAAAATCGGATTTAATTTTCCGAAGGAGCCCCGAGTGGTTCTCTCTCGATATGAGGACCAGATCCAAAAGGCGGCTTGGGCATCAAACGCGGCATTGGATTTAAAACCGCTTGTAATTTTTCCAATTGGTCAGCTCGCAAGGTTGCTGACAATTTCGCCAAAGCGTCCTTAAACTTTTCAGCATCCTGCCCATGACGGATTGCGTCATCGGCTTCCTGGTGAAGCAAGCCCATCACATCCATATGCGCCGGGGAAAAATCTTTTGGTTTTGGCGGTTCGCGCAAAGCAATGAGCGATGTTGTGAAACCGATCCAGGCTTCGTTCTGTCCAGATTCCAAACCGATGTAAGTCGCAACCGCATTCAGTTCCGCAGCCAAAATAAGGCCCGGATGAAGAGGTGGCTTCTCGCCCATCCAAAGCTTATTTGCCGGATAAAAGGGCAGTTGCCCTTCTGGAGGGGAACTTTCAAATTCATGCGGTGGAAAATTCTGAGCAAATGCGAATTGTGGAATAATAGCTATCTGCGTGAGCAGAAGCGTAGCCAAAAGATAGCGCTTCACGATTTTTCCCTTCATATTCAAAACATGAAGAGGCTAATTATCGCAGCTGTGTAATTCTCTTCCGTCCAGCATGTTTCTGAACGTGAAAATGGCATCGAAATTTGTATCCGAATATTGCTGAACGCTATGCAGCAATATTCGGATACAAAAAAGCTCAGCCAAAGCTGGCAAACTCATTATAAATGTTTCCATAACAAGCGATGGAACTCAATGAACGCGCAGCCACATATCTTAATTGTCGATGATGACCCAGAAATACGCAGCCTCCTGTCTCGCTATATCAGTGAGCAGGGTTTTCGCGTTTCTGTGGCTGGCGACCGCCGCGAGTGCGAACGGAAGTTACAGGAGACAAACCCGGATCTCTTAGTTCTGGATGTCATGTTGCCAGATGGTTCAGGGCTGGATATTTGTCGGCGGCTGCACAATGAAAACTCAACCCTTCCAGTAATCTTACTAACTGCACTCAAAGAAGACGTTGATCGGATCATTGGGCTGGAAATCGGCGCTGACGATTATCTCGGCAAACCTTTTAACCCGCGTGAACTGATAGCGCGCATAAAGGCCGTGCTCCGACGCACACAGCAACTTGGCACATTGCCAAGCGACGAAGTCACAATTTATCATTTTGGCCAGCTTACACTAAATCCGCAGCTGCGGACTGTGGTTGTGGCAGATTGCGGCGCAGTCGATCTGACTGCGGCTGAATTTGATCTTCTTAAGGTGTTTCTGGAAAGGCCGGGACGGCTATTATCACGTGATCAGCTTCTCGATTTCACCCAGGGACGCGGACGCGGTCCACTCGACCGCTCTATCGATGTTTTGATGAGCCGTCTGCGCAAAAAGCTGGAACCTTATCATACGTCCGACGTGTTCAAGACAGTGCGCAATGGCGGGTATCAAATGACACTTCCCGTTTCAACATCCGTTGTTAAGCAATGAACTCACTTCGCAACCGAATAGCCCTCTTGCTAATCTGCGTCATTGTCATGGTCGTTGGATTGGTCATTTTTGCGGCCGATCGTGTTTTAAGCCCACCGCCGCAGCCGTTGATGTTTGATCCAATCGCGCGCCAGATCGTCGTTGCTGCTGCACTCGCCGAAGAGGACGCAGATAAGGCGAGATCTTTAGGTGTGCGGATCGAAACTGCGCCTGATGTGCAGGACGTTGACGAAAGAGCAACTCACTTTATTGCTAAATCTCTTCGCTCAAGTGGTCGCAATTGGGAAATCATTGTCAGCCATACCGAAAACCCTCGATCTGATGCTGTTTCCGTCCATATTCAGCCGGGCAAGTGGCTGATTACTCAAATACCACGCATGGGCCCGCCTCCGGGCAGAAACAGTATTTTGGCAATGTGGGTCGTCACGATTATTCTTGGTAGCGGTTTGCTCGCTTTATGGGCCGCGAACAAGGCCACAAAATCATTGCGCCTTCTTGAAGATGCCGTCTCCCATATTGGACCTGACGGCAGGTTAAACCATGTGCCCGAAACAGGTTCAGCAGAAATTCGGGCGACAGCGCGCGCACTCAATAATCTGTCGCTTCGCCTGAAGAATGCGATGGAAAGCCGTATGCGACTGGTTGCGGCCGCAGGTCACGACTTGCGGACACCTATGACCCGAATGCGATTGCGTGCCGAATTTGTTGCAGATGCAGAAGAACGTGCGAAGTGGCTTTCAGATCTTGAAGAGCTGGACCTGATTGCTGATAGCGCGATCCGGCTTGTGCGGGAAGAGGTTGGCGGAGCTGAAGAAACGCAGTCCTTACGTGTCAGCGAATTGGTTAGCGGTCTTGTCAGTGAGCTTTCAACGCTCGGTTATTCAGTGGAACTCAGCAAACGTGATTATGATAAGCAAACATCTGTCGTTGCAAACCCGATTGCATTAACCCGCGCATTGCGAAATCTCATCATCAATGCAGCGACACATGGCGAGCACGCCAAAGTGTCGTGGTGCACGGATGGAAAAAATGTGGTCGTTCAAATTGAAGATGAGGGCCCCGGGATACCCGAGGACATGATTGAACACATATTCGAGCCTTTTTTCCGTGTGGATGCAGGTCGGCGCAAGAAGCATCCCGGTGCTGGACTCGGCATGGCAATCGCTAAGGAAATTATAGAGCGTCTTGGTGGCACCATCACTGTTGAGAATAAAACGCCCAAGGGTTTTATGCAGCGCGTCACGTTAAAAGCCGCTCGAAAATAAAAGCCGAGAGCATGTTGCAAACAACATCAAAGCGCGCCGAGAAACATTCGGACAACAATCATTACAAAACGAAACTTGCTTTAGATGTGGCTAAAAGTAAATTGAATATGGGTGCGCCAGTACCCAAAACTGATCGGACAACATGTGTATCTATGGCCCGCAAGACCCCGTGCAATGTTCTCCAAAATGATCAGCTTACGCGACGCAAAGTTCACTTTGCCCATCGCATAAAAGCCGGGGACGCATGGTATCCGAACCTTCTGCGTCCTCGGCATTTTTATTGCCTCTTCCAGAGGGGATGGTTTGGTGGTCAGGCTAAATCCGTGTCATCCGATCAAAGATCAATCAGGACGTTCCGTGCTTTCAACAGGCAAAATGCCCTTTGTAAAAATCGCGATACATTGACTGAGATAGGCACGTCTTTCCGTATCCGATGGCCAGAAAAGCTCCTGTCTGTGTTTTACGATGATCGCTCCGAAGATCATGTCCATCAGGATTTTTGCAGCATTCCAGGGATCACCGAGAACAATCCGTCCCGCATCCTTTTGCTTTTGCAGCCAATCTGCAAGCAAACGACGCGAATACTCCCCTCCGCGCTCATGCAACACTTCCTCAAGCTCAGGAAACCGCTCTGCTTCAAGGCGTACGAGACGGATGATCGCAAGGCGCTCATGGTCCTGCTCTTTGCTCAAATCCAGCAGGAATATCGCCCAGAGCGCGTCAAAGATCGACAAGTGATCGTAGTCGCCGGGCAGCGCAAGCATGGTCTGACGATGGTTGTCGATGATTGTCGAAAAGATATCGCTCTTACTTTTGAACAAAGAATAGAGCGTTCGTTTAGAGATATGGCAATTAATAGCGATGTCATCCATCGTCACATTCGCGTATCCATTAGCAATAAAAAGATCACGCGCAAGATGTGCAATTTCAACGGTCCGTTGTTCATCAGACTTCGTTTTTGGACGGCCGCGTTTTGCTTTCGTTTCCATCATTAGGCCCTCGCTTATCATCACAATTTCGCGCGTTGCATATCATTTGGTCCGAATACGGACCACGCATGATTGACTCATTATGCAAATATAATAATGGTACGACTTCGTTTTATAAATAAGGTTATACGATGTTCCCCCCCTGCGTCACCTATAAAAAAATGAAGAATACCATAAAGTCCGTTCGCTATGGCTGCATGGTTTCCGCTACGTTTTCACTCATATTGCTTTCTGCATGTTCTCAAGAAGGAACGACAGGCGCAGGTGCCGAGTCCGCCCCAAAACCACAAGTCGGCGTAGTAACCTTGCAGCCGCAATCGATCTCAATAACGGCTGAAATGCCCGGTCGTACGACGGCTTCACTGACATCAGAAGTACGTCCACAGGTTAACGGCATTATTCAAAAACGCCTTTTTAAAGAAGGCGGTGAGGTCAAAGAAGGTGAGGTTCTCTATCAGATTGATCCTGCCAGCTATCAGGCCGCCTATGACAGCGCAGCTGCTGATCTTCAGAAAGCGGAAGCCTCTGTTCCAAGTGCACAGGCTAAGGTCACGCGTTATCAAGGGTTGATCAAACAAAATGCGGTCGCTCGCCAAGATTTTGACGAAGCCGCAGCTTCTTTAGCGCAAGCAAAAGCAGATGTCGCGGCGGCGAAAGCAGCGCTCGACACTGCGAAAATCAACCTCGATTACACATCCATCAAAGCGCCAATCAGTGGCCGCATTGATAAATCGACCCTCACGCCCGGCGCACTTGTAACCGCAAGTCAGGAGACGGCGCTCACAACTATCCGGACAATTGATCCGATCAATGTGGATGTGACGCAATCCAGCACCAACCTTCTTAATTTACGGCAAGCAATCAAAGATGGACGCATAAAGATTACCGGCGAAAATGTGAGTGTTCGCCTTCGTCTGGAAAATGGTGAAACATATCTTTTGGCGGGTACACTCGAATTTGCTGAATCTGCCGTGAGTGAAACGACCGGCACATTTACAGTGCGCGCGCAGTTTCCAAACCCCGACCGGCTTTTGCTGCCGGGAATGTATGTCCGTGCTCTTGTTGAAGAAGGCGTCGCGCCGAACAGTTTTCTTGTCCCGCAGCGCGCCGTCTCCCGCAACACCAAGGGTGAGCCAACCGCCTTATTCGTAAACGCTGAAAACAAGGTTGAAGAGCGCGTTCTGCAGGTTGACCGAAGTGTCGGCAATAATTGGCTGGTCAGTGCAGGCGTATCTGCTGGCGATCGCGTGATCGTCGAAGGCTCTCTCATGGTTAAAGCCGGCCAGAATGTCGAAGCCGTGACGGTTATCGTTGACGACACCACCGGAGAGGTCCGCGAGCGCAAATCTGCACAGGCACCAGCAAGTTCAACTGAAAACAATGCGGTGAAGGAATAGACGATGTCACGTTTCTTCATTAACCGCCCCAACTTTGCCTGGGTGATTGCAATTGTCATCATGCTGGGCGGGCTGCTCGCGCTCAACTCACTATCCGTTTCCCAATATCCGCAGATTGCGCCAACGACAGTCCGCATCAATGCCACTTATGCGGGTGCGGATGCAGAGACAGTCGAAAACTCAGTTACGAAAGTGATTGAGCAGGGCATGACCGGGATCGATAATCTCGACTACATGACTGCTACGTCAACCTCGACAGGATCGGCATCCATTTCGCTGACATTTACCAGTGCAGCTGATCCCGATGTTGCGCAGATGCAGGTGCAGAATAAGCTACAGCTTGTGCAGTCGCAATTGCCTGAAAGCGTTCAAAGTCAGGGTATTACGGTCAGCAAATCGTCTGACAGCTTTCTGATGGTCATTGGCTTTGTCTCGCAAGACGGCAAACTCAATGCAACTGACCTTGCCGATTATATCGACAGCACTCTCAACGATACGCTCAAGCGTGTTGAAGGTGTTGGCGACACACAAATTTTTGGTTCAGGCTATGCAATGCGCATATGGCTCGATGCCAATAAGCTCGCAAAATATGCGCTTATGCCGAGCGATGTGACGACGGCACTCGAAGCGCAGAATACACAAGTCTCTGCCGGTCAGCTTGGAGCTCTTCCTGCAAAACAAGGCCAACAACTCAATGCGACGGTTACAGCCCAGAGCCGTCTCCAGACACCAGAACAGTTTCGCAATATTATTCTCAAAAGCACAACAGACGGATCGCTTGTTAGACTTAATGATGTTGCGCGTGTAGAACTGGGTGCAGAGAGTTACACCAACTCTTCCAGCTACAATGGCAAGCCAGCGGCTGGTCTTGCGATCAATCTCGCAACGGGTGCAAATGCCATCAGCACGGCTGAAGCCGTTCAGCAGACCATCAACAACCTGTCCGGCACATTCCCGGAAGGCGTTGAAGTCGTCTACCCCTATGACACGACGCCCTTCGTTCAGTTGTCCATCGAAGAAGTTATTAAAACCCTGATCGAAGCCATCATCCTCGTCTTTGTGGTGATGTTGGTCTTCCTGCAAAATATCCGCGCAACACTGATCCCAACACTCGCAGTTCCAGTGGTTCTGCTTGGTACATTTGGTGTTCTGGCTCTGTTTGGTTACTCCATCAATACGCTGACAATGTTTGCGATGGTGCTCGCTATCGGTCTTCTCGTCGATGATGCGATTGTCGTCGTCGAAAACGTTGAACGTGTCATGGAGGAAGAAGGGCTTTCGCCTAAAGAAGCGACGCTCAAGTCCATGCAGGAAATTACTGGCGCTCTTATCGGTATTGCAACGGTTCTTTCTGCTGTTTTCGTTCCAATGGCATTTTTTGGTGGTTCCGTCGGCATTATCTATCGCCAGTTTTCGGTCACCATTGTTTCAGCGATGGTTCTTTCGGTGGTCGTGGCACTTGTGCTCACGCCGGCGCTTTGCGCAACACTTTTGAAAAAAACTGAAGGACATGCTAAACAAACTGGCATAACCGGCTGGTTTAACAGGGGATTTGATCGCACAACCAATGCCTATCGCAATGGTGTGAGTGGAATTCTCAATCGTTCAACACGGTTTCTTGCCGTCTTTGTCGCAATCGTTATTGCGATGGGTTGGCTTTTCACCAAATTGCCGAGTTCGTTTCTCCCGCAGGAAGATCAGGGCATTTTGATCACCGGCGTCCAGCTACCTGTTGGCGCGACGCAAGACCGTACCGAGCGCGTCCTGAAGCAGGTTACTGACTACTATCTCGAAAACGAAAAAGATGCCGTCGATGGTGTGATGAGCGTGGTTGGTTTTGGCTTTGGTGGACAAGGCCAGAACGTCGGCATGGCCTTTGTCCGGTTGAAAGATTTTGACGCCCGCAAATCTGCTGATCTGTCTTCAAGTGCTGTTGCCGGTCGAGCGATGAAAGTCTTTTCGCAAATTCGGGATGGCAAGGTTTATGCACTTGCACCGCCCGCAATTCAGGGAATGGGCAACTCCAATGGCTTTGATTTTTACTTGAAAGACGTCAATGGCGCCGGTCATGCGAAGCTGATTGAAACACGCAACCAGCTGTTGGGGCTTGCCCAGCAAAGTGAAAAGCTGACCAACACTCGTCCGAATGGTCAGGAAGATACACCGCAATTCTCAATCACGATTGATCAGGAAAAGGCGAGCGCCCTCGGCGTGTCGTTGTCTGACATCAACAAAACGCTTTCGACCGCATGGGGCAGTTCTTACGTCAATGATTTCATTGATCGTGGACGCATCAAGCCTGTCTACATTCAGGCCGACAGCGATTTTAGAATGCAGCCGGAAGATCTGGAAAAATGGCAGGTGCGCAATTCAAGCGGCACGATGGTTCCGTTCTCAGCATTTGCCACCGGTCATTGGAATTATGGCTCACCGCGCCTTGAACGCTATAATGGTTCGTCAGCCGTTGAAATTCAGGGCGAAGCTGCATCGGGCGTCAGTTCCGGTGTCGCGATGGATGAAATTGACGCCATCATGAAACAATTGCCAGCCGGTTATTCCCATGAGTGGACAGGGCTCTCTTATCAGGAGCGGCTTTCCGGCAATCAGGCAACAGCGCTTTATGCTATTTCGGTGCTGGTCGTGTTCCTGTGTCTGGTGGCGCTTTATGAAAGTTGGTCTATTCCTTTTGCCGTCATGCTGACAGTTCCTATCGGCATATTCGGTGCACTGCTGGCAGCGACGATTTTTGGCCAATCAAACGACGTTTATTTCAAAGTGGGGCTGCTTACGACCATTGGCCTTGCAGCGAAAAACGCGATCCTCATTGTCGAATTTGCCATTGAACGTCAGGCCGCAGGCATGGGGGTTATCGAAGCAACGCTTGAGGCTTCCCGTCAGCGTTTGCGGCCAATTCTCATGACCTCATTTGCCTTTATCTTAGGTGTCACCCCCTTGGCTATTGCCAGCGGTGCAGGTTCTGGCGCGCAAAATGCTATCGGTATTGGCGTGATGGGCGGCATGATTGCCTCTACCTTCATTGGCATTTTTCTTGCTCCACTGCTGTTTGTGACGGTTCGACACATATTCAAGGGCAAACCCGCTTCTCATCAAACAGTTTCGCCGCAGTTACAGACGGAAAATCATCATGACAAAAACTAACAAACTACTGGCTGCGAACAATATGCAACAGAATTTACAGGGCGCTGAAAAGCGCCCCTTTAGCCGATATTTCAGAGTGCTGAGTGCAGTGCTCCTGATGACAGCTGTTAGTGGCTGCGTTGTCGGGCCGGACTACCAAAAGCCAATCGTGAACATGCCATTTAGTTGGGTCAATAAGGCCGCCACCAAACAAGAAAAGCCAGCGCAGCTGGCTGAGTGGTGGAAGCGTTTCAACGATCCATTGTTGAATGCACTGGTTGATGAATCCGTGGAAGGTAGCCTGACAGTCGCAACCGCCAAAGCCAAGGTGCGCGAAGCGCGTGCATCTTACAGGCAGAGTGTTTCAGGCCTGTTCCCTTCAGCGGATGGCACTGCATCTGCAACACGCAGCAGAACAGCCGGTGGTGATAGTGGTGCGTCATCAACCAGCAGCCTGTTTAAGTCAGGGCTTGATGCAAGTTGGGAAGCGGATCTGTTCGGTGCCAATAAGCGCTCTGTGGAAGCAGCAAAATATGGTATGGATAGTGCCGAAGAAGAGTTGCGCAACACATTGCTGACGCTGATTGGTGACGTCACCACCAATTATGTCGAAGCAAGAGGCTATCAAGCTCGTATTGCTCTGGCGAAACGAACAGCTGCCTCGCAACGAAAGACCGCACAGCTGACGCGTGATAAATTTGAAGCCGGTGCTTCCTCGGCAGTCGATCTTTCGAATGCATCGGGACAGGCCGCATCAACTGAAGCTGCTATCCCTGATCTTGAATCGTCCTATGCGCAATCAGTTCACCGGTTGTCGGTACTGACGGGCCGCGCACCATCAGCACTTGCTGATCGCATGAAGCCTGTCAAAGCAATTCCAAAACCAAAATTACCAATGCCCACGGGCATACCGGCTGACATACTCCTGACCCGCCCCGATGTACGCTTGGCAGAACGTCAATACGCGCAATATACTGCAAAGGTCGGGCAGGCAGAAGCAGCACGCTATCCAAGCGTCAGCCTTACCGGTAGTATCGCAACCTCCGGTTCGCAACTTGGTGATCTTGGCAAAAGCTCTTCAATCAGCTGGTCTTTCGGCCCAAGCTTGAGTGTTCCGATCTTCAATGCCGGAAAACTCAAAGCAGCCGTTGAAGTCGCCCAAGCACAGCGCGATCAGTATTTTATCGCCTACAGATCATCGATCCTCACCGCACTTGAAGACGTTGATAATGCTATGGTTTCGCTTGCGCAAGAACGCATCAAGTCGTCGAAGCTCTCCGTTTCTGCACGCCATTATCGTGAGGCCGCTTCGCTCGCGCGTTCGCTTTACCAGTCCGGCACGACGAGCTTCCTTGATCTGCTTGAGGCTGATCGCTCGCTTTACTCGGCAGAAGATTCACTGCTGAGCAGTCAGGTGGCCATCTCCACAGACTATATCGCATTGAATAAAGCACTTGGTGGTGGTTGGAGTGGCGCTGTTGAAGTGGCAAAGCCAGAGATCGCTGACACCAACACAGGGCCTCATCTTCAGCAACATGGCGCTGTCACCAAGGCATCAACGCAATAACATGGTTTTACGTAAGATAATGCAGCAGCTTCAGGGTTTTCGGTAATGGGTTTCAAACGTCTGTCTATCTTGGCTGCTGTGATTATCGCCGTCGCCCTATGCGGTTATTATTACTTCTACGGTCAATCAGCCTCGCAAACGCAGTCAATTATGACTGCCGTTGCAACGCGCGGCGATATTGACGTCACAGTGCTCGCCACAGGAACAATCAAGCCTGTTCGTCTTGTCGCTGTGGGTGCGCAGGCTTCGGGACGTATCACGTCTGTGAAGGTGGAACTCGGTCAGCTTGTTAAAGCCAATGATCTGATTGCAGAAATTGACTCGACAACGCAGAAGAACGATCTGCGCACCTCAGAAGCAGCACTTGCCAATATGAAGGCACAGCTGAAAGAAAAGCAGGCAACTCTCCAGCTGAACCAACAGACCTTGAGCCGCCAGAAAACCATGCTTGCCAGACATGCTGTCTCGCAGGCAGATTACGACACAGCAGCGGCTGATCTGGATATAACGCAGGCACAGATTGAGTCGATCGGTGCGCAGATCAGGGAGGCAGAGGTTGCCGTTGAAACAGCGAAAGCAAACCTTGGTTACACCCAGATCACAGCACCAATTGAAGGCACTGTGCTCTCAATTGTCAGTCAGGAAGGGCAGACCGTTAACGCATCGCAGTCTGCGCCAACAATAGTCATCCTTGGCCAGCTCGACCGCATGACCGTTTACACGGAAATTTCGGAAGCCGATATTGTTCGGATCAAGCCGGGCCTGCCACTCTATTTCACTGTTCTGGGCGATCAGGATCGTCGTTATGATGCAACACTTCAGTCGGTCGAGCCTGCACCTGAATCGATCAGAAGCGACAGCAGTTTCAGCTCTTCCAGCACAAGTTCCTCGTCCTCATCCAGCAGCAGCTCTTCTTCCGAAGCGATTTATTACAATGGTCTCTTTACGGTTCCAAATCCTGATGGTCATTTGCGCACATATATGACAGCCGAAGTGCATATCGTGCTTGGTCAGGCAAAAGATGCTTTAACGATACCCTCTTCCGCTTTAGGACGTTCGAATAGTGACAATCGCTATAGTGTGCGTGTTGTCGAGCCAGGTGGCGCAATCAAAACCAAAGAAATAGAAATTGGCCTCAACAATAAAGTCAATGTTGAAGTCCGCTCCGGTCTTGACGAAGGAGACCGCGTGATCACAGGCGAATTGTCTGCCTCCGCTAATTCAGGATCGAATAATCGCGGTGGACCTCCGCCGATGGGCTTCTGACGATGACCGATCCGCTTATTAAACTCAAAGCAATCCGACGGGAATATCCATCGGGGTATAGTTCGATTGCCGTTTTGAAAGATGTCGACTTAACGATTCACGCCGGTGAAATGGTTGCGATTGTTGGCGCATCGGGTTCTGGCAAGTCAACTTTGATGAATATTCTTGGCTGCCTCGATCGCCCGACATCGGGAAGCTTTGAGGTTTCAGGGCGCGAAACAGCATTGATGAATGCCGACGAGCTGGCGGCTTTGCGTCGTGAGCATTTCGGCTTTATTTTTCAGCGCTACCATCTTTTGGCTGAACTGACGGCACTTGGAAATGTTGAAATTCCTGCGATTTATGCCGGTGTCGATCCTGCAACGCGTGCGAAACGCGCAACTGCTTTGCTACAGCGTTTGGGTATGGGCGAGCGTCTTCATCATAAACCGGGGCAGCTTTCCGGCGGGCAGCAACAGCGCGTGTCAATCGCGCGTGCATTGATGAACAATGCCAACCTTATTCTCGCTGATGAACCAACGGGCGCGCTTGATAAACAGAGCGGGGAAGAAGTTCTTCGCATTCTCGGCGAGCTTCATGCTGAGGGCCGCACAGTCATTATCGTTACGCATGATATGTCGATTGCCAATAAGGCCGACAGAATAATTGAGATTAGTGACGGCGAGATAATTGCAGATCGGCAAGTCGAAAAATCCACGCCCGTCGCAACCCTCCCACAGGAAAAAGTGTCGAGCAATACGAAACCGGCTCTATCTCTTCACGCTGTAACTGGCGCCATTCGTGAAGCATTTCTGATGGCAATGCTGTCAATGCGTGCACACAAATTACGTACGTTTTTGACCATGCTTGGTATTATCATCGGTATTGCATCAGTCGTGAGCGTTGTCGCACTGGGTCAAGGCTCTCAACAAAAGGTTCTTGCCGATATTTCCAGCCTGGGCACCAACACGCTCGAGATATTTGCTGGCAAGGACTTCGGCGATGTTCGTTCTGGCAAGATCACGACATTGGTGGTTTCAGACGCAACTGAACTTACAAAGCAGCCTTATGTGAAAGCGGCGACACCCACGGTTTCAACAAGCAGCACTGTCCGATTTGGCTCGAAAGAATCCAATGCACAGGTGAACGGGGTCAGTGAGCAATACTTCGTTGCTAAGGGCAGCAAAATTGCAGACGGTCAATTCTTCGACAATGATAGTGTACGCAGAATCGCGCAGGATGTTGTCATTGATCAAAATACCAAAAATGCTCTGTTCTCAGACACCAACCAAAGTCCGGTCGGGCAGGTGCTTCTGATCGGGACTGTCCCCGTGCGCATTGTTGGGGTGATGGAGCCACAGCAAGGTGGCTTTGGCTCCAACCAGAACCTGTCGCTTTATCTGCCATACACCACGGTCCAGTCGCGTTTTTTGGGCAGCAACTCCTTGCGCAGTATCACTTTGCAAGTTGAAGACGGTATTGATACGGCATTGGCTGAACAGACCGTGACTGATTTCCTAACTCAACGGCACGGAACAACGGATTTTTATATCCTGAACACTGATGATATTCGCAAGACGATCACAAGTGCGACCCAGACGATGACACTTCTGGTTGCGGCTATTGCTGTCATATCATTGATCGTCGGTGGCATTGGCGTGATGAATATTATGCTCGTAACCGTATCCGAGCGAATTTCGGAAATCGGTGTCAGAATGGCTGTCGGCGGACGACAGAGTGATATTTTACGACAGTTCCTGATTGAAGCGGTGCTTGTATGTCTGTTTGGCGGTGTGCTCGGCATTATCACGGCGCTGGGTTTCGGCACCTTGTTCAGCCTGTTCAGTAGTGATTTCAGCTTCGTTTACTCAACAACATCAATCGTGACGGCGTTTCTGTGTTCGACACTCATCGGCGTGGTCTTTGGATACCTTCCGGCAAGAAGCGCGTCGCAACTTGATCCCGTCGTGGCGTTGTCCGGATTATAAATATTGCGCTTTATGATTACGGATTGGGGGAGGGGCACCAGAAAATGATTTGCTGCCGCGAAACCTAACATATGTTTGGTGATCCGTTTGATGAACCGGTGGTCCTGTTCAAGGATGTTGTTGAGATAATTGACTTGCAGAATTTCAATCAACTTACCAGCACCTGTCATTTTCAAGATGCAGTTTACAGCCTGTGCACCAGCCAGATTGGCCCCGCTTTTTTCAATGACAACCTTGTGCGGAACACCATTGCTTGCAATGGCTCTCTTAAAGAAACGCCTCGCTGCACTGAGATTTCGGCGCTCCGAGAGCATAAATTCCAAGGTTTGGCCGTCACGATCAACGGCTCTGTACAGATAGGTCTATTTCCCTTTGACCTTTAGGTAGGTTTCATCGACCCGCCAAGAGCCAGACGTTGGCCGCTTACGCTTCTGAGCTTGATCCGCAATCTGAGGAGAGTATCGAACGACCCAACGGTTCAATGTTGAACGATCTACATTTACGCCACGTTCAGCCATAATTTCTTGAAGGTCGCGATAGGAGCCAGGGTAACGAAGGTAAAAGTACACGGCATAAAGCACGACACTTTTATGAAAATGAGCCCCTTTGAAGTCAATGGCCATTCCTCTTTGCCTCGCCTAATGTTCACAACCGAACAGGCAATAACCCATCAACTGTAAATTTTTTTGTTGACAAAGCCCGTTTGAGAAGCCGTATCCGCCTCGTTCTACGGGACGGAAAGGCGACAAAGTAGGATTACTGCAATGATAATATCAGGCGTATTTTCAGTTATTTACATCGTATTTTTAAAGCCAAAATTATCGCCAAAATTACAAATGACGTATAAAACTCGACAAATGTAAAATTCTTATATTGACATTTGTCGATCAATTGTTGATTTTTGTCATGCGTGGTCAAGGAGGATGCCGTGCAGACGCTATTAAAAGTTGAGAGCCTAAAAAAATCGTTCGGCGGTGTAGCAGCACTTCGCAATGGCCAGCTGGAACTGCGTGCAGGCTCGGTCCATGCGCTGTGCGGTGGTAATGGCGCAGGCAAATCCACGTTCCTCTCCATTCTGATGGGTATCCAGCAGCGCGACGGCGGCAAGATCTGGCTGCGCGGCGAAGAGGTCCAGTATTCGACGCCTGCGGAAGCGCTGAAATCCGGCATTGCGATTATCGAGCAGGAGCTGAGCCCTGTTCCGCATATGAGTGTCGCAGAAAATATCTATCTCGGTCGCGAACCTTCAACGCGATTTGGTGGTATCGATTTCAAGAAGATGAACAGTGAAGCGCAGGCGCTTCTGGATCGTCTGGAGTTCGACATTCGCGCGACACAGGTGATGAGCCAGTTGTCCGTTGCGCAGATGCAGCTCGTGGAAATCGCCAAGGCGTTCAGTCACAATGCTGATGTGATCTTCATGGATGAGCCGACATCGGCCATCGGTGAAAAAGAAGCGCAGCATCTGTTTAAGGCAGTCGAGCGTCTCAAGGCTGAGGGCAAAGGCATTGTCTATGTCTCGCATCGACTGTCTGAGATTTTCCAGATTGCAGATTCCTATACGGTTTTCCGCGATGGCGGTTATGTCGGTTCGGGTGCGCTGAGCGATATTGATCGCCCGGAACTGATCCGTCTGATCGTTGGGCGCGAGCTTGGCGAAGAATTTATCAAGACCAATGAGCCGGCCGATCAGATTGGCTTCGAGGTTTCCGATCTTGCTCTGCCGGGTAAGATTGAAGACATTTCTTTCTCGGTCCGTAAGGGGGAAATCTTTGGCATTTACGGCCTGATGGGTTCGGGTCGTTCCGAAATTTTCAACTGCATCTTCGGTCTCGACAAGGCAAGCAAGGGCGAAATAAAGCTTGAAGGCCGCGCGCTTAAAGTGAGCAAGCCTGCGGATGCAATGGCTGAAGGCATTGCCTTTGTTACCGAAGACCGCAAGCTGACGGGGCTTAACCTCACAGACAGCGTGCGCGCCAATATCTGCCTTGCGAGTCTGCCTGAAATGAGCCCGTCATTTGCTATGCGCCAGCGCGAAGAAGCTGCAGCAAGCGCGAAAATGATTGAGCATTTCGGCATCAAGGCAGCACGCGATACGATGCCGGTTTCAGGTCTTTCGGGCGGCAATCAACAGAAAGTTGTGCTGGGTAAATGGTTCCTGCGTAATCCGCGCTTGTTGCTGCTCGATGAGCCAACACGCGGTGTGGATGTGGGCGCAAAACGCGAAATCTATCGCATCATCTGCGAATTCACTGCGTCAGGCGGAACCGTCGTTATGATTTCATCCGAAATCGACGAAGTTCTGGGCATGTCTGACCGCATCCTTGTGATGCGGCAGGGCAAGTCGGCTGGCGTCTATGACAGGGCCGACACTGATGCACAAAAGCTGGTGCATCTGTCTACCTGACAATGGATGTCGCTCTGCGCGCAAGATTGAGAATTAAGCCTGACATTGGCAGGCTGGGAGAGGCTAGAAAACGTGAGCAACAACGAAAACACACAATCGACCAGCTGGTTCGCTTCTGAAAAGGGCCGGTTGATCATTCAGGAATACGGCATCTTCCTCGCTTTCCTGCTTCTGGTTTTCATTTTGTCGGTGTCAAATCCATACTTCCTGACAACGGGCAATATCTCAAACGTGCTGCTGCAAACCTCAATCAACGGCGTTTTGGCTGTTGGCATGACGTTTGTTATTCTGACGCGCGGCATTGATTTGTCTGTTGGCTCGGTTGCAGCGCTGACCGGCATTGTTGCAGCAAGTCTTGCAACAACCTCAGCAACTGCGGGAGTTGCGGGCGGCCCTTACCCGGCAATTGTTGCTATTGCTGCTGGTCTTGCGGTTGGTTGCGCCTGCGGCGGACTGGTTGGCTGGATCGTTTCGCGTTTCTCAGTGCCTGCATTCGTTGCAACGCTTGGTATGCTTTCGGCAGCACGCGGCATGACGCTTATCTATGGCGGCGGCAAGCCTGTGCCTGCTTTGACACCTGATTTCCGCTGGATCGGTACAGAAAAAATCTTCGGCATTCCAATGCCTGTGATCATTCTGGTGATCGTGTTTGCAGCTGCCTGGTGGGTGCTCTCGCGCAGCCGTTTTGGTCGTTACATTTATGCCGTTGGTGGCAATCCACATGCAGCAAAGACATCGGGTATTAATGTCACCCGCGTCCGCTTCTCTGTCTATGTCATCTCTGGCGCGCTTTCTGGTCTTGCAGGCATGATGCTTGCAGCCCGTACCGGATCGGCACTGCCACAGGCCGGTATTGCATACGAACTCGATGCAATTGCTGCGGTTGTGATCGGCGGCACCAGCCTTTCGGGCGGCGTTGGCCGTGTGACCGGAACGTTGATTGGCGCGCTCATTATTGGCGTGATGAACAACGGTCTCGATCTGATGGGTATCGAATCTTACTACCAGCAAGTTCTCAAGGGCGCGTTGATCGTCGGTGCTGTGATGCTCGATCAAAAACGCAACCAGAACGCCTGATTTTCAGAGTTTTCTAATTGCCAGTCACCTGGCGCAACGAACACCGCACATTTAGTCATGGCGGATATTGTGGAGGAGAATACCGATGAAGAAATTGCTTATTGCTTTGGCATCTGCCACGGCCCTGTTTGCAGGCGCTGCACATGCTCAGGAAAAGCTGAAGATTGGCGCAGCGCCTTACGGCCTGAATGCTGAATTCATGCAGATCTGGTCTGAAGCTCTGAAAGAACATCCTGCTGTGAAGAGCGGCGAAGTTTCGCTCACTGTTTTCGACGGTCGCTATGATGCGCTCGTTCAGCAGGAACAGTTTAACAACATGATCACGCAGAAATTTGACGCGATCATCTTCGTGCCAATCGACGTTGAAGCTGGCGCAACCGCTGTTCAGGCAGCAGCTGACGCAAACATTCCGGTTGTTGGTTCCAACACCCGCGTAAATTCCGATCTTCTGGCTTCTTATGTCGGTTCTGACGATGCGGTTTCCGGTTACATGGAAGCTAAGAACGTTCTCGATAAGATCGGCTGTAAGGGCAATGTTGTGATCATCGAAGGCCCGATTGGCCAGTCCTCGCAGGTTTCGCGCCTCGAAGGCAACAAGAAGGCGCTTGCTGAATGCCCGGACGTCAAGGTTCTTGAGCAGCAGACCGCTAACTGGTCGCGCGCTGAAGCACAGACCCTGATGGAAAACTGGCTGACTTCGCATAAGGGCGAAATCAACGGCGTCATTGGTCAGAACGACGAAATGGCACTCGGCGCGATTGAAGCAATCAAGTCGGCAGGCCTCAAGGTCGATGACTTTGCGATCGCTGGTATCGACGGTGTGACCGATGCGCTGAATGCTGTTAAGGCTGGCACCATGACGTCGATCCTTCAGGATGCACGCGCTCAGGCGCAGGGTGCAATGGACCTCGCAATTCTTCACGCGAAGAAGGGTGACTACAAGCCACAGTCCGACATTTGGGCGCAGTATCCTGACATGCCGTTCAACGACGGTAAGGACAAGGAATACAATGTTCCTTGGACGCCAGTAACTGCCGACAACGTCGACAAGCTGCTCGAAGCACGCAAGTAATAGAGAACGGCGGGATGGGCAGCCCCCGGCTCATCCCGCACCCTAAAAATTCCCGCTACCCTCACAACGCCGAGGATCAAACAATGTCCGACCAATCTCCCCAAATCGACCTCAACTTCCCGCTCAACGGTAAAGTTGCTCTGGTAACTGGTGCTGCTTCCGGTATTGGCGCGGCTGTTGCTGAGGCATTTGCTGCCAAGGGTGCAAAGGTTGCTGTGCTTGATATCAATGCTGATCAGGCGCGCGCTAAGGCAGAAGCGCTTGGAGCGGATGCAAAACCTTTCGTCTGCGATGTATCTGATCCGGCTTCGGTGAAGGCTGCTGTATCGGGCGTGGTCGAAGCGTTTGGACAGATCGATATTGCTGTAAACAGCGCCGGTGTTGTTTTCTTAGCCCCTGCCGAAGATCTAACCATTTCCGATTGGGATCGCACGATTGCAATCAACCTCAAGGGCAGCTTCCTTGTTACGCAGGAAGTAGGCCGCGCCATGATCGCTGCGGGCAAAGGAGGCAAGATCGTCAATCTCGCCTCTCAGGCTGGCACCGTGGCGATTGAAGACCACGTTGCATATTGTGCATCGAAGTTCGGCGTTATCGGTATGTCGAAAACCTTTGCTGCTGAATGGGGCAAATATGGCATCACCGTCAACACGATCTCGCCGACCATCGTTCTCACAGAGCTCGGCAAGAAGGCCTGGAATGGCGAAAAGGGCGAAGCTGCCAAGAAGCGCATTCCAACCGGACGTTTTGCCTTTCCGGAAGAAATTGCTGCCGCTGCAGTGTTCCTCGCATCCAGTGGCGCAAACATGATAAATGGTGCAGACCTCCTGATCGATGGTGGCTACACAATTCTCTAAGTATGCCGACAGTCTGACGATTGTTCGGGGCCGGAAGTTCGGCTTTAAAATTACAGAGCGGGAACTTATCTCTCGCCTTCGATAGGTGCAAAATGCAAAGATTTATCAATAACCCGGATGAAGTGGTCGAAGATACCGTTAAGGGTTTCATTAAGGCGCATAAGGACCTTGTCCGGCTTTCGACGGAAAACCCGCGCGTGGTTGTCGCTAAAGATGCACCGTTTGAGGGCAAAGTTGGCGTTATCACGGGTGGTGGCTCGGGCCATGAGCCAGCTTTCATCGGCTATACCGGCAAAAACCTGCTTGACGCGGTTGCAGTTGGCGAACTGTTCTCTTCGCCAACTGCCAAGAGCTTCTACGATGCTGCGCGTGAAGCAAATGGCGGCAAGGGCGTTGTCTGTCTTTACGGCAACTATGCTGGCGATAACATGAACGTCAAAATGGCGATCAAGCTTGCTGCCAAGGTCGGAATTGAAATCCTGACCGTTGTTGCCAATGACGACGTTTGTTCCGCTCCTATCGAAGAACGCGAAAAGCGCCGTGGCGTTGCTGGCGAAATCTTTATGTGGAAAGTTGGCGGTGCAAAGGCTGCATCGGGTGCAAGCCTTCAGGAAGTTCAGGCAACGGCACAGAAGGCTATCGACAATTGCCGTTCGATTGGCGTTGGTCTTGGTCCGTGCACACTGCCATCTGTCGGTCATCCGAACTTTCAGATCGAGCCGGGCACGATGGAAGTCGGCATCGGTCATCATGGCGAGCCGGGCGTCCGCGTTGAGCCGTTGAAGCGTGCTGACGAAGTTGCCAGGGACATGAGCAAGATCGTTCTCGACGATCACAATTTGCCCGAAGGCACAGAAGTTGCGGTTCTCGTTTCGGGACTTGGCGCAACCCCGATCAACGAGCTTTATATCCTCAACGATACCATCGAGCAGGAAATCACTGCACGCGGTCTCAAGATTTATCGCACCTATGTCGGCAATTATTTCACGTCGCTCGAAATGGTTGGCGCTACACTGACAATCATGGCGTTGGATGATGAACTGAAAACACTGCTGGATGTAGAAGCCCGTTGCACGACGGTTTTGTAAGAAAGAAGCATATAATGCAGACATTCAAGAATGCCGGATCGGGTGAGATCGTTCTTTCGCTTGCAGACCGGATTATCGAAAACAAAGCTTACTTAAGCGAAATCGACGGCAAGATCGGCGATGGCGACCATGGTGTGAACATGGCCAAGGGTTTCGGCCTCGCAGCCGAGCGCCTGCGCGGCAAGGAGGTAACGCTTGCTGAAGGCCTTGATACGCTCGGGACGATTCTGCTGACCGAAATTGGCGGCTCAATGGGTCCGCTTTATGGCGTAATGTTCAACGAGTTCGCAGAAAAGCTGGAAGGCGTTGAAAATATCGACGCAGCCACGTTCAGCACCATGCTTCATGCAGGTCTTGACGGCATCCAGTCAATCGGTTCGGCAAAGCTTGGTGACAAGACGCTGCTCGACACGCTGATCCCGGCAATCACCGCTTTTGACGAAGCAAACGGCAAGGGCCAGTCCTTTGCTGAAAGTTTGGATGCTTTGTCGGCTGCTGCTGAAGCGGGTCGCGACTCCACACTTAATCTCGTGGCAAAGATCGGTCGCGCAAGCCGTCTCGGTGAGCGTTCGCTGGGTGTCCTTGATGCGGGTGCAACATCCTGCGCACTGATTCTGACTGATCTTGCAGCACAGGCAAAGAGCCGCTTGCAGTAAGGCTTTCTGTCCCGATTTTAAGTTTGGCGTCTGAAAACTGTGTGGGTCCACACGTTCAGGCGCCAAATTCGTTTCATCATGTTGCAATTGCGTTTGAACGCTTTCATGTTTGCTGCGCAGGAGAGAGGCAACAGATAATCGCATGACGCTCAAGCCCAACACATCGCGCAAACTTGGCAAGCCAAAGGCCACTGCAAGCGATAGTTCGATCACGATTCCGATGCGTTATGGCGATGATCCCTATGTGTGGGCCTGCTGGCTTTATTACGAAGACGGCCTGACGCAGAGCGAGATCGCCGATGTCATGGGTATTTCGCGCGCCACCGTGAACAGCTATCTGGCTGAAGCGCGAGATAAGGGCATCGTCAATATCTCCCTTGAGGGCGGGCGGCTGGAATCGCTGTCTGTTGCTCAGGAGTTGAAGCGTCATTTCGGCCTGACAGACTGTTTAATTCTCCCCCATGATGACAATGCCCGCCCGTTGATTGATCGGCTTGGCGTTGCAGGCGCACACGCGCTCAACAAAATCCTTAAATCCGGCGATACACTCGCAGTCGCGTGGGGACGTACAGTGCTTTCAGTCGGTGAGCAGACTTCGATTGGTTCGTTGCAGGACATGACCGTCGTGCAGGCGACAGGCGGCACCACGGCGTCATTTCCATATACGCCCGAACGTTGTGCGGCAGCGCTCGCAGAGGCCGTCTCGGCACGCTGCGTCAATATCATGGCACCTGCCATGTTGCGTTCTCAGCAGACGCGGGACGTTTTGCTCGAAGAGCCTTTGCTTCAGGAACAATTTGCGACCCTTGAGAATGCCAATCGCATTCTTTTCGGGATTTCTTCGCTGCGTGCTAATTCCACCATCCACACGAGTGGATTTTTTGAGTCAGTTTCTCTGCAACAATATCTTGCAGCGGGTGCTGTCGGTGTTGTGGCAGGCCGTTTTATTGACGAGCGGGGGAAACCCGTTGCAGGACCGCTTGATGAGCGGACGATCGGTATTTCGCTCGATAAGCTTCGGCAGATTCATACCCGTATTGCGGTTGCAGGCGGTTTTGACAAGGTGCCAGCGCTTCTGGCAGCACTTCGCGGCGGCTTTATCAATGTGCTTGTGACTGATGCTGCAACTGGGCTTGGTATTTTGCGCGCCGATGGCGTCATTGATCTTGATGCGCGTCTTTCGCAGAAGCCTAAAACCAATCAGGTTCCTACAGCTTTCCGCGTGCGGGTGAAGAAGCTCCTCAACAATCCGAACGAGGTGGTTGAAGAAATGCTCGATGGCATTGTTCGGGCCCATAGCAAATTCGTGCAGCCAATTGGAGGCTCCAACCGGGCACTGGTCGCGCGGGATGGTCCGCGCCCCGGCAAGGTGGGGTTGGTGATTGGCGGTGGTGCCGGTCACGAGCCATGCTTTGTGGGCTATGTGGGTAAGGGCCTTGCAGACGCTGTTGCGGTCGGCAATGTTTTCTCGTCGCCTCCGCCCGATCCGATTGTGCAATGCGCGCTGGCAACTTCCAACGGCGAAGGCGTTCTCTTCGTCTATGGCAATTATGCCGGCGACGTCATGAACTTCGAGATGGCGGCTGAAGTGGCCGAGGAAAAGGGCGTCAGGATCAAGACGGTTCTCACTACCGACGATATCGCCTCATCGCCAATCGATGACAAGGATGGGCGCCGCGGCGTGGCAGGCAATTTCTTCGTCTTCAAGGTGGCGGGCGCCGCCTGTGATAAAGGCCTGTCGCTTGATGCCTGCGAGATTGTTACACGTAAGGCCAACTCGCGGACTTATACGATTGGTGTGGCACTGGAGCCGGGTTCACTGCCGCAAACTGGACGGCATAATTTTGAAATCGGCCCCGAAGATATGGAAATCGGCGTTGGCATTCACGGCGAGCCGGGTGTATCGCGTGATCGTATTCGTCAGGCAGATGAAATTGTTGATGGCATTATGGACAGAATCTTCAATGAAATGAAGGCTCTGCCGGGTGATCGCGTGGCGGTACTGGTCAATTCATTCGGAGCTACACCGCTGATGGAACTTTACATTCTCTACCGGCGTGTGGCGCAACGACTTGAAGCTAAGAACATTCATATTGAAGCCAACTGGATCGGGCATTATTGCACGTCTCTGGATATGGTGGGCGCGTCGATATCGATCATGCATCTTGATCATGAACTGTCAGAAATGCTGCTACATCCATGTGAAACTGCTGCTCTCAAAATTAGCTAACAGCGTCTTTGAGTTCTATCGTTTCACTGCGCCTGAAAGTAAATTAGCATACGCCTTATGGTGAGCGACGCCCGTTGCAGTTATAAGGTTTGAGGAGAAAATCCATGTCGGAAACTGCGGCTCGTCGTCTTGCCCATATGTTTGATGCTGCTTCTGCGTCGCTTGAAGCGGAACGCGATAGGCTGTCCGAACTTGACGGCGCAATCGGCGACGGCGACCATGGAACGACAATGGCTCTCGGCTTTCAGGCCGTGCGTAGCGAATTGTCGAAGCTCAATCTCGACGATGCCGACATTTCGAAAGTTCTCAATACGGCGGCAACCGCATTCATTAATGCGGTTGGTGCATCAACTGGGCCGCTTTATGCCACTGGATTCCGCCGTGCCGCAAAGGCAACGGAAGGCCGCAAGAATCTTGATCTGGCGACTTTTGCGATCATCATTGAGGCCATCGGCGTTGGCATTCGTGAGCGAGGCCATGGACAGCGTGGCGACAAGACAATGCTGGATGCATGGCTGCCTGCTGCTGAAGCCGCACAAATGGCCGTGTCTGCTAATCAAAGTTCTGCCGAGTTTTGGAACAAGGTTGTCGCCGCTGCCACGGCTGGCGCCAACACGACCCGTTCGATGATCGCCACCAAGGGACGCGCTGCGCGTCTTCGTGAACGCTCGCTTGGTCATATGGACCCCGGCGCTGCATCAGCGGTCATCATTCTGCAGGCCATGGCAGATGGTGTTGGGGAACGGATGGGCTGGTCGAGTTCGCGTGCCGACTGAGTGCTTATATATAGGGACTAGGCTAGGTGAGGGCGCGTTGAGCGCCCTTTATCATTCTCACGACAGAATCGGGTTGTTTGTGTTGGTTAAGAATTGATAAAATTGCTTTGGTTTTGCTGTGGAAAGAAACTTTGGGATTTTTTGTGAAAGTTCGTTGACAGTTTTGGGAAGTAGGGTCTATATGGCGATCAACGAGGGCGGCGACGCTGCTAGCGGCAGGTTGCCTCGTCCTTGTAGTTCAGCGAATAGCGATTGACAGAGATGTTGAGAGTGGTTAGTTGAGCGGCATTAGTGAGATGGAAGTCTTGTTGATGTATTGAGGAAGGAACGGTTGATAAGGCTGTGAATTTCTTGAAAAAAATGGGTTGACACGGTTTACGATGTAGACTAGATACCCGGCACCGCAGCGACGGAGCGAGACGAGATTGAGAGTTGGGGCCGAATGGTTCTGGTGATTGAGATTGGAGCGCGGAGTTAAGCGGAAGAGTTTTCGACGGTTTTGAACTGTCTGTTCTTTGATAATTTTATACAGAAGAAAGAGAAACGTGGGCGGCATTGTCTGCTGAATGTTTCGGGTCTTGTAAGAGATTTGGAATATTCGAACAGAACTTTGGCGGACACGTTTCTTGATAGAATATGTTACCTGGCTTTGATCTTAGGCTTCGGCCTTTGAGATTAAAGTTGG